>NZ_CADFEC010000007.1:0-339360 GCF_902833195.1 Burkholderia sp. BCC1638
TTCGAGCGGCATTCGGGCGGGGCGCTTGCCGCGATGCGCGAGTCGCATGCGGCGCTGCAAACGCAACTGGCCGCGCGCGATGAAGAACGTCTGGCGGCGTGGAATGCGTCGCTGACCGCGATGGCTGCGAAGCTCGGCGACGAATGGCAGCGCGCGGGCGTGCACAGCGCGGGCCGTCAGCAGGAAATCTGCGATGCGCTGGCGCAGACGACGCGCGATCTGACCGCGCAAGCGTCCACGTTCGAACAACGCTCGACCGATCTGCTGTCGACGATTCGCGAATCGCACACGGGCCTGCAAACGCAACTGGCCGCGCGTGACGAAGAACGTCTGGCGACGTGGAATGCTTCGCTGGCCGCGATGGCGACGAAGCTCGGCGACGAGTGGCAACGTGCGGGCGTGCATAGTGCAGGCCGTCAGCAGGAAATCTGCGATGCGCTCGCGCAAACGACGCGCGATCTCACGGCACAGGCGTCCACGTTCGAACAACGTTCGAACGACCTGTTGTCGACGATTCGCGATTCGCACACGAGCCTGCAAACGCAACTGGCCGCACGCGACGAAGCACGCCTGTCCGCATGGAACGACTCGCTCGCTGCCATGGCCGCCGCGTTGCGCGACGAATGGGCGCGGACGAGCGCACAGGCCGCGACGCGCCAACAGGACATCTGCGACACGCTGACCCGCACCGCGAACGACATCACCGCCCAGGCACAGGTGCACGCGAGCGACACGATCAACGAAATCTCGCGCCTCGTGCAAGCCGCATCCGAAGCGCCGAAGGCCGCGGCCGACGTCGTCGCCGAACTGCGCCAGCGTCTGTCCGACAGCATGGTGCGCGACACCGCGATGCTCGAGGAGCGCAGCCGCCTGCTCGCGACGCTCGAAACGCTGCTCGGCGCGGTCAACCACGCGTCGACCGAGCAGCGCACCGCGATCGACGCGCTCGTCAGTACGTCGGCCGACCTGCTCGACCGCGTCGGCGCGCGCTTCAACGACACCGTCGATGCCGAAACGCGCAAGCTCGATTCGGTGGCCGCGCAGGTCACGGCGGGGGCGGTCGAGGTCGCGAGCCTCGGCGATGCATTCGGTGCGGCCGTGCAGGTGTTCGGCGAATCGAACGACAAGCTGCTGAACCACCTGCAGCGTATCGAGGCCGCGCTCGAGAAATCGCTCGCGCGCAGCGACGAGCAGCTCGAGTACTACGTCGCGCAGGCGCGCGAGGTGATCGATCTGAGCATGATGTCGCAGAAGCAGATCGTCGAGGACCTGCAGCAGATCGCCGGTCGGCGGGCCTCGGTCGGAGCGTAACGCATGCACGACGAAATCGACGACGGCGCGCCTTCCGCGCCGGTGTGGCCCGCGTTCGCCGACCTGATGTCGGTGCTGCTCGGTGCATTCGTGCTGATCCTCGTCGGCGTGATCGGCATGCAGCTGCAGCTCACGTCGAAGCTCGAGGAAGCCGTGCGTGCGCGCCAGCAGGAGGCGCAGCAGCGCAAGTCGCTCGAAGAGGCGCTCGCCGGGCCGCTCGCGGCCGGCCGCGTGACGCTCGTGAACGGACGCATCGGCATCAGCGGCAACGTGCTGTTCGCGCTGAACTCCGACCAGCTGCAGCCCGAGGGCCGCGATCTGCTGAAGACGCTCGCCACGCCGCTGGCCGCGTACCTGAAGACGCGCGACGAGATCCTGATGATCAGCGGCTTCGCCGACGACCAGCAGGTGCGTGCCGGCAACCGCCAGTTCGCGGACAACTGGGAACTGTCGGCCAAGCGCGCGCTGACGGTCACGCGTGCGCTGATCGACGCCGGCGTGCCGGCGCCGTCGGTGTTCGCGGCCGCGTTCGGCTCCGAGCAGCCGGTCAGCTCGAATGCGGACGATGAAGGCCGCGCGAAGAACCGCCGCGTGGAGATCGCGCCGGTGCCGCGCAAGACCGCCTCGAGCGGGGGGAAGGCGAAGTGACGGACGACGCGACGCACGTGCGCGCGACGCTCGACGCGTGGCGCGAGCAGGGCGCCGACCGGCTGGATCCGGTGCGCTTCCATCGGCTCGACGCGCTCGAAAAGCGCGCGGCCGCGCTCGATGGCGACGCGCGCGCGTTGCTCGATGCGCGGCTCGCGACGCTGCTGGAATGGTTTGCGGAGATCGTCGCGCGAGCCGATGAGACGGCAGCCGCGAGCGAGACGGCGCAAGCCGCCGCCCGGGCGCCCGCGCACGGCCTGCTCGGCGGGCTCGTCGAGCAGCTCGCGCGCGATGCGCAGGCCGATCGAAACGGGATCGATCCCGAACTGATCGACTACTTCCGCGCGACGTGGTCGAAGGTCCGCACCGAACAGCAGTATCGCCAGTCGCTCGACCAGGTGCCGCGCAACGCGGGGCCGCTCAATTCGAACAGTCTCGTGCATCGGTCGCTCGCGACGATGCGCGAATTGTCGCCGGAATACCTGCAGCAATTCATGTCGTACATCGATGCGCTGGCGTGGCTCGAGGATCTCGCCGGCGGCGGCGCTCAGCCCGAGAAGGAAGCGCCGCGCGCGAAGGTCGCGAAGCCGACGAAACCCGCGAGGAAGACCACGCGCGCCAAGGCGCGATAACGCACGCCTTCGGCCGCGCCGCCGCGCGGGTTGTCGTCTAGCGACCCGGCGCCTGCGCGTCGATCGCCGCGCGCAGCGCGTGCAACGCGTCGGTCAGCGCCGACGCGAACGGCGGATGCGCGGCGATGCCCGCCGCGTCGAGCTGGCTGCCGAGGATCGGCAACGTGATCGACGCGCGCTCGACGATGCACGCCGACATCACCGACAGCGTTTCGCGCAGCGCCGCGTCCGCATGCGTCGCGCGCGGCGACGCGTTCAATACCGCGACCGGCTTGTACACCACGGCCTCGCATCCCACGACCCAGTCCAGTGCGTTCTTCATCACGCCCGTCACGCCGTGCGCGTATTCCGGGCTCGCGATCAGCACGCCGTCCGCGGCGTTCAGCCGCTCGATCAGGTCGCGCACCGCGGCCGGCGACGGATATTCGGCATCGGGATTGAACAGCGGAAACTCGCCGAGACGATCGAAACGCGTGATGCGCATCCCGCGCGGCGCGACGCGTGCGGCTGCGTCCAGCAGCGCCGCGTTGTACGACTGCGCACGAAGGCTGCCGCACAGCGCGACGATGTCGATGCAGCGTTCGGAATCGGTTCGGAGTTCGGAAGCCATCAAGGAGCGTCGGGGAGGGTGGCTTGCGCGGCGACGCCGCGCGAATCCGACGGATTATCGCATCGGTGCGTGAGCGACGTGGCGCGCGTTCGCGACGCGGTGCAGGCGATGCCACTCGCATCCTTCCCGCGGAAACTTCACGTCCGGACGCTCCGCGGCGAGTGTATCGATCATCCCGGTTACGCGTGCCAGGTCGCCGAGTGTCCATCCGTTGCCGAGCAACAGCCGGCGCGTATGCAGCGCACCGTGCACGTCGTCCGCGACGGCCTCGCCGAGATAGCGCAGCGCGCGGTCCTCGACGTCGACGAAGCCGTGCCGATAGTCGTGCGCGAGCGCGGTCCAGAGCTGCGCCGCGCCGATCGACTGACGTGCGCCGCTGATCAGGCACAGGCCCGCGTCGAGGCCCCATCGATACAGCGTCGTCGCGAGCCCCTTGCGTTGCGCGGACCCGCGCAGCCGCGTGTGCGGCGCGCGCAGGTAGCGGTCCGCGCGGCGCGGCAGTTCGGGGAGCCGGTTGAAGATCGTGTAGCCGGCGAGCTGCCGGGCCGACGGATCCTCGACGTAAAGGAAGTATTCGCCGTCGGCCTCGCGGTGGCGGACGATCAGGCCCGAGTCGCCGAGCGCGACGGCCGGCAGGCCGTGCAGGCGATGGCCCGGCTGGTGCAGACGCGCGTAGAGCGTGTCGAGTTCATCGTCGATGTCGTGCTGGGAATGCTGTACGTCGATACGCATGGCAAAAGGCGCCCGTCCCGGGCGCATCGAGAAAGGGGTTCATCGCAAACGGGAAAAGGAAATGGCAGCGGCCCCCGGGCTCGGCGAGCGAGCCGGGGCCGCGAATCAGCTGGGGATGTGCTGGAAACCGGCGGCGATCGCGGCGAGGCCCGCGATGCAGAGTGCGAACAGGATCAGGACTTTGTGGATCACGCCTCTCTCCTCATGAACGCGCGGCGCCGAAGGCGGTGCCGCGGAGACGGTGATGGCGGGCACGGCCCGCGCGGCCGTCGTGCGGGACGACGGTCGGAGGTCCGGGCGGCAGGCGCGCGGACGGTCAGCACCATACGCGACGGGCACGGGGCGGGCAATCGGACTGCGGGAGAAAAGCGACGAAACGCGGGGAATCGGGGTGTTTCGCGACAATTGGTCGCAAGGGGGCGGGTGTGTCGATGCCGTTTGCCGGCGGTTGTCTCGAAATCACATACTGCCCGGCTACCTGTCGCCGCCTCACACCGCCTGCCGCGCCCCGAACGCCTGCCTGATTCGCGCGAACAACCCATGCTGCGCAATCCACTCGGCATACGTGCGATAGTCAGGATCACGCATCAAATGACGCTCCTCCGTCTTCGCCCGCGTGTAGTAAATCAGATTGACCGCGACGAGCCCCGCGCAGTGCATGAGCGCGACCTGCCAGCCGAGCGGTTCGACGAACGGCACCGACACCATCCAGTACGACAGATTCTTCGTGATGTACGCCGGATGCTTCGTGAAACGATACGGGCCCGACGTGATGATCCCGCGGTTCGTGAGGTTCGAGAAACGCAGCCCGAACGAGATCGTCGACAGCGCGTAGGTCATCAGCAGCAGGATGATCGCCGCACCCCAGATCACGCGCAGCGTCGGCGCGGACAGCAGCCAGTTGTCCCAGAACAGCGAGCCTTCGTAGCGGATGTAGTTGTTCGAGATCAGCGACCAGAACGGCTGGTAGCACATCAGCGCGGCGACCCAGCCGAGCGTGGTCGGCTCGACGGTGCGCACGTGGCTGTCGAGGATGCGGAACGTGCACAGATAGCCGACGGTGCCGAACATCAGGTCCATCGTGAACGACAGGTCGTACAGGAATACGAACGTCGCGAGCGTCATCGGCGCGTGCAGCGCGTTCGCAAGCGACGCACTCAGGTGATCGGCATCCTTCGACAGGTAGACGGTCATCAGCGGCAGGAAGAACGCCTTCACACCCCAGCCGGCGAGCATCTCGCGCACCGGCTGCCAGCTCGCGGGCTTCTCGCGGCGAAACAGGTAGCGGCCCCATAGCAGGTATGCGTCGTCGGTTTCGCGCTGGTGGCGATCCATCCACGCAAAGTAGAACGGCGCGGCGACGATCACGTACGGCGCGAGCGAGCGCAGCAGCGACCAGAACGGCAGGTAGAACGCGCCGTGATATTCGGGCAGCAGCCAGTAGATCATGCCGATGCCGGCGTAGATCGACGTCAGCGCGCCGAGCCGCGTCGCGACGCGAGCGAGCCCGAGCGGGCGCACGGCCTGCTGCGACAGTCCCGCGCTCGGACGCAGGTAGACGCGCGAGATGAAGATTTCGTGCAGCGCGATCGTGCCGATGATCGCGAGGCTCGCGATGACCGCGCGCGTGGCCGCGTCGAGGTTCGGCTGGTCGCGCGTGATCCACAGCGCGAAGAGGCCGGCCGCGATGCCGAGCAGGCCCGCGCGGAATGGCGTGGCGGAACGGGGCGGGCGGTCCTGGACCGCGGCGATGCCGTCGAGCGTGGAGTTCATGATCGGATCCTCGTCGGGGTGATGGCCGGCGCCCCCGCCTGGCGGGTGACGCCGGCCATCGGCCGGGCTTTGGATTGGTATGTGCCCGGCCACTGGCCTGTGGTTCTGATAGGTGAAGCGTTACTTCTTCGGGACGGCGCCGAGCAGACCGCCGAGCAGGTTCGTCACCGGTGCCAGCAGGTTGGTCGCGCCAGCCGTGGTGGTGCCGTTCGAAGTGCCGGTGAGGCCGGTCGTGACGGTGCCGCTGCCGGACGGCGTCGTTACCGTGCCGGCCGCGCCGCCCGGGCTGGCCGTGCCGAGCGCACCGAGCGCGCCGGCCGGCGAGGTCAGCGAGCCCGTCAGCGTGCCGACCGGGCCGCTCGTCAGCGCACCGCCGAGGTTGCCGGTCAGGTTGCCGCCCGGTGTCGTGACCGTGCCGGTGAGGCTTGCGCCAAGCGGCGTCAGCGAGTTGACGAGGCCGGTGACCGGTGCCAGCAGGCCGCCGATGCCCGAGCCGGTGGTACCGCTCGTGCCGCTCGTGCCGCTCGTGCCGCTGGTGCCGCTCGAACCGAGACCGCCGAGCGCGCCCGTCACCGTGCCGAGGAGGCCCGTGATCGGCGCGAGCGGGCCGCCGCTGGTGCCGCTCGTCCCGCTGGTGCCGCCGGAGCCGCTCGAGCTGCTGCCGCCGCCGAGCCCGCCCGTCAGCGTACCGAGCAGACCGGTGATCGGCGCGAGCGGGTTGGTGCCGCTGCTGGAGCTGCCGCTGGACAGCAGGCCGCCAGCCGACGACACCGTGTTGCCGAGCTGGGACACGCTGCTGCCTGCGCTCGTGCCGACCGGGTTGCCGGTCGCGTTGCCGACCTGCGTACCGGCGAGGCCGAGGCCGCTGCCGAGCGTGTTCAGCAGGCCACTGAGCGGGGCGCCGAGCAGGGTTGCGCCGCCGAGCATCTGCGTGGCGCCAGGCGTCGTGGCGCCGCCGGTCAGCGTGTTCGTGATCGGGTTGATCACGCTGCCGAGCTGCGTCTCGAGTTGCTGGACCGGCGCGCTGTTCAGCGCGGTGTTCAGCGCCGATGCGGTCGAGTTGACCGCGGTGCCGACCGTGTTGACCAGACTGCCGACCAGGGTCGTCGCCGGCGCGAGCGGCGACAGCGGACCGGTGCCGAGGCTCGTCACCGCGTTGCCGAGGTTGTTGACCGCGCTCCCGGCGCCGGTCAGCAGGCCGGTGGTCGACGTGAGCGTCGGGCCGAGCGGGTTCGGCGACACGCCGATCGAGCCGAGGCCGGCCGCGACGCCGTTGCCGAGCGACTGCACGCCGTTGCCGAGGCTGGTGACCGCGTTGCCGATGCTGGTGGCCGTCGTCGGGTTCGTGCCCGGAACTTGCACGCCGCCGATCTGCGAACCGCCGTTCGCGACCGTCGTGCCGAGTGCCGTGACGAGCGTGCCGGTTTGCTGGAGGACGTTGCCGAGCGGGGTGACGTTGGTGCCGGAGGTGCCGGAAGTGCCCGACGTGCCGGAAGTGCCCGACGTGCCGGAAGTGCCCGACGTACCGGAGGTACCCGACGTGCCGGAAGTGCCCGACGTGCCGGAAGTGCCCGACGTACCGGAAGTGCCCGACGTACCGGAAGTGCCCGACGTACCGGAAGTGCCCGACGTACCGGAAGTGCCCGACGTACCGGAAGTGCCCGACGTACCGGAAGTACCCGACGTACCGGAAGTACCCGACGTACCGGAAGTGCCCGACGTGCCGGAAGTGCCCGAGGTACCGGAAGTGCCCGACGTACCGGAAGTGCCCGACGTACCGGAAGTACCCGACGTACCGGAAGTACCCGACGTACCGGAAGTGCCCGACGTCCCGGAAGTGCCGGAAGTGCCCGACGTGCCGGAAGTGCCGGAAGTGCCCGACGTCCCGGAGGTGCCCGACGTACCGGAAGTGCCTGACGTCCCGGAGGTGCCCGAGGTACCGGAAGTGCCCGACGTACCAGAGGTGCCCGAGGTACCGGAGGTACCCGACGTACCGGAAGTGCCCGACGTCCCCGAACTACCGCCGCCGGACGTGCCCGACGAGCCGCCGCCCGACGTCCCTGAAGTCCCCGAAGTGCCGGACGTCCCCGACGTGCTCGGTTTGATCGACGGCGTGACCGGTCCGTCGACCGAACCGCAGCCGTACAGCGAGAGCAGCGACAGGACGGCCAGCGATACCGCCGACTTCTTTAAGTAATGGTGCATTGGAGGCCTCGACATTGGAAGTTGTGTCCGGGCCATTACTGCAAATTCCGCGCCATGACACCTTTCGCGAAACGCGTCAGCGCTTTGTTGCGGGAATCGGGAATATCGACGCGATTTAAACGGATGAATGGCGCTTTCGCGAGACGGAGGCGCCGGACGTGCCGGCGCACTCGCCGTGATGTTCCCGTAAGGAACCGTAACGCCGGGCCGGATGTTACGTAGCGTTCGACCCGACGTTCCGCGCGTGACGCGGCCGGCCACGACCCGAGGACACGGTCTTTGACGAAACGTCCGCGTGCCGCGAACATGAAGCGGACCCACCCGGCCGCGGGCAACGCCGAAGCGGCCACGACTTCAGACAGGACACGACATGAGCGAACAGGACAGGGAACAGGGCAAGGCGCGCCGCACCGAGGTGATGGGCGAGGCGTTCGTCGAGCGTGCGATGCGCGACCTCGACGGTTTTTCGCGTCCGTTGCAGAACTGGCTGAACGAGCACGCGTGGGGCAGCACGTGGCAGCGCGGCGGGATCGACCTGAAGACGCGCAGCCTCTGTACCTGCGCGATGCTGGCCGCGCTCGGCCGCAGCACGGAACTGAAGGGCCACGTGCGTGGCGCCCTCAACAACGGCGCGAGCCTCGTCGAGATCCGCGAGGTGCTGCTGCACAGCGCGTTGTACGCGGGCGCGCCGGCGGCGGTCGAGGCGTTCCGCAGCGCGCGCGAGGTCATCACGGAGCTCGGGCTGTCGCTGCCCGATGACGAAGGCTGACCGGCACGCGGCGCGTTGCGGCCGGCAGGCCCGCGGCCGATCAATGCGCGACGTGCGCGCTCTGCGTTGGCGTCTCGACCGGCGCGGCGGCGACTTCGAGCAGCCAGTCCGCCGTTGCGTCCGGAATCGTGACGGGCAGCATGTGCCCGCCTTCGACGACTTTCAGCCGCACGCGCGCCGACTTCTGCGCGAGCGCCTCGCCGTGCGTACGCCAGTTCAGGATCGGATCGGCGCGACCGTACAGCACGTCGACCGGCAACGCGAGGTCCGCGTAGCGGCGCTCCATCGCGGGGAGGTCGACGGGCGCCGACAGCAGGTCCGTCGCCGTTGCGTAGAACACGTGCGGCCGCATCCCGAGCAGCCCGCCGCCCTTCACCGGGAAGTCGCGCGGCACGGCTTCCGGCGCGAACACCTGGCTCACGGCCTTGCGGCCGGTCAGGATCGTCAGCGGGATCGCGAAGGTCCACGACACGAAGCGGCGCACCAGCGGCGACGGCAGCATCAGCGGCTTGAACGGCGCCGGCGGCTCGGTCTGCTCGTGCGACAGCGGCGCGATCAGCGCAAGCCGGCTCACGCGCTCCGGATGGTTGAGACCGACCGCGAGCGCGATCGCGCCGCCGAGCGAGTGGCCGACGAGCACGGGCCGATCGAGCTTCAGCGCGTCGATGAACGCGGCGATCGTGCGGGCCTGCGCGAACACGTTCGCCTGCGAGTTGGCGCCGCGCAGCGAGCGGCCGGCGCCGGGCCGGTCGACGAGGATCACGCGATGATGCTGCGCGAGCCGCGTGAGCGGCAGGTACGCGAAGTTGCGCCACTGCCCGGCGAGCCCGTGCACGAACACGAGCGGCGGGCCGCTGCCGTATTCGACGTAATGGATGTGGTCGCCGCCGATGTCGACGAAGCGGCCTTCGGGCGGAAACGCGCGCGTCACGCGGCGCGCGACGTAGCCGGAAAACAGCGCAAGCGCGGCGAGCACCGCGACGACGCCGAGCAGCACGTTCTGGATCAGGTGGAGCGTATGGCTCATGTCGGCCTCAACGGGTTTCGAGTATGGGATCGGCGACCGGCGCGGCGGCCGGGCCGGCTTTCGCGCGGCGTTCGAACTGCATCGCCGAATCGGCGAGCCCGCTGAACTTCAGCGACGCGAGATCGAGCACGTAGTTCTGATGGAATTTCCAGGGCTTGCGATGCCCCTGCTTCGGCAGGATGCCGGCCGCGCGCTGGATGTAGCCCGAGCTCAGGTTCACCGCCGGCACGTCGCCGAGATCACCCGCGCCGAGCCGCGGCACGCAGGTGTCGTAGCCGTTCGCGCGCATGTGGTTGAGCAGCCGGCACACGTAGCGCGCGATCAGCTCGGCCTTCAGCGTCCACGACGCGTTCGTGTAACCGAACGACGATGCGAGGTTCGGCACGTCGCTGTACATCATTCCCTTGTAAGACACGGTCTGGGGCAGATCGACCGCGCGGCCGTCGACCGTGACGCGCGCGCCGCCGAGCATCTTCACTTTCAGTCCCGTCGCGGTGACGATCACGTCCGCGTCGAGTTGCTGGCCGCTCTTCAGCTTCAGGCCGGTCGGCGTGAAGCGCTCGATCTCGTCGGTGACGATCGAGGCGCGGCCCGCGCGGATCGACTTGAACAGATCGCCGTTCGGCACGAGACACACGCGCTGGTCCCACGGCATGTAGCGCGGCGTCAGATGCTTCGCGACGTCGAAGTCGGGGCCGAGCTGCTTGCCGGCCGCGCGGATGATGAACCGTTTCGTCTGCTCGGGCTTGCGGCGCGACACGTTGTACAGGTACATCGTCAGGAGTACGTTCTTCATGCGCACGATCCGGTGCGCGAGGCTCGACGGCAGCACGCGGCGCAACGCGTTCGCGATCTTGTCGCGTGCGGGCAGCGACACGATGTAAGTCGGCGAGCGCTGCAGCATCGTCACGTGTTTCGCATTGGCCGCCATCGACGGCACCAGCGTGACGGCCGTCGCGCCGCTGCCGATCACGACGACGCGCCGGTTCGCGTAAGACAGGTCCTTCGGCCATTGCTGCGGATGAACGATTCGACCTTCGAACGATTCCATACCGGCCCAGTCGGGCAGGTAGCCGCCGTCGTAGTCGTAATAGCCGCTGCACATGTAGAGGAAGCGGCACGTGTAGACCAGCGTGTCGACCGCGCCGTCCCGCGTGCGCTCGATGTGCACCGTCCAGCGCGCGCGGTTCGAATCCCAGTCTGCCGCGACCACTTTCTGGCCGTAGCGGATCGTCTGGTCGATGCCGTACGCGCGCGCAGTGTCGCGGATGTAGTCGAGGATCGTCTGGCCGTCCGAGATCGCCTTGTCGCTGTGCCACGGGCGGAAGCTGTAGCCGAGCGTGAACATGTCGGAATCCGAACGGACGCCGGGATAGCGGAACAGGTCCCAGGTGCCGCCGATCGCGTCGCGCGCCTCGACGATCGCCACGCTCGCATACGGGCAGCGCCGCTTCAGGTGATAGGCGGCGCCGATGCCGGACAGGCCGGCGCCGACGATCAGCACGTCGAGGTCGCGGCTGTCGCCGCGGGCGGGCGGCACGTCGCGCCGGTCGGTCGTCGTCGAGGTCATGCGGGATCCTTGGTCGGGGTGGTCGGGAGCGCGGCCGGCGCATGGATGCGCTCGAGATTGCGCGCGCGGGCGCGGCGCACGTGGCGCAGCACCAGCCGCTGGTAGCCGGCGCCGAGCAGGCGCGCGAGCTTGTCGAGGCGGCGGGCATCGGCGCCGACCAGCACGCGGCGCGCGTTGCGCTCGACGCCGGCGAGGATCTGCCGCGCGGCATCGTCGGCTGTCGTCGCGTTGATCAGGCGGTTCGCCTGACGGCGGTGGGTCGCTTCGTCCTGGCCCGTGAGCGCGTGGATGCTGGTGTCGACGCGGCTCGCGTCGACGATGTTGGTCGCGACGCCGCCCGGATGCACGCAGGTCGCGCTGACGGGCGCGCCGTCGAGTTCGAGCTCCATCCGCAGCGCCTCGGTGAAGCCGCGCACGGCGAATTTGGTCGCGTTGTAGGCGCTCTGCGTCGGCATCGCGACGAGTCCGAACAGGCTCGACGTGTTGATCACGTGCCCGTCGCCCGACGCGCGCAGATGCGGCAGGAACGCCTGCGTGCCGTGCACGACACCCCAGAAGTTGATGCCGACGATCCATTCGAGATCGGCGATGCGCGCGGTCTCGGCGCTCGCGGCCAGCGACACGCCCGCGTTGTTGAAGACCAGGTTGACCTTGCCGTGTTCGGCGCGCACGTAATCGGCCCACGCGAACACCGCATCGCGGTCGGCGACGTCGAGCCGCCGCGTGCTCGTGCGCACGCCGTGCTTCGCGCACGCGGCCGCCGTGCCGGCGAGCCCGACTTCGTCGACGTCGGCGAGCGCAACCTCGCAGCCGCGCCGCGCGAGCTCGACCGCGAGGCTGCGGCCCATGCCCGAACCGGCGCCCGTGATCGCGGCGACCTTGCCGGAAAACCCCTTCATTCGTCGTTCCTCCCGTTCCGCTTGCGCTGCGTCGGCGGCGCGCCTATTGTGGTGTTATTCGTCACCACTTTAGTTTTCGGGTGTCCTGATGTCAAATAGCGAAATGGAGAAAGCACTCGAAACGGAAAAACGGGGCCGGGCGTACGGCGGCGTGGCGCCCGAGGTGCGTGCCGCCGAGCGGCGCGATGCGCTGATCCGCGCGGCGACGCGCGTGTTCGGCACGGTCGGGTTCCGCAAGGCGACCGTGCGGTCGATCTGCCAGGAAGCGAAGCTCAACGACCGCTATTTCTATGCGGCGTTCGACAGTACCGAGGATCTGCTGCGCTGCACCTACCTGCATCACGCGCAGCAGTTGCACGACGCGGTCGCGCGGGCGGTGGCGGCGCGCGGCGGCGATCTGCGCGAGCGCGTCGACGCGGGGCTCGCCGCGTTCTTCGGATTCCTGCGCGATCCGTGCGCGGCCCGCGTGCTGCTGCTCGAGGTGATGGGCGTAAGCGCGGATACCGACATGACGTACCAGCGGATACTGATCGACTTCGGCAAGCTGATCATGGCGATCGGCACGGCGCGCGAGGCCGTGACGCCTGCCGAGCGCACCGAGCAACGGCTCGTCGGGCTCGCGCTGGTCGGCGCGATGACGAACGTCGGCGCGGCGTGGCTGCTCACCGGGTATCGCGACCCGGAGGCCCAGATGGTCGCGAGTTGCAGGAAGGTGCTGCTGGGGACGTTGCGCGAAGCGGGCTAGGATGCGGCGACGATCGGACTTGCGCGATTCGCATCCGGTTGCGTCGCGGAGCCATCCGACGCTTCACATCCTCGAGCGTTTCGATCGTGCCGGCGTCGCTGATCGCGCTTCTCCGATCCTCGCCTTCATTGCATCGATGAACGCACGCACCTTCGGCGAAGGCAGCCGCGTCGACGGATACACCGCGTGAATCCCGGCCCGCGCCGAGCGCCATGCGGGTAGCAGCCGGACGAGCCGGCCGGCCGCGACGTCCTCCGCGATCGAGAAATCCGTCAAGAGCCCGAAGCCTCCGCCCGCGAGCGCGATCGCACGGCAGGCCGTCGCCGTGTTCGACACGACGGGCGCGACGCAGCGCACCGACGCATGGCCGCCGCTCGCGTCGAGAAGTTCGAGCGTATGCGGGCGCGACAGCGTCGACAGCATCACGAACGGCAGCGCGGCGAGCGCATCCGGGGCGCGCGGCAGCCCGTGCCGCGCGACGAACGCCGGGCTCGCGACCAGCCATTTCTCGTACTCGCCGAGTTGCACCGCGCGATAGTTCGAATCCGCGAGGCGGCCGATGCGGATCGCGACGTCGAGATTGTCCGCGACGAGATCGACGACGCGATCGTTCGCGATCAGTTCGACGTCGAGCCCCGGATGCGCGTCGCGCAGCGCGACGACGGCCGGCGCGACGACGAGCGCGCCGTAGTCGATCGGCACGCTCACGCGCAGCGTGCCGCGCAGCGGCCCCGCGTCGGACGACACCGCGTCGAGCGCGCTTTCGGTCGCGCGCACGATGTCGCGGCACGCGTCGTAGAACGCGCGCCCCGCATCGGTCACGCTCAGCCGCCGCGTGGTGCGCACCAGCAGGTTCGCGCCGACCTCGGATTCGAGCCGCTGCATGTGCGTACTGACGACCGTCTTCGCGAGGCCGAGCCGCTCGGCCGCAGCCGTCAGCGAGCCGGCATCGACCACCGCGACGAAGATCGCCAGCCGGTTCAGGTTCACGTCGCGAAGATCGGCCATCGTCGATTGTCCTATGGAAGCGGATAATGTTTCAGCGATTATCCGTCTTCTGGACGCGAACGGCGAGCGCTACGCTGGGGCCGTTCGTCGCCGATTCCCGGCGGCGCGAGATCCAGGAGCCTCTCCATGCCAGCCGCCAGCAAGCCCGCCCGTCCGGTTCGTGTCTATTCGTTCCCGCTGTCCGGGCATGCGCATCGCGTTCGGCTGTTCCTGTCGCTGCTGGGGCTGCCGTTCGACACCGTCGACGTCGATCTCGCGGCCGGCGCGCAGCGCGAACCCGCCTTCCTCGCGCTCAATCCGCTCGGCCAGGTGCCGGTGATCGACGACGACGGCACCGTGCTCGCCGATTCGAACGCGATCCTCGTCTATCTCGCGAAGCGCTACGGCGACGCGCACTGGCTGCCCGACGACGACGCCGGCGCGGCGACGGTGCAGCGCTGGCTGTCGTACGCGGCCGGGCCGATCGCATCGGGGCCGGCGGCCGCGCGGCTCGTCACCGTGTTCAGCGCGCCGCTCGATCACGACGCGGCCAAGCGCACGGCCGCGAAGGTGCTGGCCGTGATCGACCGGGAACTCGCCGGCAAGCCGTTCGCCGCGGGGGCGCAGCCGACGATCGCCGACGTCGCCGCCTACACGTACATCGCGCACGCGCCGGAAGGCGGCGTGTCGCTCGAACCGTATCCGCACGTGCGCGCGTGGCTGGCGCGCGTCGAGGCGCTGCCGGGCTTCGTCGCGATGCCGACGACCCGTGCCGGCCTGCTTGCCGCCTGACACGAAGCCGCGCCTTGACCGGGAGAACGCGATGACCACGCCGACCGCCGCCGTACCGGGCTGGGAACTCGACGTCGCGCCGTTTCACGCGGGCGAGCTTGCCGTGCAGCAGCGTGCGGGCGTGACGGAGGCCGCAGGCACGGCCGGCCGGCGCGGGATTCGCCGCTTCATGCCGGACCAGCACCGGACGTTCTTTGCGCAGGTGCCGTTCTTCGTGCTCGGCGGCGTCGATGCGCACGGCCAGCCGTGGGCCACGCTGCGGGTCGGGACGCCCGGCTTCGTGACGGCGCCGGACGCGCGCACGCTGCGCATCGACGGCGATGCGCTGCCAGGCGATCCGCTGGCCGGCGCGTGGCGGCCGGGGGCGCCGCTCGGCGGGCTCGGGATCGAATTCGATACGCGCCGGCGCAATCGCGTGAACGGCGTCGTGCGTTCGGCCGACGGCGGCGCGCTGACGATCGCGGTCGAGCAGAGCTTCGGCAACTGTGCGAAGTACATCCAGGGCCGCAAACCCACGTTCGTCGCGCGTGAAGCCGGGGCGTCCGTTGCGTCCGACGTGTCGGACTGGCTAAGCGACGCGGATCGCGCGCTGCTCGCGCAGGCCGATACGTTCTTCGTCGCGAGTGCGAACACGTCGGCCGACGCGGGCGCCGCGCGCGGCGCGGACGTGTCGCATCGCGGCGGCATGCCGGGCTTCGTGCGCGTCGACGACGCGCACACGCTGACGACGCCGGATTTCAGCGGCAACCGCTTCTTCAACACGCTCGGCAACCTGCAGCACGATCCGCGCGCGGGGCTGCTGTTCGTCGATTTCGACAGCGGCGATCTGCTGTATGTCGCCGCGCGGGCGGAGATCGTGTGGGACGGGCCGCTCGTCGCGTCGTTCGATGGCGCGCAGCGGGTCGTGCGGTTTCATGTGCGGGAAGTGCGGCGCATGCGCGCGGTGCTGCCGTTCAGGTGGTCGGCGGTCGAGCGGGCGCCGCAGTTCGCGGCGATGGCGGCGGGCGCGGTTGCGGCGGGTGGGCCGGTGCCGTCCGCACTCGCATCGGCACCTTTGTCGGTAACCGCATCGGCTCCCGCATGGCGCCCACTGCGCATCGCGAAGATCGTCGACGAAGCGCGCGCGATCCGCTCGTTTCATTTCGAAGCGGCCGATGGCGACGCGTTGCCGACGTACGAAGCCGGGCAGCACCTGACGCTGCGCGTCGCGCTGCCGGGCAGCGATGCGCCGACGATCCGCAGCTACACGCTGTCCGATGCACCGGGCGCGCCGCGTTACCGGATCACCGTGAAGCGCGAAGGACGCGTGTCGGCGTGGCTGCACGATCATGCTCAGGCAGGCATGACGCTCGACGCGCAGATGCCGCGCGGCCGCTTCACGTTCGACGTCGCGAGCCCGCGCCCGGCCGTGCTGGTGTCGGCCGGCATCGGCATCACGCCGATGATCGCGATGCTGCGTCGCGCGCTGGCCGACGACAAGGCGTCGCGTCGCATCGTGTTCGTGCACGGCGCGCGCGACACGGCCGACCGACCGTTTGCGGCGGAACTGATGCGCATCGCCGACGCGGACGCACGCGTGTCGCTGCACTGGTTCGACAGCCGGCCGCAGCGCGACGGCGCGGCGCGACCGGGCCGCATCGACATCGCGCAACTGAAGCGCATCCTGCCGTTCGACGACTACGATTTCTACCTCTGCGGGCCGTCCGCGTTCATGCGCGATTTGTACGACGGGTTGCGCGCGCTGAACGTGCCGGACGAGCGTATCCGCTTCGAGGCGTTTGGGCCGTCGAGCGTCGTGCGCAGTGCGACGCGAGCGGCAGCAGCGCCGCCAGTGGCGAGCGTGCCCGTCGTATTCCAGCGCACGGGCAGCGAAGCTGCCTGGACACCCGCCGACGGTACATTGCTCGAATTCGCCGAAGGCCAGGGCGTGGCGGTGCCGTCCGAGTGCCGGTCGGGATCGTGCGGCACGTGCGCGACGCGCATGCTGTCCGGTGCGGTCGATTACGTGCAGTCGCGCGATGCGCCGGTCGAACCCGGCTGCGTGCTGCTGTGCGTCGCGCAGCCTGCCGAAGGGGCCGTGGCACCGCTCGTGCTCGAGCGCTGAACGCACCATGCGACATGCCGCCGCAGATGGCCTGCTGCGCGAAAAGCGCGCGCAACTGCTGCTTTTTTCGGATGCCGGTCGGGTCGACGATAGCGTCAACCGATTCGATAAAAGGAGCACAACCATGAAACTGCTCGGCATGATCAAGCTGGTCCTGTGGAGTTTCTTCGGCGTACGCAACAGCAAGGCGCACGCCGCCGATCTCGCGAACGTCAACTACACGTTGCTGCCGTTCGTGGCGATCGTGCTCGCGGTGCTGGTCGGCGCGGTGATCTACGGCGTGGTGCACCTGGTCGTCGATCCGACCGCGACGATGCAGGGGTTCTGACCGACCGCCGAATCACGAGCGGGCGAACGTTCCCGCTCCGGTCTCCGGCCGCGTGACCGGCACGTGACCGTGCCGGCCATCGAGGTGCCCGCGCACGACGCCAGTCACGCGCACCTCGGCGCCGTCGCCGTGCCGCATGGATCGCGCGGTTTCCGTTCTCGCCTTCCTCGCCCCCGATTTGCCCGATTCCAGGGCAGTCAGCCCCGCCCGGGGTAAAATGCGCGCCGCGCCGCGATGTCGCGCGCGACGGGCATGCCGCCGTTCCAGCGAACGGCGCGCGCAAGTACGTCGCGCCCGTAACGGGGCGTTCGAAGCGTCCCCCCGCATGACAAGCCGCGCGCGATGCAGCCGGCCGCCCGACACGCCCCCGACGAACCGGTCGGCGGCTGCGTCGGTACGCGGCGCGTCACCGTCATCCGATGTCCCATCCTGCGCTTTCCCGATCGATCGGCACGCATGCTGCCCGATCGTCCGATTCGTCTGATGAATATCGTATCGACGTTCGTGCCCGGCGTCCGCTGGGCCGCCGCGGGTTCTTGCGCGAGGTCGCGCTTCGCGGCTGCATAACGCGTTTCGAGTGTTTCGACAGGGTCGAGTGGCGAGTTTTCCATCCAGAACAATGACGGTGAATAGAACAACAGCGGCGCCCGCACGGCGGCGGCGCGCGAAGGTCGGGCTTGGCGTCGGTCTCGGCATCACGCTTTTCGCGGCGCATGCCGTCGCGGCACAGGGCGACGCGCCGGCATCCGATGCTGATGCGGCCGGGGCCGCGACGCTCCCGACAATCACGGTCAGCGGCGAGCGCGGCGGCTCGTTTCGCGTGCGCGAGGCGTCGGTCGCGGGGCTCGACGACGTGCCGCTGCGCGACACGCCGGCCTCCGTCAACGTCGTCACGCGGGCGCTGATCGACGACCAGCAGGCGAAGCGCCTGAGCGACGTGGTGCGCAACGACGCGTCGGTCGTCAACGACTATGCGCCGGTCGGCTACTTCGAAGGCTTCGCGATCCGCGGCTTTCCGGTCGATCTCGCGAGCGCAATCCGGATCGACGGGCTGACGGTGTCCGGTGAGCAGAACGTGCCGCTCGAGAACAAGGAGCGTGTCGAGATCCTGAAGGGACTGGCCGGCATCGACAGCGGCGTGGTTGCGCCGGGCGGCGTGATCAACTTCGTGACGAAGCGCTCGGCGAACGTCGCGAGCGTGACGACCGGCGTCGACAGCCGCGGCTCGACGTCGGCGGCCGTCGATCTCGGCCGCCGCTTCGGCCCCGACAATCAGTTCGGCTTCCGGATCAATGCCGCGAAGGAGAACATGCATTCGTACATCGACGGCACCAACGGGCGACGCACGTTCGGCTCGATCGCCGCCGACTGGGACATCAGCCCGCGCGCGAGCCTGCAGCTGAACGCGGAATTCCAGCAGTGGATCCAGCGCTCCGCGCCCGGCTACCAGCTGCTCGGCGGCACCGTCGTGCCGTCCGTCAACACGACGTCGAAGGCGCTCGGCACGCAGCCGTGGGCGAAGCCGGTGACGACCGACGCGCTGAACCTGAACGCGCGCTTCGACTACCAGTTCAACGACGACTGGAAGGCCTACATCGCCGCGGGCCGCAGCCGCACGATGATCGACGACAACAGCGCGTTCGCGTACGGCTGCTCGTATGCGCCGAGCTGCGCGGCCGGCACGACGTCGCAGTTCTTCTTCGGCGCGAACGGCGACTACGACGTGTACGATTTCCGCAGCCCCGGCGAATACCGCCGCAACGACGACCTGCGCGCGGTGACGACGGGCAGGTTCGCGACAGGCCCGCTGCGCCACGAGCTGACGCTCGGCGTGAGCGTGCAGCGCCGCGTCGTGCACATGGCGAACGCCGTGTACGACTACGTGGGCAGCGAAAACATCTACGGGCCCGACATCGCGTTCGCGCCGTCGCCGAACACGGCCGGGCCGTCGTATCCGCAGCTCGACTCGTGGCAGTACGGCGTGTTCGGGCTCGACCGCATCAGCATCGGCGAGCACTGGCAGGTGCTCGCGGGCGGCAAGGAAGTGCTGTTGCGCCAGCGCAGCTGGAACAGCCTCGACGGCGACGCGACGCACACCGACCGCTCGGTGTTCTTGCCGCAGGTCGCGCTCGTCTACAAGCCGGTGAACGTGCTGTCGCTGTACGCGTCGTACAGCAAGGCGCTGTCGCTCGGCGACCAGGCGCCGGTGCGCACGACCAACGCGTATGCGTTCCTGCCGCCGGTCGAATCGCATCAGTTCGAACTCGGCGCGAAATACGACTGGCTCGACCGGCTGAGCCTCACGGCCGCCGTGTTCTCGATCAGCAAGCCGTTCCAGTTCGCCGACCCCGATGCGTCGGGCACGAGCTATACGTTCGTGCAGCGCGGCACGCAGCGCCACCAGGGGATCGAACTCGGTGCGGCCGGGCGCGTGACCGAGCGGCTCGGACTGACGGCCAGCGTCACGGCGATTCGCGCACGCGCGTACGATTCGGGTTCGCCGGCCTATGAAGGGCATCAGATCATCAACGTGCCGGCGCTGCGCGCATCGCTGTATGCGGACTACGCGGTGCCGGGCGTCGCCGGTCTGAACGTGCTCGGCGGCGTCGAGTACAGCGCCGCGCGCAATGCGAACGAGGAAGGCACCGCGCGCGTGCCGTCGTGGTTCGTGTTCAATCTCGGCGCGCGCTATACGACGAAGATCGCGGGCCATCGCACGGTGCTGCGCGTGTCGGTGGACAACCTGTTCAACAAGTTCTACTGGCGCGACGCGGGCGAGCAGCAGGGCGACGCGTACCTGTTCCCGGGCGCGCCGCGCACCGCCCGCGTATCGTTGACCTATGATTTCTGATCGCCCGGATCCGGCCGCGTGATGCGCGGCCCCGGCAGCCACCCAGGAGAGCACAGACGATGTCCCCACTCGAAATCGCCGGCGTGATCGTCAGCGCGCTCGCGATCTGGCTGACCGCGAAACGGCGCATGCTGTGCTGGCCGGTCGGGCTCGCGTCGGTCGCGCTGTACGGCTGGATCTTCTTCGACGCGAAGCTGTATTCCGACATGCTGCTGCAGGGCGCGTTCGCTGTGCTGCAGGTGTACGGCTGGCGCCGCTGGATCGCGCAGCGTACGCTGGAGGCGGGCGGCGGCGCGGCGCCGGCAGGCGATGTCGCGCCCGTCACCGGCATGCGGCCGCGGCAGATGCTGCCCGACCTGGTCGCTGCCGTCGTCGGCAGCGCGCTGCTCGGCGGGATGATGGCGCGCTGGACCGACGCGGCGCTGCCGTTCGTCGATGCGTCGCTGACCGCATTCAGCCTCGTCGCGCAATACTGGACCGCGCGGCGCTACATCGCGTCGTGGGGGTTGTGGATCGTCGTGAACGTCGTGTACGTCGGGATGTTCGTGTTCAAGGAACTGTATCTGACGGCCGGACTCTATGCGCTGTTCATCGCGCTCGCCGTCATCGGCTGGCGCGACTGGAGCCGCACGGCCGACGCGCTGCGCGCGACGGCGAGCCCGGCGGGCTGATTCACGGGCCGATTCAACTATGGAGCTGCGTCGTTCATGACATTCCCTCTCGAGCCGAACGCGCCTGCGTCGCGTGACGCCGCCGACGCGTGGGACGTCGCACCGCCGCAATTCGGCGTCGACGGCGAGCAGGCCGAACGCGACTGGCCGCTGATGACGCACGACGAAGTCGCGGGCGTGCTGGCGCGGATCGACGGCGTCGGCGTGCCGGCGCGGCTCACGTGGCACAGCCCGCGGCCGTTCTCGGCGGCCGTGCTGGTGCACACGACAGACGAGCGCACGCTGTTCGTCAAGCGTCATCACGTGAGCCTGCGTGATGTCGCCGGACTCGAGGAAGAGCATCGCTTCATCGCGCATCTGCGTGCACGCGATGTTCCGGTCGCCGATGTGCTCGCCGGTCGCGACGGCGGGACCGCGATCGCATCCGGCGACTGGACCTATGAAGTGCACGTGGTCGCGCCCGGCGTCGACGCGTATCGCGGCGTGATGTCGTGGCAGCCGTTCACGGATCCTTCGCATGCCTACGCGGCCGGCCGCGCGCTGGCCGAACTGCATCGCGCATCGGCCGGATACGATGCGCCGGCGCGGCCCGTGCGCACGCTGTTGTCGAGTTTTCGCGTACTGTCGTCCACCGATCTGGCGGGGGCGCTCGAACGCTGGGTCGATGCGCAGCCGCTGCTGGTGCGTGCGCTCGGCACGCGCGACTGGCGTGGCGATGTAGCGGATACGATCGGCCCGTATCACGCGCACCTCGTGCCGCTGCTGCCTGCGCTGCCGCCGCTGTGGACGCACGGCGACTGGCATGCGTCGAACCTGCTGTGGACCAACGCCGGCCCCGGCGCACAGGTGCGCACCGTGCTCGACTTCGGCCTGTCCGATCGCACGTGTGCGGTGATGGACGTCGCGCTGGCGATCGAGCGCAATACGATCGACTGGATGGCGCCGGCCGATGCGCGCCGCATCGAATACGCGCACATCGATGCGCTGCTCGACGGCTACGAATCGCTCGAACCGTTGAGCGACGACGCGTATGCGGCGCTGGTCGCGATGCTGCCGATCGTGCATACGGAGTTCGCGCTGTCGGAAGTCGCGTATTTCGGTTGCATCATCGAGGCCCCGGCGATCGTCGACGTCGCGTACGACGGCTACTTGCTGGGGCACGCACGCTGGTTCGGCGAACGCGACGGACGACAACTGCTCGACTGGCTGGTGCAACGCCGGCGCGCGAAGCGGGGCAGCGTGTAAAGCTGCGTGCCGGACGTCGTCGAGCCGGCAAAGCCATTTTCCTTCCGTGCGGCGATCGCACCGCACATTCACTGAAATCATCCGATCCACGAAGCGGACTCTGCTCGCTCAGGACGCCGCACGTCCGCACGCCGTCGCATCCAACATGACGGAAATGTCATCTTCGGCTCATGTTCGCACTGCACCCGATCCGTAGCATCGGTGCGAACCGTTATCGCAGAACCGAACATGCTCAAGCTCACCCTCGCCGTGGCCGTCGTCTTCGCGACGGCCGCGACGGCCCATGCGCAATCACTGCAGGTCGCGGCCCCGGCCTTGGCCTCGACGGCTTCCGCTGTTGCACCGCCGTCCGACGCCGCTTTTTCCCCATCGCTAACGCTGTCCGACGCGCTCGCGGCAGCGGCCCGCAACAACCCGGCGTTGCGCGGCGCGCGCGCGGACGTCGACGCATCGGCCGGCGCGCTGATGCAGGCCGGCGCGCGTCCCAATCCGGAAGTGTCGTTCCTGCAGGAAGGCTTCAGCCGTGCGGAGCGCACGTCGACTGCGCTGATCAACCAGACCATCGAACTTGGGGGCAAGCGCCGCGCGCGGCTCGATGTCGCGTCATACGGCCGCGAGGCCGCGAATGCGTCGCTCGACGAGCAGGGCGCCGCCGTGCGCGCCGATGTGATCGCGGCGTTCTACGGATTGCTTGCCGTGCAGCGGCAACTTCAGGTTACCGAAGAGTCGGCCGCGATCGCCGCGCGCTCGGCTGACCTCGCGGGCCGCCGCGCGCAGGCCGGCAAGGTGTCGCCGGTCGAGGCGACCAAGGCGCAGGTGGCGGCGGCCGGCGTCCAGATCGAGGTGGCGACCGCGCGCGGCCGTGTCGACGTCGCGCGCGAGAAGCTGAATGCGGTGATGGGTGAAGCGCGCGGCGACCGCCGCGTCGCGCTCGGCGATCTCGAAACGGTGCCTGCGGTCGAGCCGTTGTCCGCGCTGACCGCGCAGCTCGACGACGCGCCGCTCGCCCGCGTCGCGCGCGCGCAGATGCTGCGCTCGAACGCGGCCGTGTCGCTCGAACGCGCGCGGCGCATTCCCGACGTGACGGTCAGCGCGGGCATGAAGCGGGTGACGACGGGCGGCGTGCCCGACAACCAGGCGGTGGTCGGCGTGTCGATTCCGATTCCGCTGTTCGACACGAACCGGGGCGCGCTGCTCGAAGCGACGCACAAGGCCGAGCGCGCGAATGCCGATCTCGACCGCGAGCGCACGCGGCTGCGGCTCGAACTCACGCAGGCGTACGCGAATTTCGACGCGGCCGCGCAGGAAGCGCGGCGGCTGAAGAGCGACATCCTGCCCGGCGCGCGGCTCGCGCTCGATGCGATGTCGCGCGGCTACGAGCTCGGCAAGTTCAGCTTCCTCGACGTGCTCGACGCGCAGCGCACGCTGTTCCAGGGGCAATCGCAATACGTGCGGGCGCTCGCCGACGCGCATGCGGCCCGCGCCGACATCGGCCGGCTCGTCGGCACGCCGCTCGCGGCCGTCGCGCAATAGCCGCGCTTCTTACCTGAAGGATCATCATGTCACGCAGCAGAATCTTCATCATTGCGGCGGCCGTGCTCGGCGGCGTCGGGATCGTGCTCGGCGCGCTCGCCGTCACGCGAGGCGGCGCGTCCGTGCCCGCGGGAACCGAAGCCGCGCAGGCGGCCGACGGCGTCGGCACCGGCTCGCACGGCGGCGTCGTGCTCACGCGCGGCACATTGTCCGTCGAGATCGTGATGACGGAAAAGCCCGGCGACGCGCGGCTCGTCGTCTATCCGTTCGTCGACGGCAAGCCTGCGACCAAGGGCGTTGCCGTGTCCGGCACGCTGGTGCGGTACGACCGCTCGCACGAACCGATGCGATTCGACGCGGCGGGCCAGAAGTTCGTGTCGGCGCAATCGATCGCGAAGCCGCACGTATTCGACGCGACGATCGACGTCAAGGCGGGCAACGAGGCCGCGTCGTTTCCGTTCGCCCGTGCGGACGGCGCGATCGCGCTCACCGATGAGCAGTTGAAGACGTCGAAGATCGTGCTCGCGAAGGCCGGCCCCGCGCAGATCGCCACGCCGTTCCAGCTGCCGGGCGAGATCAAATTCAACGAGGATCGCACCGCGCACGTCGTGCCGCGCGTGGCCGGCATCGTCGAACAGGTGTCGGTGTCGCTCGGACAGAACATCGCGAAGGGGCAGGTGCTGGCCGTGATCGCGAGCACCGATCTCGCGGACCGTCGCAGCGAACTGCTGACCGCCGAACGCCGGTTGTCGGGCGCGCGCGCGACCTATGAACGCGAACGCACGCTGTGGCAGGAGCGCATCTCTGCGGAACAGGACTACCAGCAGGCGCAGGTTCAGTTGCGCGAGGCCGAGATCGCCGTGCAGAATGCGCGGCAGAAACTGGCCGCGCTGAACGCGCCGGCCGGCGCGGGCGCGCTGAACCGCTACGAGTTGCGCGCGCCGTTCGCGGGCACGATCGTCGAGAAGCATGCGACGCCCGGCGAAGCGATCGCCGCAGACGCGAGCATGTTCGTGATCTCCGACCTGTCGACGGTGTGGGCCGAGATGGCCGTGCCCGCACAGCGGCTGAACGACGTGCGCGTCGGCCGCGACGCGACGGTCAGCGCGACCGCGTTCGAATCGCGCTCGAGCGGCCCGATCGCTTACGTCGGCTCGCTGCTCGGCGAACAGACGCGCACCGCGCCCGCGCGCGTCGTGCTGCCGAATCCGGACGGCGTGTGGCGGCCGGGGATGTTCGTGAACGTGTCGGTCGACGCGGGCAAGCAGGCCGTGCCGCTCGCCGTCACGAGCGACGCGCTGCAGGACGTCGACGGCGTGCCGTCGGTATTCGTGCGCTCGCCGAAGGGCTTCGTCGCACAGGCCGTCGAGACGGGGCGGCGCGACGACCGTGCGACCGAAGTGCTGAAGGGGCTCAAGCCGGGCCAGGAATATGTGGCCGCGAACAGCTTCGTGCTGAAGGCCGAGCTCGGCAAGGGGAGCGCGGAACATGAATGAGCGTCACGTATCGAAGGCCCACGCAGTGGACGTTCCCCGCTTCGAGGAATCCCGCCATGTTTGAGCGCCTGATCCGCTTTGCGATCGCGCACCGCTGGCTCGTGATGCTGGCGATCGCGGCAGTGGCCGCGCTGGGTGTGTTCAGCTACCAGAAGCTGCCGATCGACGCGGTGCCCGACATCACGAACGTGCAGGTCCAGATCAACACGGCCGCGCCCGGTTACTCGCCGCTGGAGGCCGAGCAGCGCATCACGTATCCGGTCGAGACCGTGATGGCCGGCCTGCCAGGCCTGGAGCAGACGCGTTCGATTTCGCGCTACGGTCTGTCGCAGGTCACTGTGATCTTCAAGGACGGGACCGACATCTACTTTGCGCGGCAGCTCGTCAACGAGCGCATCCAGGAAGCGAAGGACAAGCTGCCCGCCGGCATCGCGCCCGCGATGGGGCCGACGTCGACCGGCCTCGGCGAGATCTACCTGTGGACCGTCGAGGCCGACGCGGCTGCGCGCAAGCCCGACGGCACGCGCTACACGGCGGCCGACCTGCGCGAGCTGCAGGACTGGGTCGTCCGGCCGCAACTGCGAAACGTGCGCGGCGTGACCGAGGTGAATTCGATCGGCGGCTACGTGAAGGAATACCGCGTCGCGCCGAACCCGGCGAAGCTGATGTCGTACGGGCTGACGCTCGCCGACGTCGTGCGCGCGCTCGAACGCAACAACGACAACGTCGGCGCGGGCTACATCGAGAAGCGCGGCGAGCAGTACCTGGTGCGCGTGCCGGGCCAGGCGCGCACCGTCGACGACATCGCGAACATCGTGCTGACCAACGTCGGCGGCGTGCCGGTGCGGATGAAGGAGGTCGGCCAGGTCGACATCGGCCGCGAGTTGCGCACCGGCGCCGCGACGTCGAACGGCGAGGAGGTCGTGCTCGGCACGGTGTTCATGCTGATGGGCGAGAACAGCCGCTCGGTCGCGAAAGCCGTCGCCGCGAAGATGGCGGACGTGAACCGCACGCTGCCGGCCGGCGTGAAGGCGATTCCCGTCTACGACCGCACCGTGCTCGTCGAGAAGGCCGTCGCGACGGTGAAGAAAAACCTGCTCGAGGGCGCGATCCTCGTGATCGCGGTGCTGTTCCTGTTTCTCGGCAACATCCGCGCGGCGCTGATCACCGCGCTCGTGATCCCGCTGTCGATGCTGATGACGTTCACCGGGATGGTCAACGCGAAGGTCAGCGCGAACCTGATGAGCCTCGGCGCGCTCGACTTCGGGATCATCGTCGACGGCGCGGTCGTGATCGTCGAGAACTGCGTGCGACGGCTTGCGCATGCACAGGCCGTCGCAGGCCGGCCGCTGACGCGCGACGAGCGCTTCGCGGAAGTATTCGGCGCGTCGCAGGAGGCGCGCCGCGCGCTGATCTTCGGGCAACTGATCATCATGGTCGTGTACCTGCCGATCTTCGCGCTCACCGGCGTCGAAGGGAAGATGTTCCATCCGATGGCCGTCACCGTGGTGATGGCGCTCGCGGCGGCGATGGTGCTGACCGTCACGTTCATTCCGGCAGCGGTCGCGCTGTTCATCGGCGAGCGCGTCGAGGAAAAGGAAAACCGGCTGATGGGCTGGGCGCGGCGTGCATACGAACCCGTGCTCGCCGCGTTCATGTCGCGCCCCGCGCGCGTGATGCTCGGCGCTGGCGCGATCG
Organism: Burkholderia sp. BCC1638; assembly: GCF_902833195.1. NCBI lineage: Bacteria > Pseudomonadati > Pseudomonadota > Betaproteobacteria > Burkholderiales > Burkholderiaceae > Burkholderia > Burkholderia sp. BCC1638. The sequence goes on from NZ_CADFEC010000007.1 coordinate 26,627, forward strand.
TGCTGGTCACGCTCGGGCTCGCGACGCGGCTCGGCAGCGAGTTCATCCCGAGCCTGAACGAGGGCGATCTCGCGGTCGCCGCGCTGCGCATTCCCGGCACGAGCCTGTCGCAATCGGTCGAGATGCAGAAGGCGATCGAGAAGACGCTGAAGGCGCGCTTCCCGGAAATCGAGCGCGTGTTCGCGCGCACCGGCACGGCTGAGATCGCGGCCGATCCGATGCCACCGAACCTGTCGGACGGCTACATCATGCTGAAGTCGCCCGACAAGTGGCCCGATCCGAACAAGCCGCGCGATCAGCTCGTGCGCGAGATCGAGGCGGCGCTCGCGGAACTGCCGGGCAACGCGTACGAGTTCTCGCAGCCGATCCAGCTGCGCTTCAACGAGCTGATCTCGGGCGTGCGCAGCGACGTCGCGGTGAAGATCTTCGGCGACGACATGACCGTGCTGAACCAGACCGGCGAGCAGATCGCGGCCGCGTTGCAGAAGGTGCCGGGCGCATCCGAAGTGAAGGTCGAGCAGACCACCGGCCTGCCCGTGCTGACCGTCAACCTCGACCGCGACAAGCTCGCGCGGTACGGCGTGACGGTCGCCGACCTGCAGGATACGGTGGCCGCGGCCGTCGGCGGGCAGAAGGCGGGGACGCTGTTCCAGGGCGATCGCCGCTTCGACATTGTCGTGCGGCTGCCGGACGAACTGCGCTCCGACATCGAGGCGATCAAGCGTCTGCCGATCGCGCTGCCGGCGCCGGCCGCGGGTGCCAGCGCGCCGCTCGCGCAGGCGCCGTACGTGCCGCTCGCGGAACTCGCGACGATCGAGGTCGCGCCCGGCCCGAACCAGATCAGCCGCGAGGACGGCAAGCGGCGCGTCGTCGTCAGCGCGAACGTGCGCGGCCGCGACGTCGGCTCGTTCGTCGCCGATGCGCGCGAGCAATTGCAGCAGGATGTGCGCGTGCCGGCCGGCTACTGGGTGTCGTGGGGCGGCCAGTTCGAGCAGTTGCAGAGCGCGAGCGAGCGGCTGAAGCTCGTCGTGCCGCTCGCGCTGTTCATGGTGTTCGTGCTGCTGTTCGTGATGTTCAACAACGTGAAGGACGGGCTGCTGGTCTTCACCGGCATTCCGTTCGCGCTGAGCGGCGGCGTGGTGTCGCTGTGGTTGCGCGGGATTCCGCTGTCGATCACCGCGGCGGTCGGCTTCATCGCGCTGTCCGGCGTCGCGGTGCTCAACGGTCTCGTGATGATCTCGTTCATCCGCAACCTGCGCGACGACGGGATGCCGCTCGACGCGGCCGTGCGTGAAGGCGCGCTCACGCGGCTGCGGCCCGTGCTGATGACCGCGCTCGTCGCGTCGCTGGGCTTCCTGCCGATGGCATTCGCGACCGGCACCGGCGCCGAGGTGCAGCGCCCGCTCGCGACGGTCGTGATCGGCGGTATCCTGTCGTCCACGGCGCTGACGCTGCTGGTGCTGCCGGTGCTGTACCGCGTGAGCCACGCGGTGTCGTGGCGCGCGGTATTGCGCGGCGGGTTCGGCGCGGGCGTGCTGCGCCGGCTGGGTTTCTTCAAGGGTAATGCGTGATGCGAATTCTGATTGTCGAGGATGAACCGAAAACCGGCGCCTATCTGCGCAAGGGCCTGACCGAAGCCGGCTATGTCGTCGACTGGGTGGAGGACGGCATCACGGGCCAGCACCAGGCCGAGACCGAAGAGTACGATCTGCTCGTGCTCGACGTGATGCTGCCGGGGCAGGACGGCTGGACGTTGCTGCAGAACCTGCGTCGCAGCAAGTCGACGCCCGTGCTGTTCCTCACCGCGCGCGACGACGTCGGCGATCGCGTGAAGGGCCTCGAACTCGGCGCCGATGATTACCTGGCCAAGCCGTTCGACTTCGTCGAACTCACCGCGCGCATCAAGTCGATTTTGCGGCGCGGCCAGCCGCGCGATTCGAACACGCTGCGCGTGGCCGATCTCGAACTCGACCTGACGCGCCGCAAGGCCACGCGGCAGCGCGACACGATCCTGCTGACCGCGAAGGAATTCGCGTTGCTGTGGCTGCTGATGCGTCGCGAAGGCGAGATCCTGCCGCGCGCGACGATCGCGTCGCAGGTGTGGGACATGAACTTCAACAGCGATACGAACGTCGTGGATTCCGCGATCCGGCGACTGCGCTCGAAGATCGACGACGCCTACGAACCGAAGCTGATCCACACCGTGCGCGGGATGGGCTACGTGCTCGAAGTGCGCGACGGCGCGGCCAAATGATCGCGCGCCTGCTGCCGCGCACGCTGCGCGGACGCCTGACCGCGCTGATCATCCTGTCGACGTCGGTGATCCTCGCCTCGAGCGGCGTCGCGCTGTACGAGGCGTTGAGCAATCGCATCGAGACGACGGCGGCCGAGCAGATGGCCGGCATTTCGACCGCGCTGGGCACGCACCTGGCGGAAGCGCGTTCGACGGCCGACGTCGCGCGCAACCCCGATATCTGGATCGACCAGTTGCATGGGCATCCGAACATGGACCTGGCGATCTACGATGCGGCCGGCACGCGCATCGTCGGCACGCCGGGATTCCGGACCTACGCGCCGCTGCTGTCGACGGACGCGGGCCGTATTCCGGTATTCGTCGCGCCGCCCGGCGTACGGCACCAGTATCTGGTGATGACCGTGCCGCTCGCCGGCGCGGGCGCGCCCGTCGTGCGCGTCGCGGTGCAGTACGATCGCAGCGCCGACGTGCTGCTGCTGCGCACGCATGCCTATACGATCGTCGTGATCGAGGTGTTCGGCGTCGTGCTGGCGACCGCGATCGCATACGGCATCGCGGCGCTCGGGCTGAGCCCGCTGCGGCGCTTCGCGGCGCGGGCCGAGCAGATGTCGACGAGCCGCCTGGCCCATCCGCTGCCGGAACTCGAAACGTCAGGCGAACTGAAGGAACTGGAGCATGCGTTCAACGGGATGCTCGCGCGCCTGAACGAATCGTTTACGCGGTTGAGCCAGTTCTCGTCGAATCTCGCGCACGACATGCGCACGCCGCTCACGAACCTGCAGGCGGCCGCGCAGGTCGTGCTGTCGCAGCCGCGCGGCGCGGACGAATATCGCAGCGTGATCGAGTCGAGCATCGACGAGTATCAGCGGCTGTCGAGGATGATCGAGGACATGCTGTTCCTCGCGCGCTCGGAGCAGGCCGGCACGTCGATCGACGTGCGGCGGCTCGATGCGGCCGAGGAGGCTTCGCGAGTCGCCGGCTACTACGAGCCGCTCGCGGAGGACGCGGGTGTGTCGGTGAAGGTCGACGGCTACGCATGGGTCGACGCGGATCTCACGCTGTATCAGCGCGCGTTGAGCAACCTGCTGTCCAATGCGCTGGCGTATGCGCCGCGCGGCAGTGTCGTGACGATCGATTGTTCGGAACAGGCTGGCGCGACGACGATCGCCGTATCGGATACGGGGCCGGGCATCGATGCGCAGCACGTCGCGCGGATTTTCGAGCGCTTCTATCGCGTCGATCCGTCGCGGCACAATTCGGCGTCGGGGACGGGCCTCGGCCTCGCGATCGTCCGGTCGATCATGGACAACCATGGCGGCGAATGCGGCGTCGACAGCGTTCCCGGCCGGCGCACGACATTCTGGCTGCGCTTTCCGCAGCGGCCGCCGGGTGCGCCGAAGACGATGCCGGCGGCCCATGCTTGAGATCGCACGCCGGCACGGCCGCGCGTTCGCCGCGATACGGCGGCGCGCGGCACGCTGCCCGCGATCGCGCGGCAGCGCCCGCGCCTGACCGGCATCAGCGGGTCGCGAGGCTGTCGTGATTGTCGGGCTGCGGCGCCTTCTCGCCGGCATGCACCGAAATCCCGTGAAGCTCCTTGTTGCGCGCGACGATCTCGCCGGTCGGCGGGTACTGGGTCTTGCTCGTCGGCACCACGCCGTCGTGCTGCGCCTGCTTCAGTTCGTTGATGACTTCCGCGCGGGTCTTGCCCTGCATTTGTGTTTGCGTTTGCGCGAATGCGGCTTGCGTGGCGATGCCGAGCGACAGGGTCGCGGTGGCGAACAGGGCAGCGAGTTTTACCGTTTTCATGGAGCTCTCCTTGATGAGGCCGCCGGGTGGCGATCCATGGAGCCAGTATGCGAAAGCAGTCGAGCGTGACCGTGATCGGCAGATGAAAAATCCGTCAGATTGCGCGGCGGCGTATCCAACGTGCGGGCCCTGGCCGACATGACGTAATCGTCATGTTCGGGTCATGCGTGCGATGAACGGAAAGCGGAGCATGTCGCTTGCCGACGGCCGATGGTGTCGTCGGAATGCGCGCCGTTCGCCGCACCGGCATGGAAGGCGGCCGGCTTCGTTTTGACTTTCATTCCGGACCAAACAGTGGATCGTCCCGCCATTCGCCTGTCGTTGCTAGCGTTTCTGATTGCCCCGTTGGTCGCCGGTTGCGCTTCGTCCCGTCACGATGCAGGAACGGTCGGATCGTCCGCACCGAAGGCCGCGCGCAATGCGGTGCCCGCCGGCCTGACGCCCGGCGAGCAGATCGACTATGCGGGACATCGCTGCGGCAATCCGAACTTCCACGTGAAGACGCACCCGTGCCTGTTCCCGAAGCGCAACGTCACGCCTTGATCCGTCATACTGACGAAAAAAAAGCCCGGCACTCACAGTGTCCGGGCCGAACGCGTGATCGTGCCGTGCGACAGCGATCCGCTTGCGTGGATTGCAACGGGCATCGCCCGTCACGCATTCGATGGTAGCGACACGATGCATCGCGAACCTGATCGGAAGATGAAATTTTCGTCATGCGCGTGCTCGCGCGTTGCCGCTGCCCCGATCAGAAGCGATGGCGCAGCCCGAGATTGACGATCCCTTGCGTGCGCGTGCCGCCGTAGCCGTAGGATCCGATCGACGCCTGCGCCGTCTGCGTGCCGCCGTCGAGCGTGCGTTGCTCGCCGTTCGCGCGTTGCCACGCGCCGACCGCATAGAGATCGGTGCGTTTCGACAGCACGTAGTCCGCGCCGGCTGACACCTGATGGTAGGTCGCGCGCGTATCGCCGTGGGCTTTCGTGTAGCTGTAGCCGACGCCGACGAGCAGGCTCGCGCTCGCCTGATAGTTGAAGAAGCCGCGCACGGTATCGTATTTCTGCGTGTTGCGAAACGCCGACATCGCATCGGCCTTGTACTGCGCGTTGCTGTAGTCGATGCCGACCGCGAAGGGCGCGAAGCTGTAGCGCAACGCGCCGCGTGCAATGCCGATCGACTTCGCGGAGATGTAGCCGCCGTTGACCAGCGATCCGTCGAACGTGCCGTCGGAGGTGCCGTTCCAGCCGGTCCGGATACCGTCGGCAAGCGGCGACTTGTTGGCAGCGTAGTAATAGCCGCCCGCGACATCGATCGGGCCGTTGCTGTACGAAAGTCCGGCCGACCAGGTTTGTCCCGCGCTCGTCTTGCCGGCCACGCCGCCGAGCGCAACCATACCGACGAACTGGAACCCGGCGATCACGGGGGACGTGTACTTCACCGCGTTGTCGGTTCGCGACGACGTGTCGTAGTTGTCGACGTCGCCGGGCGTCGCATACACGCTGCCGAAGTAGAAATCGCCGGTAATCGGCCATGCGACATCGGCAAGCGCGTCGTACTGGCGGCCGATCGTCAGCGTGCCCCAGCGCAAGCTGTCGAGACCGACGAACGCTTGCCGGCCGAACATTCGGTTGCCTTGCCCGAGCGCGCCGGTATTCGGATTGAAGCCGTTCTCCAGCGTGAAGATCGCCTTCAGCCCGCCGCCGAGGTCTTCCGCGCCTTTCACGCCGAAGCGGTTCCCGAGCAGGTTGCCGTTGCCCAGGCCGACGAGATTCTTGCCGTCTGCATTGGCGTTCCATACATACGTCAGCGACGTATCGAACAGGCCGTAGAGGCTGACTTCCGACGCGTGAACCGCGTGGGCGGTCGTGAGCAGCGCACCGGACAGCATGACGAGCCGAGCTGGAGTGTTCATGTTGGGTCCCTGAGGTTCGAGTTGATCGTTTCGTGCGTCCGTCGATCGTGTCGCCGCGCGTTCCGCTTGCGGGCGACGAATATGGCGAACGTGCAAGCGATTCTGGGAACCGTTCGAATCGCGACGGTGAGGGACAAATGAGAAAAATGTCATCCGCGCGTCATGTGAGTCGCAGCATCTCGTCGATTTGCTTCGCACTGCGATTCAGGGCGGGGCGTGCGATGACGAAATCGTCATCCCGTGTTCATGATCGCGCACCGCCGCCGGATCAATCTTGGAACTCACGTTACCCATTCCGGACAAGGAGCGAAGCTCATGAACATTCGACGACCCCTGATTTCGATCGCCGTTGCCGCGCTGTCGATCGCCGCTTTCTCGCAGTCGGCCACCGCGCAGTCCAAGACTCGGCAGGAAGTGCGCCAGGAGCTGCTGCGCGCCCGTCACGACGGCGTGATCCCGAGTCCGAAGCACGACTATCCGCCGAGCCCGGCCACCATCGCCCGCAATCAGGAAATCCATCGCGCGACGGTGCATCGCGGCGAATCCGCGCCGGTCATCGATGCGCATGACAACGGCCTGGCAGTGCGTTGATTTTTTTTCGAGGAGGAACGGACGATGCGCAACATGATGAAAGCGATCGCACTGACTGCGTGCCTGACGGCGACAGCCGCGACGGCGGCCGGCTGGCCGGAGCGCGCGCTGTCGCATGCGCCGGAACACGACGTCGGCCGCCGCGCGAGCGAACGGATGCGCTGCGAATTCGCGGCCGTGCCGGCGGGGGCGTGGAGCGCGACGTTCACGCGCGGGCAATGCGAAGTCGGGAACGGGCGGCTCACGTTCCTGCCCGCCGAGGCGGGCGCCGTGCCGGCGCCGCTCGCCGAGCAGCAGATCATGCTTCGCGAGGTGCGTACCGCGTCGCATCAGTCGCGCAAATTGAAGGAGCAACTGCAACTGACCACGCGCGACGAAATGATCGCGCTGAACGTGCTGACCGACGACGGCAGCCGCAAGTCGCGCGAACACGCGATCGACCTGTGGGCCGCATTGCGCAACGAAGGCGTGACGCCTGTCAACGGCACACGCATCGTCGAGACGTATCCGACCGCCGCGACGACGTGGTGATGCTCGCGTTTCAGCCGGCCTTCACCGAACCTTCGATCAGGAAGAACACGATGAAGCCGATGAAGAACGCGGCGGTTGCAAATGGCGTCTCCGGCACTTCGTGCGCCTCGACCAGCAGTTCCTCGGTGACGAGGTAGAGCAGCGCGACCGTGCCGAGCCCGAGCAGCGCTGCGTAGAGATTCGCCGGCAGCCCCGCGAACACCGCATTGCCGACGACGGCCGCGATGCTCAGCAACGCGGCCAGCGCAACGGGCACGACGATCGCGAGCAGGCGGCCGACACCTGCCGAAGCCAGCGCCGCACTGACCGACAGCGCGAGGAACAGCACCTCGAGCGTCAGCGCGACGGTCAGGATGATGCCGCTTTCGTCGCTCGCGGAGAACGCGATGCCGAGGACGAGACCGTCGACGACGAGATCGATCGCGGTGACGATGATCATGCTGACCGGCAGCCGCGCGTCCTCGAAGCGCGTTTCGACCGCGCCGGACAGCGCGCGGATCGCGAGCATCAGCGCGAGGCCGAGCACGAAGCCGACGACGACCGGAAACAGCGCGTGCGCGCGATCCTGCGGCAGCAGTTCGAGCGCGGCCGCCGCGAACACGATGCCGCCGGTGAAATGCTGGATGACGCTCGACGTTTTCGGGCCCGGTGCGCGCCATGCGGCGGCGAGGGCGCCGAAGCAAGCCGCCAGCAGCGGCGGTAACGTGAGCAGCGCGAGCTTCGCGGTCGGTGTCATGTGGGCCTCGGCGGTGGAGCATCAACCGGGGATTGAACACCTTGAAGCCGCTTCAAGGTCAAGACATTCGAAGCGGGCGTGTCGGCACGCCCGCTTCGGGTCACAGCTGCGCGAGCGCCTGGTCGAGATCGGCGAGCAGGTCGTCGATGTGCTCGATGCCGATCGACAGCCGCACCGTTTCCTCCTTCACGCCGGCCTTCGCGAGTTCGGCCGGCGACAGTTGGCGGTGCGTCGTCGAGGCCGGATGCGTCGCGAGCGATTTGGTGTCGCCGATGTTGACGAGCCGCGTGAACAGCTTCAGCGCGTCCTGGAACTTCGCGCCGCCGTCGCGGCCGCCCTTCACGCCGAACGTCAGGATGCCGGGCGCGCGGCCCGACAGGTAGCGCGCGACGAGCGGATGATCCGGGTGATCGGGCAGCCCTGCGTAGTTCACCCACTCGACGTGTTCGTGGCGCGCGAGATGCTGCGCGATTTTCAGCGCGTTGTCGCTGATGCGCTCGACGCGCAGCGCGAGCGTCTCGATGCCCTGCAGGATCTGGAACGCGTTGAACGGCGAGATCGCCGCGCCCATGTTGCGCAGCGGCACGACCCGCGCGCGCCCGATATAGGCGGCCGGCCCGAATGCTTCGGTGTACACGACGCCGTGATAGCTGACGTCGGGCTCGTTGAGCCGCTTGAAGCGGTCCGCGTGCTGCGCCCACGGGAACTTGCCCGAATCGACGATCGCGCCGCCGAGGCTCGTGCCGTGGCCGCCGAGATACTTCGTCAGCGAGTGCACGACGATATCCGCGCCGTGTTCGAACGGGCGAAGCAGATACGGCGACGGCACCGTGTTGTCGACGATCAGCGGGATCCCGTGACGATGCGCGACTTCCGCGAGCGCGGCGATGTCGGTCACGTTGCCGAGCGGATTGCCGACCGATTCCGCGAAGATCGCCTTCGTGCGTGCGTCGATCAGCGGCTCGAACGACGCCGGGTCGCGCGGATCGGCGAAGCGCGTCGTGATGCCGTATTGCGGCAGCGTATGCGCGAACAGGTTGTAGGTGCCGCCGTACAGCGAACTGGCGGACACGATGTTGTCGCCGGCTTCGGCGATCGTCTGGATCGCGTACGTGACGGCCGCCTGGCCCGACGCCAGCGCGAGCGCGCCGATGCCGCCCTCGAGCGCGGCGATCCGCTGCTCGAGCACGTCCGTCGTCGGGTTCATGATTCGCGTGTAGATGTTGCCCTGGACCTTCAGGTCGAACAGGTCCGCGCCGTGCTGCGTGTCGTCGAATGCGTACGCAACGGTCTGGTAGATCGGCACCGCGACCGCGCGCGTGGTCGGGTCGGGGCGATAGCCGCCGTGCACGGCGATGGTTTCGAGTCGCCAGTTCGAAGTGGCCTGATCGGTCATGGGTGCTCCGTCTGTTGTTGTCATGGTCGAGCGATTATAGGAGCAGGTGCGCTGCCGCCTTTAGAACGAATGGTTGGTTGCTTATGGGGCCGCCGCGCTTGCGGCGAGCGACGCGGCCGGGCTGCCCGCGATCAACGTCGCGCCGAACCAGGGCAAGCTGATGCAACTGCTGGCGACGATTCGCGGCGCACGGAGCATTCTCGAAGTCGGCACGCTCGGCGGCTGGGACGGGTTTTCGATCTCGATCGTCGGCGCGTGACGTGACGGCGATGCGTCAGCGCGATCGTCGGCGGGCCGCGCGATACGGTCGCGGCCATTGACTTTCATTGCGCGCGCCGCGCTATCCTTTCACGCAGACCACCTGACGCAGCGTGTGCACCACTTCGACGAGGCTGCGCTGCGCCGCCATCACCGCGTCGATGTCCTTATAGGCCATCGGGATCTCGTCGATGACACCCGCGTCCTTCCGGCATTCGACACCGCGCGTCGCGCTCAACTGGTCGTCGACCGTGAAGCGGCGCTTCGCCTCGGTTCGGCTCATCGAGCGTCCGGCGCCGTGGCTGCACGAACAGAAACTCTCCGGATTGCCGAGCCCGCGCACGATGAAGCTCTTCGCGCCCATCGAGCCCGGAATGATCCCGAGCTGCCCCTTCTGCGCGGACACCGCGCCCTTGCGGGTCACGAGCACGTCCTCGCCGAAGTGACGTTCGCGCTGCACGTAGTTGTGGTGGCAGTTCACCGCGTGCTCGTCGAGCGCGAACGGTTTCGCGATCACGCCGCGCGCCGCGCCGATCACCGCATCCATCATCGCCTGCCGGTTGCGGCGCGCGTAGTCCTGCGCCCAGCCGACCGCTTCGACGTAATCGTCGAAGTGGCGGCTGCCCTCGGTGAAATACGCCAGATTGCGATCCGGCAGGTTCGCGATGTGCTGCCGCATGTCGGCCTGCGCGAGCTCGATGAACAGGCTGCCGATCGCGTTGCCGACGCCGCGCGAGCCGCTGTGCAGCATGAACCACACGCTTCCGGCCTCGTCGATGCACACCTCGATGAAATGGTTGCCCGTGCCGAGCGTACCCAGATGCGCACGGTGATTCGTCTTCTCCAGCTTCGGATACTTGTCGACGATCCGCTGAAAGCCCGGCAGCAGCGACTTCCAAGACTCGGTCACGGCAGGCGGCATGCGATCGCCCCATGCTCCGGGATCGCGGCGCCCCGGCACGCGGCCGTGCGGCACCGCGCGTTCGATCGCGCCGCGCAGCCCGCCGAGCGAGTCCGGCAGGTCTGCTGCCGTGAGCGTCGTGCGCGCCGCCATCATCCCGCAGCCGATATCGACGCCGACCGCGGCCGGAATGATCGCGCCTTTCGTCGGAATCACGCTGCCGATCGTCGAGCCCTTGCCGAGGTGGACGTCCGGCATCACCGCGACGTGCCTGAAGATGAACGGCATCTGCGCGGTGTTGCGCAACTGCGCGCGCGCATCGTCCTCGACCGCGACGCCTTGCGTCCACATCTTCACCGGTTTGCCGTTCGACAATTCCATCACCTGGAATTCGTCGCTACTCATTTGCTTCACCCTTCATTCCACTATTCGCGTCCGGCGCGGCATTCATCCGCTCACGCGTGGCAGATTGCAATGATCTCCGCGCTGGCCGCGTCGTCGAACGGCGCGCCGTGCCAGTCGCCGCACCATTCCGCCGACGTGAAGCCGGCGGCCGCCACGCGCGCCCGCAGGTCGGGCTGCGCGATGAAGCGCAGCCGGCTCGCGTTCTTCATCCGCGTATTGTCGCGCTGAAAGTGGTAGACCGTGTCGAACGACACGATCGGGCCCTCGACCGCGGTGACCGCATGGTGCAGCTCGACGCTGCCGAACTCGGGCGAATCGATGCGGGACGCGGACGCCTGCGGCGTCCAGTCACGCCACGGCTCGATACGCGGGTTGCGGGTGTCGAACAGGAAGCGGCCGCCGTCGGCCAGCACGCGCCGCACGCCGCGCAGCGTCGCGTCGATGTCCGCGTCGGTCAGCAGGCACTGGAATGCGTGTCCGGTCATCACGACGGCATCGAACGGCGCGCCGGGCGGCAGGCCGCCGAGATCGCACGCGAGCCAGCCGACCGCGCCGGCGCCAGGCTGGTGTCGCGCATGGTCGATCATCGCGGGCGCGGGATCGATCGCGACGACGTCGTGCCCGGCCGCCGCAAGCCGGCGCGCGAACGTGCCGGTGCCGCAGCCGAGATCGAGAATCCGTTGCCGCGTGGCGCCGATGCGCGATGCGTAGAACGCGAAGTCGCGATCGCCTGCGTTGAACCGGTCGTAGACCGCGACGAGGCGCGGGTCGGTATAGAGGATTTCGCCGGCGGTTGCCGCGTCGGACGTCATGCGAAACGCGCGCGTCAGCGTTGCTGGACCGCGACGCGCAGCCCGAGCGCGATGAAGATCGAACCGATGATCTTCCCCTGCCAGCGCGTGAGCCACGCAAGCCGCTTCACGAGGCGGCCGAGCGGGCGGATCGAGCACGCGATCAGCGTCGTGTAGAGCGAGCTGAGCACGACGAAGATCAGCCCGAGCACCGCGAACTGCACGAACGTCGAGCCGCGTTCCGGATGCACGAATTGCGGCATGAACGCGAGGAAGAACAGCGCGGTCTTCGGGTTCAGCACTTCGGCGGGAATCGCCTGCAGGTACGCCTTCAACGGTGTGACGGGCGACACTTTCGGCAGCGACGGATCGGACGGCCTGTCGAGCAGCGCACGCACGCCGAGGTAGATCAGGTACGCGGCGCCGACCAGCTTCACGACGTTGAACGCGAGCGCCGACGTCATCAGCAGCGCCGACAGCCCGACCGCCGCGAACAGCGTGTGCACGAAGTCGCCGCTTGCGACGCCGAGCCCGGTCAGGATGCCGGTCTTGCGGCCGCCCTGCACGGTGCGGCTCAGCACGAGCAGCACGGCGGGGCCGGGAATCAGGAACAGACCCAGGACGACAGCGGTGAAGGTGGTCAGCGTGGTCAGGTCGAACATGGCGGCTCCGGCAAGGTTGGCGCAGCGGCGGGGGATGACGCGGCGGCGCAAATATTCCGATCGTTCAGCGGTCGATTCGCCAGAATATCAGCGTTTCGGGCACCGATGCTTGCGCCGCCCACCGGCCTTCAGTCGCCCAGCTCCCCCGCCAGAAAATCCACGAACGCCCGTATCCGCGCGGACATCTGATGCCGCTGCGCATACACCGCATAGATGTCCGCGCTCGGCGTCTCGTAATCCGGCAGCACGACGACGAGGCGCCCGTCCGCAAGATAGTCGCGGATATCCCATTCGGCGCGCATCAGGATCCCGTGCGCGGGAGCCGTGCGGCCGTAGAGACACTCGGGCGCACGGGCCGGCGTTCATACCGCGCCCGATACGAAGACGACGAGCCGCATGGAACGCGCGTGCAGAAACCTGTTTGTAATATCGAAATGATTAGAAAAATTGTTCGATAGCGCGCCCTAAAGAAACATCAAGCCCCGCCGTTACCCTTTCTCGGTAGCGCACCAAAGTATTACCAAGCCGCACGACAACTGCCGGCAGGCGTTCCGCTGTCTGGACGCGCCGCAATCATGTTCATGTCGATCACGGGAACCCACGGCTTCCAGTGCTCGATCCCGTACGTGCCGCGAGCGGCCGGTTACAGCTTCATCGCCTGCGGTCAGGTCATCAAACAATAAGCGTACGGCCGACTCGCACGCAGCACCTGGACGCGCCACGTGCGACGGCCCGGCGAAAACGTTCCGTCAACAACAAAAAGCCACACACCTCATGAAGAACTCATCCAAAGCCACCCTGTTCGCTTGCGGCCTGCTCGTGACGCTGCTTTCCGGCTGCGTCACGTTGCCGAACACCGACATGAAACCCGAAGCACGTCAGAAGCTGCATTCGATCGCGATCCTCGAGGTCAACGAGCCGAAGCGTGTCGCGGTCGTCAATCTCGGCGGCGCGGCGGGCGGGTTCGGCCTGATCGGCGCGCTCGCGCAAGCCGCCGTCAATGCGAGCCATTCGAGCACCTACACGGATCACGTGGCGGCCGGCAAGATCGTGTTCGCACCGGACATCGTGGACGGCGTCACCGGCCGCCTCACCAGCAACGGCTATCAGGTCGTGAAGCTGGACGGCCAGAAAGTGAAGCTCAGCGACGACGGCAAGTCGGACGACTACTCCGCGATCCAGACCGACGCGGATGCCGTCATGAACGTCTGGTTCACGTCGTTCGGCTATATCTCGCCGCCGACCGAGCCCGATTACATTCCGTGGGTGGTCGTCCGCGCGCGCATTCTCGACGCGAAGACGAAGCAGGACATCTATTACAAGACGTTCGCATGCGGCTACGACATCAAGTCGAACAGCGTCCACATCGACAGCGATTTCGCTTATACGTACGGCAGCTTCAGCGATCTCGAGAAGAATTTCGACAAGTCGGTGGAAGGGATCAAGTCGTGCGAGAAGTCGGTCGTGGACACGATCGGTCAGGATCTGGCCCGCACGCCGGCGCCGGCGACTGCTTCCACGACGATGACGACGACCGCGACCGCGACCGCGACCGGGACGGCCACGGCATCGAAATGACCATGACGCGACGGCAGGATCGTCGCGATGCGTGTTCGCGATCCGGCCGTGCTTGAAGGGGGGAGGGAAGGAAGTGCTGCACGCAGCCGGGCGGTGTTCATGCCGCCCGGCTGCTCACGAAAACGGCTTGCTTACTCGCCGCTGTCGCTCTTGATCTGCGGCAGCGCCGAAGCCTCGCCCGGCGTCAGCAGGCCGACTTGCGAATACACGCGCAGCTTGTCGCGCGTATCGGTGATGTCGAGGTTGCGCATCGTCAGCTGGCCGATCCGGTCGCGCGGCGAGAACGTCGATGCCACCTTCTCCATCGACAGGCGTTCCGGCTGATACGTGAGGTTCGGCGACTTCGTGCTCAGGATCGAGTAGTCGTTGCCGCGGCGCAGTTCGATCTTCACTTCGCCGGTGATCGCGCGCGCGACCCAGCGCTGTGCCGTTTCGCGCAGCATGATCGCCTGCGGGTCGAACCAGCGGCCCTGGTACAGCAGGCGGCCGAGACGGCGGCCGTTCTCGCGGTACTGCTCGATCGTGTCTTCGTTGTGGATGCCGGTGACGAGACGCTCGTACGCGATGTACAGCAGCGCGAGGCCCGGGGCTTCATAGATGCCGCGGCTCTTCGCCTCGATGATGCGGTTCTCGATCTGGTCGCTCATGCCGAGGCCGTGGCGGCCGCCGATGCGGTTCGCCTCGAGCAGCAGCTCGACCTGGTCCTTGAACTCGACGCCGTTCAGCGCGACCGGCTGGCCCGCTTCGAAGCGCACCGTCACTTCCTCGGCGGCGATCTTCACGTCGTCGCGCCAGAACGCGACGCCCATGATCGGGTTCACGATCTTGATGCCGCTTTCGAGGCTTTCCAGATCCTTCGCCTCGTGCGTCGCGCCGAGCAGGTTCGAGTCGGTCGAATACGCCTTCTCGGCCGACATCTTGTATGCGAAGCCGGCCTGGTTCATGAATTCGGACATTTCGGCACGGCCGCCGAGTTCGTCGATGAACGTCTGGTCGAGCCACGGCTTGTAGATCTTCAGATCCGGGTTCACGAGCAGGCCGTAGCGGTAGAAGCGCTCGATGTCGTTGCCCTTGTACGTGCTGCCGTCGCCCCAGATGTTGACGCCGTCTTCCTTCATCGCGGCGACGAGCATCGTGCCCGTCACGGCGCGGCCGATCGGCGTCGTGTTGAAATACGTGACGCCGGCCGTCGTGATGTGGAACGCGCCGCTTTGCAGCGCGGCGATGCCTTCGGCGACGAGCTGCGCGCGGCAGTCGATCAGGCGGGCGCCGGCTGCGCCGTATTCGATCGCGCGTTTCGGGATCGCGTCGTAATCGTCTTCGTCGGGCTGGCCGAGGTTCGCCGTATATGCGTACGGGACGGCGCCCTTCAGTTTCATCCAGTGCAGCGCGGCGCTGGTGTCCAGGCCGCCGGAGAAGGCGATACCGACCTTCTGGCCGGTCGGGAGGCTTTCGAGAATCGTGCTCATAGGAATTACCGTGGATTGAAGCCGGTGGGATCGTATTTCGCGGAATATGCGAGTATCGGCTGTCCGGGAAGTTGGGGCAAGACCTGATTTTCGCGCCAATACGTCGTCGGGCCTGTCGCGGCGGGCCCGGCGGGCGGTTAACCGGCCGGAGAATCCGGCGGGAACCGGCC
The DNA here is from genome assembly GCF_902833195.1 of Burkholderia sp. BCC1638. Taxonomy (NCBI): domain Bacteria; kingdom Pseudomonadati; phylum Pseudomonadota; class Betaproteobacteria; order Burkholderiales; family Burkholderiaceae; genus Burkholderia; species Burkholderia sp. BCC1638. Next base: position 42,087 of record NZ_CADFEC010000007.1, read on the forward strand.
GCGGGCGGCTGTCGAAACCGGCGGAAACGCGGCGGCGCGCAGGCCCGGTTTCCGGGGCCGGATCGGCCGACGGGCACGGTCGCCGTGGACGGGATGCCGGTCCGTCTTCATGAAAGATATTTGAAAGTATTGCCGACGTTTCTCGCCATCCGCCGGTCTTCAGATATTCCACGCCTGCGCGGTATCGAGCAGTTTCTCGCGCAACTGATCCACTTCGCCGGCCAGCTTGGCCGTGATCGACACGTAGCCCGACAACTGCGGCGGAGGCAGGTCGTGCGGCGGCTCGGCCGGCCGGCGGCGGGCCGCGAGCCGGCTCGGCGTGCCGAACTTGAGCGCGCGGCTCGCGCCGACGAGCGTATCGCGGATGCGCCGGTTCACGGCCTTCATGTCGCTGCGCATGTATTCGCGGGCAGCCAGGTCGTCGCGGGCCGGGACCATGCTCGACAGGATCTCCAGGTAGCCGATGCACAGGCGCAGGCTGCGCTGGATCGCCTCGAGGTGCGTGACCGAGATCTCGCATTCCTTCGACACCGACGGCATCAGCGAACGCAGCTGCACCAGCAGCGCGCTCAGCGCGGCCATTTCCTTCAGGTGCGCGTCGTCGCTCACGTGGCGGTCGCCCGCGAGGCGCGTATGCACGGCCGCGCACGCGCGCAGCGCGTCGGCGAGCTTGTAGCGCCACGAGTAGGTCGCGTAGAGCGGCAGCGCGAACGAGAACGCCAGCGCGATCGCGATGCCGGCCAGCACGTTCACCGCGCGCCACAGGCCGTCGACGATCTCGTTGTCGCCGTGCCCGGCGACGATCACCATCGTGATCGCCGACAGCAGCGCGATGTAGCCGGCCTTGCCGATCGCGTGATAGGCGCAGACCCCGCACGCGATCGCCATCAGCAGGTAGATCGCGAGCGGCGCGTGCAGGACGGAGTAGAGCAGGATCAACCCGAGCCCCGCGAGCGCGCCGATCGACGTGCCGAGCGCGCGTTCGGCCGCCTTCTTGCGGATGTTGCCGTGGTGCTGCAGCCCGCCGACGACGATCAGCACGGTGATCGTCGACCATTCGCCGTGCGGCACGCGCAGCCCGGTGGACAACGCGATCGACACGAGGATCGCGAGCGCGACGCGCGCCGCATGGATCAGCTTCGCGTGCCGGTAGCGGCGGTAAGGGTCCAGCAGGGGACGGAGGGCGTGGCGCAGGAGCGGCGGCAGTCGGGCAGGGAGCTGGGCGGTCATGACGGTGCGGGGGTGGCCGGCGGGGTGGCCGGAATACGCGCGGGCGGCCAGCGCGGGCCGGCGCCGCGCCGCACGCGCAGCTGACGTAACGCTAGCCGAACGCGCGCGGGCTGTCCACGGCGGCGCGGCGCGGGTGCCCCGGCGGCGGCCGCGTTACGCGTCGGCCGTGCTTGCCTCGGCGTGCGACACGCGATTGCGTCCGCCGGACTTCGCGCGGTACAGCGCCTCGTCGGCCTGCCGCAGCAGCGTCGCGGCGTTGACGCGCCCGCCTGTGGCGGTCGCGGCGCCGATGCTCGCCGTCACGTGCCCGTACGGGCTGCGGCCGTGCGCGATGTCGAGCCCGGCGATCGCGCGGCGGATCCCTTCGGCGACGGTCGCCGCGCCCCGCGCATCGGTGTCGGGCAGCGTGACGACGAATTCCTCGCCGCCGTAGCGCGCGACGTGGTCGCTGTCGCGCCGCAGGCAGTGCGACGCCGATTGCGCGACGCGGCGCAGCACGTCGTCGCCGGCGAGGTGGCCGTAATAGTCGTTGAACGCCTTGAAATGATCGACGTCGACGAACAGCACCGACAGCGGGCGGCCGCTGCGCGACGCGCGCTGCGCTTCCTTCGCGAGCACCGTGTCGAACGTGCCGCGGTTGTCGAGCCCGGTCAGTGAATCGGTGTGCGCGAGCCGGTACAGCTTCGACTCGGCGATCTGCCGGCGCCTGAGTTCGCGCGACAGCGCGAGCGAGCCCCACGCGATGAACACGGTAAACAGGCCCATCAGCACGGCGGTCCAGATCGTGCGATGGCGCCACGACGCGTAGATGTCGATCTCGGCGGGCGCGACGTCGACGATCAGCGGCAGATTCGCGAGATGCTTGTAAACATAGATGCGCCGCACGCCGTCGATCGCGCCGACGCCGGTCAGCGCGCCTTCGCTGCTGCGCTGCGCCTCGATGAAGAGCGGGGAGTCGTGAAGGTCGAGGCCGACCACGCGCGCATCGAACGGCAGGCGGGATACGAGCACGCCGTTGTCCTCGACGATCGCCGCGCTGCCGTGCTTGCCGACCGCGAGACCGTCGAGCAGCGCGCGGAAGTAGTCGATGCTGAGCGTGCCGACGACGATCCCGCCGAAGCGGCCGTCGGCCAGCGTGATCCGTCGGCTGAGCGCAATTGTCAGCGCACCGCCGCGCAGGCGGGACGCATAGGGCCGGCTGATGTAGAGGCCCTGTGCGAGCCGGTCGCGATGCACGGCGAAATATTCGCGGTCGGCGAAATTGCCTTGCCGCGGCGGCGATGCGGCCGAATCGATCACGATATTGCCGTGCGGATCCATCACGAAAATGGCGCCGAGATACGCGCCGCTCGCGGCTCGGTCGAACAGCAGCCGGTGACGCTGGTGCGGCGGCAATGCCATCAGTTCCGGATCGGCGAGGCCGTCGACGACGTTTTGCAGCGACAGATCATACAGTTCGATATTGCGGGAAATATCGCGCTCGATCAGCAGCATCAGGTTGCGCGCATTTTCGACCGCATGGTCGTATGCGTCGTGGCGTGCCTCGATTAAAAGCGACGTCGAGAGCCCCCAACTGAACAGCAGCAGCACGATGCCCGCGACGAGCACGCCGCGGGGCGACAGAATGCGTGCCACGGCCGACGCGGTATGACCGCGCAGCTTGGCGAGCGGCGTGTGTGGCTTCATCCTCGGGGGCGGGGGGCGGAAATTTGCGTCGTCGACGATTCCGCGCACTGATTAATTCGCATTAATCGGGATTATCTCGCGAATTCCCGAATTTCGTCGCGCGATGCAAAACATGCATGCATCGTTCACGATTTGGAGCGATTACATGTCATTACCGTGAACCAGGTGCCCAAACTGATTTGAATCAATTCACGGGTGGCCGATATTTTGTCTGATTATTGGCGATGAATGCCGTTCGATTTGTCGGTTTAATACAGGATCCGACGATTGCGCCGGCGCGATTACACATTGCACGGTGCGCCATCGCGGATGGCCACCGAATGGCACGACCTGTGCCGCGCCACCCGCGGCCGTGCCGCCGTCTCGTCGCCGCGCCGCATCCAACTTGTTGATTCTGCTGCGTCTGCGTGCGGAGGCGGGGCGGCCGGCGCTCAGCTGTCCGCGCGGCGAATCAGGTAGAATCCGCGCTTCGCCGCAGGCGCCCGGCGCGCAACGCGTATCGGGGCCGCATCGAATGCATCGCCGCAGGCGGCGCGCCGCGCCCCGATCCCGCATGCGCCGGCTCCGGATGCCGGCCCGCTCAACGTTCGTCTCGTTTATGTCCGCAATTCCGAATTCCGACCAACCCGGTTCGTCCGCGAACCCACCCAAGCTTCATCGCGCGCTGAAGGCGCGCCATCTGACGATGATCGCCATCGGCGGCTCGATCGGCACGGGCCTGTTCGTCGCGTCCGGCGCGTCGATCTCGCAAGCCGGCCCCGGCGGCGCGATGGTCGCGTACATGCTGATCGGCCTGATGGTCTACTTCCTGATGACGAGCCTCGGCGAAATGGCCGCGTTCATGCCGGTGTCGGGCTCGTTCGCGACTTACGGCGCGAAATACGTCGACGAAGGCTTCGGCTTCGCGCTCGGCTGGAACTACTGGTACAACTGGGCCGTGACGATCGCGGTCGAACTCGTCGCCGCGCAGCTCGTGATGCACTACTGGTTCCCGGACGTGCCGGGCGTCTGGTGGAGCGCCGCGTTCCTCGGCGTGATGTTCCTGCTCAACGCGCTGACCGTGCGCGGCTTCGGGGAAGCCGAATACTGGTTCGCGCTGATCAAGGTCGTCACCGTGGTTGCGTTCATCGGCGTCGGCCTGCTGATGATCTTCGGCATTCTGAAAGGCGCGCCGGGCAACGGCTGGGGCAACCTGACGATCGGCGACGCGCCGTTCGCGGGCGGCCTGCCGGCGCTGATGGGCGTCGCGATGATCGCCGGCTTCTCGTTCCAGGGCACCGAGCTGATCGGCGTCGCGGCCGGCGAATCGGAGAACCCGCGCACGACGATCCCGCGCGCGGTGCGTCAGGTGTTCTGGCGCATCCTGCTGTTCTACGTGCTGGCGATCTTCGTGATCGGCGTGCTGATTCCCTATACCGATCCGAACCTGCTGAAGAGCGACGTGACCGACATCGGCGTAAGTCCGTTCACGCTCGTGTTCCGCCACGCGGGCCTCGCGTTCGCGGCCGGCGTGATGAACGCGGTGATCCTGACGGCCGTGCTGTCGGCCGGCAACTCGGGCATGTACGCGTCGACGCGGATGCTCTACAACCTCGCGACGGAAGGCCGCGCGCCGAAGCTGTTCGCGAAGCTGTCGCCGGGCGGCGTGCCGCGCAACGCGCTGTATGCGACGACCGCCGTCGGCGCGCTGTGCTTCTTCACGTCGTTGTACGGCGACAAGACGGTGTACCTGTGGCTGCTCAACACGTCGGGGATGACGGGTTTCATCGCGTGGCTCGGCATCGCGATCAGCCACTACCGGTTCCGCAAGGGCTACGTGACGCAAGGCTACGCGCTCGACCAGCTGCCGTACCAGTCGAAGTGGTTTCCGTTCGGCCCGCTGTTTGCATTCGTCCTGTGTCTCGTGATCGCGCTCGGCCAGGACTATCAGGCGTTCCTCGCGAACCGGATCGACTGGGCGGGCGTGGCCGCGACCTACGTCGGCATTCCGCTGTTCCTCGTCGTGTGGCTCGGCTACCGGTTCCTGAACAAGAGCCGCTTCGTGCGCTACGAGGACATGGAGATCGCACCGTGGGTCGCCGCGAACCGCGGCGCGCAGCTGCAGCGCGTGGAGAACCGCGAAACCGTGGGCTGATGCCGGCGCGGCATGCGGCCGCGCGATGGCGCAACGAAACGGGAAGCCGCGCGCTTCCCGTTTTTTTTGTCCGCTTTTCCCTGCACGGGGTCAAAGCCGGTTATATTGCCCGACCCTACCGGGCCACGGCCCGGCCTGCGCGACGAGCGCGGCGCGGATCGGGCATCCGGCGCGCGCCTGTCGCGGCGGCCGGCGGCGCCCGGCGTTTTCATCGCTCCGCCGCGGCCGGCACGGCCTGCGGAGCGCGCAACCCAGAGGAATCCATGAGCGCATCACCCGCCGAGCGGAAGGCCGGACCCGTTTCCATCGTGCGAATCGAAGCCGCGATCAACGCGTGGCGCGAAGTGTATCCGCCGGCGCCGGACGGCGAGGACGGCTACGCGCTCGATGCCGGCAGCAACTGCCTGGCCGAGCTGTACGGCGCGATGATCTGCTATCGGCTGCCGGACGTGCCGCTCGACTCGCTGAGCGACGCGCAGCGCGATGCGCTGTACGCGACCGAGGCGTGACGCGCGGTCGAGACGCCGCCGCGACGCGGCGTCGATGAAGCAACGGGAAGCCTGACGGCTTCCCGTTTTGCTTTGCGCGGTGCCGGACGCCAGGGCGGCACCGCGCTGCTCGCGCCGGTATCGGCGCGGGCTGAGGTATCGTCATGGCATCGGGATCAGGCGATCACGGGACGACCGGCGCGGCACGCATGCGCGCGGGGCCGAATGAACGTCCGTTGCCGGTCCGGGAGGGATCGAACATGGAGTTGAGACACCTCCGCTACTTCGTCGCGGTTGCCGAGGAGCGGAATTTCACGCGCGCGGCCGAGCGCCTGCACATCGCGCAGCCGCCGCTCAGCCGGCAGATCCAGCAGCTCGAGGAGGCGCTCGGCGTGCCGCTGTTCGAGCGCAACGCGCGGCCGTTGAAGCTGACCGACGCGGGGCGGTTCTTCTATTCGCACGCCGTGCAGCTGCTCGCGCAGACCACCGAACTCGAATCGATGACGAAGCGCGTCGGCAAGATCGAGCGCAGCATGTCGGTCGGGTTCGTCGGCTCGACGCTGTACGGGATGTTGCCGAAGATCATCCGGCGCTTTCGCAGCGAATATCCGGCCGTCGAGCTGAGCCTGCACGAGATGTCGACGATGGATCAGATCAAGGCGCTGAAGGAAGGGCGCATCGACGTCGGGTTCGGGCGCATCCGCCACGAGGATCCGAGCGTGCGGCGCGTCGTGCTGCGCGAGGAGCGGATGATCGTCGCGCTGCCGGTCGGTCACGTGCTCGACGGTGCGAAGCCCGTGCTGTCGCTGCACGATCTCGTGAACGACACGCTGATCATCTTCCCGAAGGCGCCGCGGCCGAGCTACGCGGACCAGGTGCTCGCCGCCTTTCACGATCGCGCGTTGCAGCCGCGCAAGATCTACGAGACGCGCGAACTGCAGATCGCGCTCGGACTCGTCGCGATGGGCGAGGGCGTGTCGGTCGTGCCGCACAGCGTGTACGGCCTGAAGCGCGACGACATCAGCTACAAGCCGCTCGACGATCCGAACCTCGTGTCGCCGATCATCATGAGCATGCGGATGCTCGACGAATCGGAGGACATCCGCGCGATGCAGGCGCTGATCTACCGGCTGTACGACGAGTCGCAGATGGAGTATCTGCCGCCGCAGCCCGAATGAGCGTGCGGGCGGTGGGGGCTTGCTTGACGCCGCGCGCGTCGCCGGGCCACCATCGTCGGCATTCGATGCGGCCCGCCCGCGTGCGGCCGCCTTCATGCAGACGACGACACACATGACTGAAATCGTGACCGAGGAGACCTGGGTCGAGACGCCGCAAGGGCGTCTCTTCGCGAAGCGCTGGCGCGGTGTGCCCGCGCAGGTACCGGCCGCGCCTGAGCCGGCCGCGCCTGCGCCGGCCGCGCCGATCGTGCTGCTGCACGATTCGCTCGGCTGTGTCGAGCTTTGGCGCGACTTCCCCGCGCAACTCGCGCGTGCCACCGGGCGGGACGTGATCGCATATGACCGGCTGGGCTTCGGCCGGTCCGATCGTCATCCGGGGCAACTCGGCATGACGTTCGTGCGCGACGAGGCCGACCACGGATTCCATGCGCTGCTCGAGCGGTTCGGCATCGACGCGTTCGTGGCGTTCGGGCACAGCGTCGGCGGCGGGATGGCCGTCGGATGCGCGGCCGCGTATCCCGCGCGTTGCCGCGCACTGGTGACGGTCTCCGCGCAGGCGTTCGTCGAGGATCGCACGCGCGACGGCATTCGCGAGGCGGCGCAGCAGTTCGACGCGCCCGGCCAGCTCGACCGGCTCGCGCGTTATCACGGCGACAAGGCCGAATGGGTGCTGCGTGCGTGGGTCGATACGTGGCTGTCGCCGGCGTTTCGCGACTGGTGTCTCGACGACGACCTGCCGCGCGTGCGTTGCGCGACGCTCGCGATTCACGGCGAGCAGGACGAATACGGGTCCGACGTGCATCCGAAACGGATCGCCGCGCGCGTCGCAGGGCCGTCGTCGTTTCTACTGCTCGATCGATGCGGACACATGCCGCATCGCGAGCGGACCGACGACGTTCTCGCGGCCGTGGCGACGTTCCTGCGCGACGCGCTCGCCTGAACGCCAGCGCGCCGGCGTGCGATGCGGCCGGCGGGCCGAGCCCGCCGGGGCTCAGAACGACAGCTGGATTGCGAGGTCGATCGCGAGAATCGCGATCGAGCAGCCGATGCCGAGAACCACGTTCGGCAGCCGGTGTTCGAAGTCGCGATTGTCGCGGCGCATCGCGGCACCGAGCAGGAAGATCGCCTCGACGACGATCTGCAGTCCGACGAACAGCAGCATCAGCAGATATTCGTAACCCATCTGCTTGTACGCGGCGAATTGCATCCCGTGATCGCGGATCCATTGGCCGACGCGCAGCAGTTCGTAGACGAACAGCAAGGCGGGAAACAGGTAGCTGATGAAATACGTCGGCGCGGTGGCGTGCCGTAGTTCGAGGTGGAAGTGCTGATGCGTGGTAGCCATCAAGAAGCCCTCCTTGCAACGCATGATTGCGGTCGCGACGGCGGCGCGACGACGTGCGGACTAAGGGATTGCCCGAGGCATCGTGCGCGGTCGTACGACACCAGCATACTGCCGCGCGGGAAATTTGGCATCCCGTCCGTGCGATCGTTGTAAAAACCCCTCCGCATCATGCGATGCGTTCAACGGTCGTCGCGCGCGGTGCGCGTTCGACGCGGACGCACGTTCCTGACCGGGCGGCGCCTGCGCGACCGCTCACGCTTTCGCGTGCGCGCCTTCGACGAACAGCTTCGCGACCGACTGGAATTCCCGCTTCAGCGACAGCCCCGGCACGGTCAGCCAGCGCAGCATCGCCGCGAGATAGAGGTGATGAAACCACGTGGCGAGCTGGTCGGCCGCCAGCGCCGGGTTCAGTTCGCCCGCCTGCTGTCCGGCCGCGATCAGTTGCTGCCACACGAGCGCGATGTCGCCGCCGCCGTCCTTCCCGCTTTCCGCTTCCACCACGCCGATGCTCAGGAACCGATGCCGCAGGTATGCGAGCAGATACACCGGATGCTGTTCGCACCATGCGGCCGACGCGTCGAGCACGCAGGCGATCCGCGATGCGAAGGTCCGCCGTCGCGCGACGTCACGCTGCAGGTGCGCGAGGTCGCGCGCGAGTTCGCCTTCGAGCCAGTGCGCGAGCACGGCCTCCTTCGTCGGAAAGTGGTTGTACAGCGTACGTTTCGCGACATCGGCCTGTGCGGCGATCTGTTCCATCGTCACGGCATCGTAGCCGTGCGCATCGAACAGGCGTGCGCCGGTGTCGGCGAGATGCGCGAGCATCTGGATGCGCTTGCGTGCGCGGCGGCCCGGATCGTCGGTCGTCGTCGGCATGGTTCGGTATCGACTTAAAGTGCACGAATTGCATTAGTATACGACGTGCATTTTTATGAATCCACTCGCCTGCATCGTGCAGGAGGAGCCACGCATGAAGCTCGTCATCGCCACCTACGGCACCGAAGGCGACACGCGCCCGCTCGCGGCGCTCGGCCGCGCGCTGCTGGATGCCGGCCATGAGGTCCGGTTGCTGGCCGACGCCGCGACGCTCGGTTCGGCCGCCGCGCTCGGCGTGCCTTGCGCGCCGCTGTCCGGCGACATCCGCGCGGCGATCGCGCCGGATGGCGCGTTGTCCGACGCGGTGCGCGGGCGCGGCGGTTTCAACGACACGTCGAAGGCGCTCGCCGCGATCGCGAATACGAATACGGCGGCATGGATGCGCGAAGTCGCGGTCGCGTCGGCCGGTTGCGATGCGATCCTGGTGTCGGGGCTGGCGTCGTTCGTCGGGCTGTCGATCGCCGAGTATCGCGGCGTGCCGGCGATCGGCACGGGGATGATCCCGATCACGCCGACCGCGGCGTTCGCGTCGCCGTTTCTGCCGCCCGGCAAGGTGCCGCGCTGGCTGAATCGCGCGAGCCACAGGTTCGTGAACGCGCTGCTGTGGCACGCGTTCAGGAAGGCGACCAATGCGGCGCGCGCCAGCGTGTGCGGACTGCCGCCGCGCCGGCGCGTATGGACCGATCATCCGATGCTGTACGGCGTGTCGCCCGCGCTGCTGGCCGATCCGGCCGACTGGCCGTCGCATGTGCTGGCATGCGGTCAGTGGCGCGTCGACGCGCCGGCGTGGACGCCGCCGCCCGCGCTGTCGAGCTTCCTCGATGCGGGCGATCGCCCCGTGTATATCGGCTTCGGCAGCATGGCCGGGTTCGACCGGGGCGCGATGGTCGACGCGCTGCTGCAGGCGCTCGACGGCCGGCGCGCGCTGTTCCATCCGGGCTGGAGCGGCATCGATGCGTCGATGCTGCCGGCGCACGTGTGCGTGATCGGCGAGACGCCGCACGACTGGTTGTTTCCGCATGTATCGATGGCGATCCATCACGGCGGATCGGGTACCACGCATTCGGCCGCGCGGGCGGGGATTCCGTCGGTCGTCCTGCCGTTCGCGGGCGATCAGTTCTTCTGGGCGAGCCGGCTGCAACGCCTCGGTGTGGCCGATGGGCCGGTGGCGGGGCGACGTGTGGACGCTGCGGCGCTCGCACGCGCGATCGCGTTCGCGGCGCGAGCCGACACGCAAGCGCGTGCCGCCGAACTCGGTGCGCGGATCGCGCGGGAAGACGGGGTGCGGCTGGCGGTCGGCGCGATCGAGCGCTGGGGGCGCCCCGGCGTGCGCTGAACGCGTCCGCCCCGCGTCAGAAATGCCCGGTGAACCGGTAGCGGCTGCCCGGATGCCACAGATTGGCCACCGACGCGACCATCCCTTGCGACCACGTGCGCCGATGCAGCAGCAGGCACGGCTCGCGTTCGTCCGTCGTGAGGTGGCGGCGCGTTGCCGCATCGGGCATCGCGGCCTCGATGCGGTATTCGACCCGCTGCAGCGGCGCGACGCGCGTCAGGTACTGGTTCGGCGTCGTCGTCGTGAAGTCCTGCAACGCATATTCGGGCGCGCAGGCCGGGTTGACCCAGCGCTCCTCGAGCTGCACGGGCGTGTCGTTCTCGAAGTGCAGCACGCGCGAATGGAAGATCGGGCTGCCGGTATCGAGCTGCAGCTCGTCGGCGAGTTTCGCGTCGGCGACGGCCGCGCCGACCTCCAGCACCTGCGCACGATACGCATGGCCGCGCGCGGCGACTTCATCCGAGATGCTGCGGATCGCGACCAGCGTCGATTCGTATTTCGGCGACGCGACGTACGTGCCCGAGCCGCGCGTGCGCGTGAGCACCTGTTCGGCCGTCAGCTCGCGCAGCGCGCGGTTGACCGTCATCCGCGCGACGTTGAATTCGCGCGCGAGCTCGTTCTCCGATGGCACCTGGTCGCCTTCCGCCCACTCGCCCGCATGAATGCGCGCGAGGATGAAGTCCTTGATTTCCTGATAGATCGGTGTGGTCATTGCATTGCTGTTCAAGAGACGGCGGCCGCGTGCCGTCGCAGGCCGGCCTTCGTGCGGTGTCCGGGCGGAGTGTACCGGGTTCGACGCGGCGCGGGCCCGACTGTGGGCCCGGGATTCGGGTAATTCCGGCCTGCATCCGGCGCGCCGGTCGGAGGCCCGCAGTGGCCGTACGGACCGCGGCCGCCGCGTCGGCGAGCTCGATAGACGGAAAAGTATAGACAAATGCGGGCGCGCCGACGACGCACGGAATCCACACAGAAAGCTGGATTTCATCCGCATGTAATATGTAGCGAATTGAAATATAAGGGAAATTCGCTCATGGAAACAATCAACCGACAATTAGAGATAAACACGGATTGCTGGCAGTGACCTGAAAAAGGCAAAGTTGTATGTACAACTTCGAGAGTCACCGGACAGGCGGCTCCCGGGTTGGAAGGGTTCGCGGCGGCGACGCCGACGGGATCCGTGCCCAGTTCGCCTAAGACAGGAACGCCATGAAGAAACTCGCGCTCAGTATTGCCCTTGCCTGCCTCGCGGTCGGTGCCCACGCCAAGGATTGGTCGACGATCCGGTTCGGCGTCGACGCCAGCTATCCGCCGTTCGAATCGAAGGACGCAAGCGGCAAGGTCGTCGGCTTCGACGTCGATCTCGGCAACGAGATCTGCGCACGGCTGAAGGCGAAATGCGTGTGGCTCGAGAACGACTTCGACGGGATGATCCCGGCGCTGAAGGCGAAGAAGTTCGACGGCGTGCTGTCGTCGATGTCGATGACGCCGGCGCGCGCCGAGCAGATCGCATTCTCCGACAAGTTGTTCAACACGCCGACGCGCCTGGTCGCGAAGAAAGGCGCGAACCTGCAGCCGACGGCCGAATCGCTGAAGGGCAAGTCGGTCGGCGTCGAGCAGGGCACGATTCAGGAGACCTACGCGAAGGCCTACTGGGCGCCGAAGGGCGTGCAGGTCGTGCCTTACCAGAACCAGGACGGCGTGTACCAGGACCTGATGTCCGGCCGCCTCGACGCCGCGCTGCAGGACGCGGTGCAGGCCGACCTCGGCTTCCTGAAGACGCCGCGCGGCGCGAACTTCGAATTTGCCGGCAAGGACATCGACGATCCGAAGACGCTCGGCAACGGCGCGGGCATCGGGATGCGCAAGGACGACGCCGACCTGAAGGCGAAAATCGACCACGCGATCGCCGACATGATCAAGGACGGCACGTACAAGAAGCTCGAGAAGAAGTACTTCGCATTCGACGTCTACGGCGGCTGATCGTCCATGCGGCGCGCGTCGGCTGTGGCGCGCGCCGCGTCGGTTGCCGCGTGCAACCCGCTTCGCATGATGCGTCCGGCTTGATGAGCAAGTCGCATCAGGTAGTGCGCAGATATCGTTTGATGCGCGGTTAATGGCTATTGACAATCCAGCCACTTCGTTCTGGATCCCTTATATGATCTTCCAAGGATTTGGCCCGCTGTTGTGGGCCGGCACGGTCGAGACCGTGAAGCTCGCGGTGCTGTCGCTCGCCGCGTCGCTCATACTGGGCCTCGCGGGCGCGGGCGCGAAACTGTCGACCAACCGCGCGCTCAAGTCGGTCGGCACGTTCTACACGACGCTGATCCGCGCGGTGCCCGATCTCGTGCTGATGCTGCTGCTGTTCTATGGGATCCAGATCCTGCTGAACGACGCGACCGACCTGCTCGGTTGGGATCAGATCGACATCGACCCGTTCGTGGCCGGCGTCGTGACGCTCGGCTTCATCTACGGCGCGTACTTCACCGAGACGTTTCGCGGCGCGTTCCTCGCGGTGCCGCGCGGCCAGCTCGAAGCGGGCTTCGCATACGGGATGAGCGGCTGGCGCGTGTTCCACCGGATCCTGTTCCCGCAAATGATGCGCTTCGCGCTGCCGGGCATCGGCAACAACTGGCAGGTGCTCGTGAAGGCCACGGCGCTGGTATCGATCATCGGCCTCGCCGATGTCGTGAAGGCGTCGCAGGACGCCGGCAAGAGCACGCTCGATTTCTTCTTCTTCACGCTCGCGGCGGGCGCGATCTACCTCGCGATCACGACGGTGTCGAACGTCGTGCTGCACCACCTCGAGAAGCGTTATTCCGCGGGCGTCCGGAGGCTTGCACTGTGATCGAACTCGTCAGCCAGTACTGGCAAAGCTATCTCTACACCGACGGCTACCGCTTCAGCGGCCTCGCGATCACGCTGTGGCTGCTGGTCGTGTCGATCGCGCTCGGCTTCGCGCTGGCCGTGCCGCTCGCGATCGCGCGCGCGTCGTCGAACCGCTGGATCTCCGGCCCCGTGTGGCTCTACACGTACGTGTTCCGCGGCACGCCGCTCTACGTGCAGCTGCTGATGTGCTACACCGGCATCTACAGCCTGCAGGTCGTGCACAACCACGTGCTGCTCGACACGTTCTTCCGCAACGCGATGAACTGCACGCTGCTCGCGTTCGTGCTGAACGAATGCGCGTATGCGACCGAGATCTTCGCGGGCGCGATCAAGGCGACGTCGGCCGGCGAGATCGAGGCCGGGATGGCCTACGGGATGTCGCGCTTCAAGCTCTATACGCGCATCATCCTGCCGTCCGCGCTGCGCCGCTCGCTGCCGAGCTACAGCAACGAGGTGATCCTGATGCTGCACGCGACGACGCTCGCGTTCACCGCGACCGTGCCCGACATCCTGAAGGTCACGCGCGACGTCAACTCCGCCACGTACATGTCGTTCCAGGCCTACGGCATCGCGGCCGTGCTGTATGCCATCGTCGTGTTCGCGCTCATCTGGGCGTTCCGCAAGCTCGAGACGCGCTGGCTCGCGTACCTGTCGCCGCGCGGCCATTAACGCATTCGCAAGATTCGCAAGGAAGGACCAAGCATGTACAAGCTCACCGTTGACAACCTGCACAAGAAATTCGGCGACAACGAGGTGTTGAAGGGCGTGTCGATGAAGGCGAAGGCCGGCGACGTGATCAGCATCATCGGCTCGAGCGGCTCCGGCAAGAGCACGTTCCTGCGCTGCATCAACTTCCTCGAGCAGCCGTGCTCGGGGCAGATCACGATCGGCAGCGAGCCGATCGAGACCACGCGCGACCGCAACGGCTCGCTGCGCGTGGCCGACCAGAAGCAGCTGCAGCGCATGCGCACGAAGCTGTCGATGGTGTTCCAGCACTTCAACCTGTGGGCGCACATGACGGTGCTCGAGAACGTGATCGAGGCGCCGATGGCCGTGCTCGGGATCGGCAAGGAAGAGGCCGTCGCGCGGGCGCGCAAGTATCTGGAGAAGGTCGGCCTCGCGCCGCGCGTCGAAGGCATGTATCCGTCGCACCTGTCGGGCGGCCAGCAGCAGCGCGTCGCGATCGCGCGTGCGCTCGCGATGGAGCCGGAAGTGATGCTGTTCGACGAACCGACGTCGGCGCTCGACCCGGAACTCGTCGGCGAAGTGCTGAAGGTGATGCAGAAGCTCGCCGAGGAAGGCCGCACGATGGTCGTCGTCACGCACGAGATGGGCTTCGCGCGCAACGTGTCGAACCACGTGATCTTCCTGCACCAGGGGAAGATCGAGGAAGAGGGCGATCCGCGGGAGATTCTCGTCAATCCGAAAAGCGAGCGGCTCGGGCAGTTCCTGTCGGGGCGGCTCAAGTAAGCGGACGCTGCCGCGGCCTGGAACGCTAAATGCTTGTCCCGGATGACTCTTTCGATCGAGGAGCGCCGCGATGAGCACGCCGACCCCTACCGCGTTTTCCCATGTGAGGCCGCAGGACACCGCGTATCAAGGCGAAGGCCTGCGCGACTTCTTCCTGTATCGCGATCTCGGCATTGCGGCCGCGACGAACGGCAAGGTCGTCGCGCAACTCGTCAGGGCGAATCATGCACCGACGGCGGGCACCGGCTGGCACCGTCACGAGGCCGAGTTCCACATCGTGATCATGCTGAAGGGCTGGGCGCGCTTCATGTATGGCGAGCGCGAGACGCTGGTGAACGCCGGCGACTGCGTGCACCAGGCACCGGGAATCGTGCATTACCTGTTCGACTACTCGCCCGACATGGAGTATCTGGAGATCGTCGGGCCGGCCGATTTCAAGTCGATCGACGTCGAAGGGCCGTGCGAAGTGCC
Organism: Burkholderia sp. BCC1638; assembly: GCF_902833195.1. NCBI lineage: Bacteria > Pseudomonadati > Pseudomonadota > Betaproteobacteria > Burkholderiales > Burkholderiaceae > Burkholderia > Burkholderia sp. BCC1638. Next base: position 57,184 of record NZ_CADFEC010000007.1, read on the forward strand.
TGCGCCGACGCCGTGGGGCGACGCAGGCGCGTAGCCGCCGTCGTTTCGCATGCGAGGCATCCACGTGCCTGGGAAAGACCGCCTTCGGGCGGTTTTTTTTATTGGCCTTCTTTAGTCGCGTTGCCCTCCTTCGGTCATTCGACATCCGAAGCGTTCTCCATGTAAGGAAATCGAAATAACGGACGGTTGTTTGTCAGCCTCGCGTGACGTTTCGTTACACGCTGTCAAAGATCGTCAATTCGAAGCGGGTGCGGTGCACGGCATATCGGTGGCCGGCGTTAAGGGGATAACAGCCGGATCACCGGCTGGCTTACCCAGGAGAATGTCATGACCCGCATCGCGAAGATCCTGACCGTGACGGCAGTCGCTTGCGCCGCTCTCGTCCCGGCGCTGGCCGAAGCCCATTCGCACCGCGTGTGCCATTTCGATCACCACCATCACCGCGTGTGCCGCTGGGTTCGTTGACCCGTGGCGCGGTATTCCCGGCATCGCGTCGGGACGTTTTTCCCATTCAGGCAAATCAGGAGAGGACTATGAAAAAGACGATGTTGATCGCCGCGCTCGTCGCGGGCATGGGCATGTCGATCGGTGCGTTCGCACAGGTTCCGGCCAGCGCGCCGGCCGGCACGACCGGGCTGTGCAAGGATGGCTCGTTCTACTCGGGCGCGTCGAAGAAGGGCGCATGCGCCGGTCACAAGGGCGTGAAGACGTGGTACGGCGCATCGTCGGCAGCTGCGGCCAGCGCACCGGCCGCAGCCCCCGCGACCGCGGCTTCCGCTTCCGCCGCATCGGCCGCGGCACCGGCGAAGAGCGCGCCCGCGACGACCGCGGCAGCGGCGCCCGGCGGCGGCGCGGGCAAGGTCTGGGCCAACGACAGCACGAAGGTCTACCACTGCTCGACCGACAAGTACTACGGCAAGACGAAGCACGGCAGCTACATGTCGGAAGCCGATGCGAAGGCGAAGGGCTACCACGCATCGCACGGCAAGGCCTGTTCGTAATATCGACGGCATGCGCGAGCGTTGCCGCTCGCGCACTGACCGGCATCGCGCCCCGCCATCCGTGCGGGGCGCTTCGTTTTCAACTCCGATGTGCCGCGTCGATTGCTGCCGTACCGCGCGGGTTCAGTGCACGCGATCGGATTGCGGCGCGGTCGCCGCCGCATCGTGATCGGCCGCGCGGGCATCGAGCAATGACCGCAGCGTCACGTAGTGCGCGCCGCTCGCGCCGCCGTCCGTATCGGCGGTGCGATCGTACGGCTCGTTGTCATGGATCGTCGCACGCACGATCGGATAGATTTGCGTTTCCCAACGACTGCCGTTGAACACGCCATAGTGGCCCACGCCCGTCTGCACGTGGTGCGTTTTCAGGTACGGCGGCAATCCCGAACACAGCTCCTGCGCGGCCATCGTCTGGCCCACGGCGCAGATGTCGTCCTTCTCGCCCTCGATCGTCAGCAGCGCGGTGCGGTGGATCGCGGCCGGTTCCACCAACCGGTCGCCGACCAGCAGCTCGCCGCGCGCGAGCGCGTATTGCTGGAATACTTTCTCGACCGTTTCCAGATAGAACTCCGCGGTGAGATCGGCCGTCGCGAAGTATTCGTCGTAGAAGTGGCGCAGCGTGTCCGCTTTCGCGGGGTCGCCTTTCGCACGCTCGTAGTACAGGTCGGCGAACGAAGCGGCATGGCGGTCGGGATTCATCGAAATGAACGCGCCGACCTGCACGAAGCCCGGATACACGCAACGCTGCGCGCCGACGAAGCCGGTCGGCACGACACTGATCAGGTTGCGCGCGAACCATTCGATCGGCCGGCTCGTGGCGAGCGCGTTGACTTTCGTCGGATTCACGCGGCAGTCGATCGGCCCCGCCATCAGCGTCAGGCTCGCGGGTTGGGTCGGATCGCCGGCGGCGGCCATCAGCGCGACGGCCGACAATGCGGCGACGGTCGGCTGGCAGATCGCGAGCACGTGCGCGTCCGGGCCGATCTGGTGAATGAAATCGATCACGTGCCAGACGTATTCGTCGAAGCCGAATCGCCCGGCCGAAAGCGGGATGTCGCGCGGGTTGTGCCAGTCGGTGATGTACACGTCGTGATCGGCCAGCATCGTGGCGACCGTACCACGCAGCAGCGTCGCGAAATGCCCGGACATCGGCGCAACGATCAGCACGCGCGGCTGGCGCGCAACCGGCCGCGCCTTGCGGAAATGCAGCAGCGTGCCGAACGGCGTGGCCGCCGTGGCTTCCTCGACGATCGGCACCGATTCGCCGTCGACGACGACCGACGCGATGCCGAACGGCGGGCGCCGGTGCGAGAACGCGCAGCATTCGAGCAGTTCGCACAGCGCGTCGACCATGCGGCCCGTCGGCGTCGACGTGGCGGCCGGCCACTGCGACATCGTCGCGCGTGTGACTGCCGCCCATGCGCGCGCCGGGCGCAGGCATTCCGCAGACCATTGGTAGTACGGATAGGCAAGCAGGTTCATGTCCGTCGCTCGTTGCGTCACGTTGCATGGACCGAGGCAAGCCGTGTGCCAGCGTGCGGCTGGCACGCGCGTTGCACGCGGTTCGCGAATGCGGCGACGGACACGGCGATACATGCGGTCCCCGTGCAGCCGGGCGACCGAACGCCGCGCGCTGCTGCTGCGGTTCGGGGTAACGGCCGTGCCTCTGCACCAGGCGGCGATGCGCCACTTCGGCGAACGCGCCGCACTGGCGTGGTGCGGTTCGCATGGCGCGGCGTGCGCTTTCGGTGCAGGGGCACGAACGGCAATCAGCGGGAGAGCGACATGGAATCTACCGGACGGACGACGTTGACCATCAGCAGCCGCAACTACTCGTCGTGGTCGATGCGCGGCTGGCTGCTCGCGAGGCTGAGCGGGCTCGTGTTCGAGACCGTCAGCGTGCCGATCGACGCGGCATCGCGCGCGGAGCTGCTGCTGCTGTCGCCGTCGATCCTCGTGCCGTGCCTGACGCACGACGGCAGCACGGTGTGGGACACGCTCGCGATCGCCGAATACCTGAACGAGATCCGGCCGCAGGCGCGGCTGTTGCCGGACGACCGGCATGCGCGCGCGCATTGCCGGTCGATCTGCGGCGAGATGCATTCCGGTTTCAGCGCGCTGCGCTCCGCGTTGCCGATGAACCTGCGCGCGCACTTCCCCGGTTTCCGGATCTGGTCGCGTGCGCAGCACGACATCGAGCGCATCGTGACGATCTGGCGCGATTGTCTGGGCGCGTACGGCGGCCCCTGGCTGTTCGGCGAGCGGATCGGCGTCGCCGATGCGATGTACGCGCCGGTCGTCACGCGATTCCTGACCTACGACGTGAAACTCGAACCCGACATCGCCGAGTACTGCATGCGCGTCCTCGCGCATCCGTTCGTCGCGGAGTGGATCGATGCCGCGAAAGCGGAGCAGGAAGACATCGACGAACTGGACATGGAGTTCTGACGCGCGACGCACCTTCGTGCGTTGAATCGGACGCCGGCACGTCCATCGAAACGAACCGCCGCCGCAACTGCGCAACTCGCAAACGTTTTACGTTGATTTTCGCTGGAAACGAGGACGAATTCCCTAAAGGATGCTGGTGCCGATGACGTTAAACGGGCACGGGGACGACTGTCGATCGCATGCATGCAACATGCGACGCGCAGTCCGCAACAACCAGCGCAGCAGGGGAACCAACTTGAACCGTCAGCAATCTTGGACGCGTACGGCCGCGCCCGGCGAGATCATCTACTCGGAGGGCTTCGCCGGCGAGCCCGTCATCTTTCTGATCGCCGACGGCAAGGTCGAGCTGTCGACGCGCTGCGAAGACAAGCGTGTCGTCGTCGCGACGCTCGGGCGCGGCGAGTTCTTCGGCGAATCCGCGTTGCTCGCTTCCGAGCCGCGCGCGCATACGGCGAAGGCGCTGTCGTTCTGTCAGCTCACGGTCGTGCCGGCCACGCTGCTCGACGAGGAAATCGAGCACGTGTCCGCGCTGCTCCGTCATGTCGTGCGCACGATGATCCGGCGCGTGAAGCGCAAGGACGACCAGCTCGCGACCTATACGCACGCGGATTTCATGCCGGGCGTGCTGTCGTATGCGCATGTGCTGTCGCTGATGGCGGGCGCCGACACGCGCGGATCGGACGACGCGTGGTCGCGGCGGCCGATGCAGGCGCAAGCGGGCGAGGCATCGGTTCCGCTCGCTGACGTGATTCGCCGCTGTCGCGCGATCGCCGGCCATTCGCGCCCGCACGTGCTTGCGATGCTGCGCCGCATGGAGAAGCTCAATCTCGTCACGATCGAAGCCGCGCAGGCGGACCATGCCGGCGGCGCGGCCGATTACACGGCGTCATCGGATGCGCGCCAGGTCGTCACGTTCGATGCCGCGCGCGTGGTCGATCGCGCGCAGCAGGTCGCCGATCACGATCTCGATCTGTCGATCAACAGCGAGCTGGAACTGATCGAGCTGGCCGATCTCGAAGCGCTGATCGGCGTCGACCGGAAGCTGCTGCTCAACAAGCTGTCGCACGGCGAGATCGCCGACGAGGTGTTTGCGTTCCGCAAGTCGAAGGTGCTCGGTTACGTCGAGCAGAAGGGCGTCGCGTATTTCTCGCGGCGCAGCCCGCGCGCCGGCGGCGACGTGCGCGCGCTCGAGGATATCGTGTGGGTCGACCAGCGCACGCTGTTCGACGTGATCAGCGCGTTCGATACGTACGATCTTGCGAAGCTGATCGCGAGCCTCGACGATCGCGCGGTGGCCGACAAGCTGTTCTCCGTGATGACGGAAGCGCGGCGCAACGAGGTGTCGTGGGTGATGCGTCGCGAGCTGAAGCTCGACCCGATCGAGATCGAGGAGATCGAACGGCGCGTGCTCGATGCCGTGCGCGCGGCCAAGGCGCCGGCGGCAGGTGCGGCACCCATGCCGCTGGCTTCATCCGACGCGTGACGCGCAACCCGACGGAGACACCCATGGATTTGTTGACCCTGGCCGGCGTGCTGCTCGGCGGCGCGGCCATCATATTCGGCTTCGCACTGGAAGGCGGACATTTTTCGACGCTGTTCCAGTTCGAGGCGCTCGTGATCGTGCTCGGCGGTACGCTCGGCGCGGTGATGATCCAGAACACGTGGGCGCGGTTCTTCGATGCGGTGAAACAGTTGCGGCTCGCGTTCGTGCGTGCGCAGGAAGTCGACCGCAAGCACTTGACCGACCTGCTGGAGTGGGGCGATCGCGCGAAGCTCGACGGGTTGCTCGCCTTCGAATCGATGGACGTGAGCGGTATCCATCCGTTCGCGCGGCGCGGGCTCGAACTGCTCGCGAACGGCGTGTCGACCGCCGTGCTCGAGGATGCGCTGCACCGCGAGCTCGACGCATACGAGCGCAGCCGGCTCGCGGCCGCGCGCGTGTGGCAGCAGGCCGGCGGCTATGCGCCGACGTTCGGCATTCTCGGCTCGGTGCTCGGGCTGGTCCAGGTGACGAGCCATATTCTCGAACCGGCGCAGCTCGGACCGGGCATCGCGGTCGCGTTCATCGCGACGCTCTACGGCCTCGCGTTCGCGAACCTCGTGTTTCTGCCGCTCTACGGCAAGCTGCGCGCGCAGATCGACAGCGAGTTGCGATTCCGCAAGCTGTATCTCGACGGCCTGCTCGCGATTTCGCGCAAGGAGTCGCCGCATACGATCGAGACGCGGCTGACCGGCGACGTGCGCGGCCGCGCGGCGGAGTCCCTCGCATGACGCACCGGGAGCTTCGACATGACCGCTCGAACTGACGGCGCGCGGGCGGGCTCGCTCGCCACCGATCGCGACGACGAAGGCGAAGGCACGCAGTCCGGACGCTGGCTGATTTCCTACGCGGATCTCATCACGACGCTGATGGTGCTGTTTCTCGCGCTGTACGTGCTGCAGCTCGCGAAATACAACGCGCTCGATGCGCGCTACCAGACGCTTGCACGGCACGACAGCGGGACCGCCAGCGCGCCCGGCGCAGCGATGCCTGAGCGTGCCCCCGCCTGGCTGGCATCGCTCGACGCGCTGAAGTCGAACGGCCGCATCTCGCTCGTGCGTGCGCGGCATGGCATCGAGATCGGCATCGACGCGAAAGTTCTGTTCAACGTCGGCGATGCACGCTTGCTGCCCGATGCGACGCCGGTGCTCGGCCAGATCGCGCAGGCGCTGAGCGAACATGCGACCGGCGACATTCTCGTCGAAGGGCACACCGACAGCGTGCCGATCGCGAATGCGAAATACGAATCGAACTGGGAGCTGTCGTCCGCGCGGGCGGGCAGCGTCGTGCGCTATCTGGCCGATCGCGGCGTCGCCCCGCACCGGCTCGCCGCGATCGGGCGGGCCGATACGCAACCGCTCGTCGCGGGCGACGATGCGGCCGCGCGGGCGCGCAACCGGCGCGTGACGATCTTCGTCGCGTATTGAGCGTGCGAGCCTCGACAGGCGCGCGAGACGGTTACCCGTCAACGACATATTCGATCTCGCATGACGAACATGTGAACCCGGCGATGCGATTCCGCGCACGCCTGCCGATAACCCAAGCTGGCTCAGACCGAGCGGTTATCGAGGGTTCCCCATGCATTTCTGGCGCAAGCTGTCCATTCAGAACAAGCTGATTCTCAGCATGACGAGCTGCCTGCTCGTGTTCGTCGCGATCTCGAGCGGGTTGAGTGTCCGTCTGATCGGCAATGCCGTGCGCGAGCGCGTCGTCCGCGAAGGGCTGCCGACGGCCGTGAGCGGCATTCGCGCCGACGTGCAGCGGCAGTTGGCCGGGCCGATCGCCGCATCGCGCGTCCTCGCGCGCGATGCGTTCCTGCTGCAATGGGAAGCCGACGGCGAGCCCGACGCTGGCACGCGCAACTGGATCCAGCTGGCGAGGAACGTGAAGGACGAGCAGAAGGCGGCGTCCGTGCAGTGGGTGTCGGTGAAGAGCCGCAACTACTACAACGAGGCCGGCCTGCAGCGGAAGGTCACCGAGAACGATCGATGGCTCGCGACCTTCCTCGCATCGGGCAAGACCTACGAGGTGAACATGGATCGCGAGGTCACCGCCGGCGGCTACATGATGTTCATCAACAGCCGCGTGGAACTCGACGGCACGCCGGTCGGCGCGACCGGCATGAGCCTGTCCGTCGACGCGCTCGCGAAGGGGATCGCCGCGTACCGGATCGGCGATACCGGGTTCGCATACCTCGTGCGGCCCGACGGCGCGATCATGATGCATCGCGATACGTCGCTGATCGACGGCAAGCACTTCCTGAAGGACGAACCGGGGCTGCCCGGCGATGCATCGTCGACGTTGCTGGCCGGCCAGCCGTATGCGTACCTGAGCTACGACGGCGACGGCGGTGCGCGCTTCATCGCGACGTCGTTCATTCCGGAGCTGAATGCGTACGTGGTCGTCGAAGTGCCGCAGGCCGAACTGCTCGGCCCGGTGACGCGTGCGATTCGCAGCGCGGCGCTGGTCGCCGCGGTCGCGGGCCTCGGCGTCGCGCTGGTCGTGATCTGGCTGGTCGGGCGCGCGATCGCCGCGCCGATCCGCCGAGCGGCGACGCTGCTGTCGGAGATCGCGAGCGGCCAGGGCGACCTGACGCGCCGGATGACGGTCGAGAGCGAGGACGAGATCGGCCAGCTGTCGGACGCGTTCAACCGCTTCGTGTCGTCGTTGTCGACGCTCGTTCACCGGATTCGCGCGGCGTCCGCGTCGATCGCAACCGGCTCCGCGCAGATCGCGTCGGGCAATGCAGACCTCAGCGAACGGACCGAAGGGCAGTCGAGCAACCTCGAGCGGACGGCTTCGTCGATGGAGGAAATCACGGCGGTCGTGCGCAACAACACCGAAACCGCGACGACGGCCGCGAAGCTGATCACCGGCGCATCCGATACGGCGATGCGCGGCGGGCACGTCGTAGGCGAAGTCGTGACGACGATGGAGCAGATCAGCGATGCGTCGCAGCGCATCTCCGAGATCATCGTGATGATTGACAGCATTTCGTTCCAGACGAACATCCTCGCGCTGAACGCGGCGGTCGAGGCCGCACGCGCCGGCGAGCAGGGCCGCGGGTTCGCGGTCGTCGCGTCGGAAGTGCGCAATCTCGCGCAGCGCAGCGCGCAGGCGGCGAAGGAAATCAAGGCATTGATCGAGCACAGCGCGGGGACGGTAGACGCCGGGTCGCGGCTCGTCAGCGAGGCAGGGAAGGTGATGAGCGACGTCGTATCGCAGGTGCAGGGCGTCAGCGCGATGATGAGCGAGATCGCCGAAGCGAGCCTGGAACAAAGCGCCGGCATCGACCAGGTCGGCGACGCGGTGCAGTCGCTCGATCAGATGACGCAGCAGAATGCGGCGCTGGTGGAGGAAAGCGCGGCGGCGGCGGAAAGCCTGAAGCAGCAGGCGGCGGAACTGACGCAGCTGGTATCGGCATTCAAGGTGGATGAATGAAGCGCGCGCGACGTTAGAATGATGCGCTTCTGAGGGACGTCGGCCGTGGGATGACGGCGGACGTTCTTGCTGTCGGCGCGGGATTCGTCAACGTCATAAAAATGAAGCGCATTTCAAGATTGAAGGTCGGGGTAGGGGCGGTGGTGGTCGCGGCGGTGCTCGGCGCGGTTGGGGCGAAGGTGATCGCATCGCCGGCAGATTCGTATCTTGCGTATCGGAAGAAGGCCGCGGCGCGAACGGAAGATCGACCGCGTGTCGACCAGCAGTACACGGCCGACGTGAATGCGCGGCTCGCGAGGCTCGTCGGCACGGTCCGGGCGAAAGGGTTTGCCGCGAAGGCGGCGGGCACGGTGCAGAGCGTCGGCCCCGTCGACGGGATGCCGCCGGGGCCGGACGGGCTGGCCTTCAAGTCGGCCGACGGCAAGACGAATCTCGTCGTGACGACGGTTCCGCTGCTGAAGGCGTGGGCGAGCACGGCGGATGCGGGCATCAAGCCGACGGACGACGTGGCCGCGATTCTCGACAATGAAACGCTTTACACGGACGTATTCGGCGACGACGCCGCGGCGTTTCGCTTCGCCGAGTTGCCCGTCAAGCGGCAGCCGGCCGACGGCGTGGTGAAGGCGTGGCTGCTGGGCGAAAGCCAGGACGGCGTGCCGGACGGGCCGAACACGCTGGCCGTGTCGGTCCGGCAGGGCGAACGGGTTTATATCCAGTGGAAGAGCGTGACGCTGCGCCCGATCCTGGCGTGCGGCGCGGGGCGCGTGCCCGAGGATGCGCGGCAGGCGTGTTTCGCCACGCAGGTGGTGTCACAGCGGATCTACCCGCGGCTGATCGCGCAGGCGCAATCGATGGCCGATGCCGTGGTCCGGTAGCGGACGGTAGGCGTCGGCCTGTCGCCCGCCGACCGGATTCAAGGCGACCGCAACGCCTGCAGCCCCAGCGTGAGCGCGTTGAACGGCATCTCCGCAGCGCCCAGCGAAAAGCTCGTCGCATTCGCGGTCGCCCCCGGCGAATGCATCAGCGCGTGAACGATCCGCTCGCTCGCATGGCCGTCGCCATACGGATTGCTCGCGCGCGCCATTTCCTCGTACGCGCTCTCGCTGTCGAACAGCCGCGACGCCTCCCAGACGATTCGTTCCCGGTCCGTGCCGACGAGCCGCGCGGTGCCGGCCTGGATCGCCTCGGGCCGCTCGGTCGTCTCGCGCGTGACGAGCACCGGCTTGCCGAGCGCGGGCCCTTCCTCCTGAATGCCGCCCGAATCGGTGATGATGAAATGCGCGCGCGACATCAGGAATACGAATGAAAGATATTCCTGGGGATCGATCAGGTAAATGTTCGGCACGCTGCCGAGCAGCGCGCGCGCCGGCTCGCGCACGTTCGGATTCAGGTGCAGCGGATAGACGAACTGCGCATCGCGATAGCGGTTCGCGAGCGTGCAGAGCGCCTCGCAGAAATGCCGGAACGGCTCGCCGAAGCTTTCGCGGCGATGGCCGGTGATCAGCACGACGCGGCGGGACGGATCGAGAAAGGGAAAGTGCGCGGCGATCTTGTCGTTGAGCACGGTATCGTGGTCGAGCATGCGTTTGACGTCGTGCAGCGCATCGATCACGGTGTTGCCCGTCATCACGACCGCGCCAACCGGCACGCCTTCGCTGAACAGGTTGTCGCGCGCCTGGCCGGTCGGCGCGAAATGCCATGACGACACCGCATCGGTCACGCGGCGATTCAGTTCCTCCGGCCACGGCGACCAGATATCGCCGCTGCGCAGGCCCGCCTCCACGTGCCCGACCGGCAGATAGCGGTAGAACGCCGCGAGACTGACGGCCAGCGTCGTCGTCGTGTCGCCGTGCACCAGGACGACGTCGGGGCGGAAGTCGTCGAAGACGATCCCGATCGCCTGAAGAATGCCGGTCGTCACGTCGGTCAGCGTCTGGCTCTGGCGCATCAGATTGAGATCGTAGTCTGGCTTGATGTCGAACAACGTGAGGACCTGATCCAGCATCTCCCGATGCTGGGCGGTCACGCATACGCGGGCGTCGACATCCTTGCGCGACTTCAGCGCGCGAACGAGCGGCGCCATCTTGATGGCTTCCGGCCGAGTCCCGAATACAAGCAAGATCTTCTTCATCGTTATCCTCGTTGAGCATCTTCGCGCCGGAAGACCCGGCACCTGGCGCCAAGCCTGGTTGCAGGCGACTCGTCCCGTCCCGCATGCGGCCACGCCGGCCGGCGTCGGCCGCACGACATTCAGCGGCGCGGCGGGGCGAGCGCACCGTTCTTGTCCGCGCGGTCTCCGCCGCGCATTCGTCGGACTACGGACGTCCCCTTGCATCTCGTCAATCACGTCATTAGCGTTCCTCATTGTGTCGATCGCCACGTCCTTCCGTCACACGATTCGCGTCGCTGCACGCCGGCGCACCGGAAAGGCGATCCCGCATTCCATACAGCAATATTCAAACCAGCGGCCCCTGCGTCCGGGTCCGATTCGAGCGGCACGCGCGGTTCGTTACGGAACGTTTCACAACTGCTACGGACGCCGGATCGGCGCAAGGGCGCGATGCAGATAAACGGGCGTCCATTCGCGCGAGCAGTGCGGTCGCGACATGCGAAGCACGGCGGCGTGGATCGAGCGTCGACTACCGCTCGAACGGCATCCATCGTTCGAAGCGCATTGAATCGCTTCGATATGCGAATTTTGTCTGGGCAATGAAAGGCATGTCGCCGATTGTCCGGATCGGGTCGCGGAGAAATGATTTGCCCGTCGTGCCGCATCGCTCGCGCTGCTCGAGCCGACAGGCGCGAAATGTTGCGTATCTGTAACGCGCGGCCGGAATGCGGCTGGCATGCACGCATGACGGCCTTCCAGCGCGCGCCGCAGCGTTGGCGCGGACGTTTTCCGGACATGGCCCGTGCGATGGCGATTCGCGACGGATCGCGTCTCGAAGCCGAAGCGCGCGAGGCGACATACGTGCGATGAACAGACGATTCGTCGCGCAACGCGAACGGATCGCGATGCCGACCGCACATGCCGTGCCAAAAGCTGATTCGCCGGTGAATCAAAAACACTCGGCCGCGGCCCCGGCTGCGCCCGCCGCCTGATCGTGGGTCCTTGCCGCACGGGGCGCGGCGGCCGATGGCTCGCCGCTTGCTTGTTCTGGACGGACAGGCGCGTTCCGACGTGTTCCAACGACAGCAGACGGACAGGGACGCCAAAGCAACGAATCCGGAAAGCGGCACGACACGTTCGTCCGGCGCGGAAGACGCCCGCGCCAGCCCGACGAACGTAAGGCTGCTTCCCATTGTCATCCGCGCGACTCACGGCTCGGGCGCAAGCGCCTGGCTGCCGCCCGTCGCCGGCACGGGGGCAGGACATGAAGAACCGTCGGACGGTGTCGCTCTGCGTCGAAGGCATCCTGCTGTTGATCGTGCTGGCCTGCTCCCAGGTCGTGCATGACACCGCATCGCGGCCGTTCGCCGACACAGTGCGCATCGGCATGCCTGCGGCAGGCGCGGCGGAGCGCAGCGCCGCCTATGCCGGTGCCGCGCCGCTCGCGGTGCGCGCGTCGACCGATGCGGACTCGTGGCTCGAACCGGCGCCGGCCCGAACCGCGCAGGCCACATTCGATCCCGACGTGCTGTTGATTCCCTGTGTCGCCTACCTGTGGCTGTTCACGCTTCTGACCTGCGTCTATGCGGCGCGGCATTACGTGTTCAGTCTCGACCGTCTGTTCAAGCCGCAGCACGCGCCTTATCGGGCGGTGACCCACGGCGAATGGCCGCGGCTCACGGTGTTCGTCGCCGCGCACAACGAAGAAGCCGTCGTCGTCGATTGCCTGATGGCGCTGCTCGCGACGACCTATCCGCACGACCGGCTGACGATCATTCCGGTCAACGACCGTTCGACCGACAACACGCGCGCGCTGATCGACGAGGTGCGCGCGCTGGCGCCGGAGCTCATCAAGCCGTTTCATCGCGAGAGCGGCAAGCCGGGCAAGGCAGCCGCGCTGAAGGACGCGCTGCGCTTCATCCGCGGCGACATCATGGTGGTGTTCGATGCCGACTATCTGCCGCGTCCCGGGCTGTTGAAGGAACTCGTCGCGCCGTTCTTCGATCCGGAAGTCGGCGCGGTGATGGGCCGCGTCGTGCCGCAGAACGCCGACAGCAATCTGCTCGCGCGGCTGCTCGATCTCGAGCGCGCGGGCGGTTATCAGGTCAACCAGCAGGCGCGCAACAACCTGAACCTGGTGCCGCAATACGGCGGCACGGTCGGCGGTATCCGCAAGGGCGCGCTCGATGCGGTCGGCGGATGGTGCGACGACATGCTCGCCGAGGATACCGACATGACCTATCGCCTGCTGCTGAGCGACTGGCGCACGGTCTACCTGAATCACGCCGAATGCTACGAGGAAGTGCCCGAGCGCTGGGCAGTGCGCGCGCGGCAACTGACGCGCTGGGCGAAGGGGCACAACCAGACGCTGCTGCGCTATCTCGGTCCGGTGTTGCGCAATCCGCTGATCTCGCGGCGCTGCCGGCTGGACGGCGCGCTGCTGCTCGGCGTGTTCCTGATGCCCGCGCTGCTCGCGATCGCGTGGGGCACCGCGATCACGCTTTATCTGCTCAATGGCGTCAACTCGACGGCGCTCGGCCTGCTCGTGTCGCTGTTCGCGCTGTTCGCGTTCAGCACCTTCGGCAACTTCGGCGTGTTCTTCGAGATCGTCGTCGCCGCGCGGCTCGACGGTCGCGCGACGCGCCTGCGGCTCGTGCCGGTCAACGTGGTCGGCTTTTGCGTGACGATCGCGGCCGTGGTGTCCGCGCTCTGGGGGCTTGTGCTCGACGCCGCGTTGCGCCGCGAACTGAAATGGGACAAGACCGAGCGTTTTCGCCGGCAACTGAAACCGGGGCGGTGAACGATGACGACCTTCAATGTGATGGTGCCGGTGGCAGGCGTGCTGAGCCTGCCGTTCCTGCCGTTGCTGCACGAGCTGATCCGGCGCAGCGACGTGGCGGCACTGCCGATCGGCGACGGACCGTTCGTCGACCAGGCGCTGCTCGCCGCGCGCTGGCGCGATGCGCTGCGCGCGCACGCGGGCGGTGCGCGGCCGGCCGATGCGTCCGCGATGCCGCCGTGGCACGCGCTCGGGCTCCTGGTGCGGCATGACGACGAGATCCGCGTCGTGCACGACGAACATTGCGAGGATGTGCTGTACGCGGATCGCGCGATCACGCTCGACCGCGGCGCGCGGGCCACGTATGCGTTCGCCGAGCAGCGCATCGACGTTCATGCCGGCGCGACGATCGGCATGCTCGCGCACGCGCCGCAGATCGATGTCGACAGCGCGGTGCTGCGCGGCGTCGTGGTGGGCGGGACGGTATACCTGCATGGCGCCGGCGGCTTCGCGTGCCTGTACGGCGAGCCGATCGTGTTCGGCAAGGCACCGACGGTGCCGACCGACGATACGGCCGTCGCACCGCGCCGTGCGATCTCGCTGACCCGCCACTTCTCGACGCTGCCGCATCGCTACGTGCACGGCCGCTACCTGCTGCCCTGCGACGTGCGTCTGCCCGCGCATACGGTCGTGCAGGGGAACCTCGTCGTGGACGGCACGCTGGTGCTCGGCGACGGTTGCGTGCTGCGCGGTGGCGTCAAGGCGCATCGCGTCGAGCTCGAGCGCCACGCGTTGCTGCACGGCTCGGTGTTCGCGCGGGACGACGTGCTGCTCGCCAGCGGCAGCTGCATCGACGGCGTCGTATCGGCCGGCGGCCTGCTGCGCCTGACCGGCGCGCGCATCGGCGTGGCCGGTCATCCTGTCAGCGCCTGTGCGCGCGACGTTTCGGTCGTCGGCCATGCATGCGTGCACGGCGACCTCGTCGCATGCCGCAGCGGCTGGTTCCACGCAGCCCGTTAAGGAGCGCCTCCATGTCCGATCGTTCCCGCCGTCGCGGCTCGCGCGCTCCGGTCGCCGCTCTGGCGGTGCTGTGCGGCGTTGCCGTCGGCCCGCTCCCGGTGCTCGCGGCGCAGCCGGATGATGCCGGCGCGCCGGTACCCGCGCAGTCGCCCGACGCCGTCGTGCCCGTCATCGTGCCGCGCACGCTGGACGCGCCCACGTTCGTGCGCGTGTCCGCCGACGGCCTGCCGGACGGCACGCCGCTCGCCGAATTCTCGCCTGACGATACGAACCGGCCGCCGTTGCCCGACGCCGTGATCGCGCACGTGCAGGCGCCGAGCGAGCCGCATGCCGAGATGTCGCTCGGCGTGTCCAGCGCACACCTGACGCACGGGTATGGCGACTGGTACGGCGTGCACGTGCGCGGCGTCTATCAGGACGGCGGCCGCACGATACTCGGCGAGCTGGCGCAACTGCATCGCTTCGGCGAGAACACGCAGCTCGGCGCACTGACGTACGTGCAGGACCTGGGACCGGACTGGTTCGGCGGGATCGGCTTTTCTGGCACGACGTCCGGGACGCTCCTGCCGAGCGCGCGCGTCGACCTCTCGATCAACCGCAAGCTGTTGTCCAACCGGTCGCTGATCGTGTCGCTGGGCGCCGGCTATGCATGGAACCGCAGCGGCCACCGGGATCAGCTGTATCACGCCGGCGTGATCTGGTATGCGCTGCCGAAGTGGATCTTCGAGGCGGGTACGAACTACACGGTCGATTCGCCGGGGTCGGTGAAGGCGCCGCAATACTACGGCGCCGTCACCTACGGCGAGGTCGGGAAAAGCGTGATCGTGCTGCGTGGCGGGTTCGGCCGCGAGGCGTATCAGGTCACCGGATCCGGTTCGCAGATCGCCGATTTCCGCAGTCACGAAGTGATCGCGAAATGGCGCTACTGGTTCACGCGCAAGTGGGGTACGCAAGTCGAATTCGACTACTACCATAACCCTTACTATTCACGGATCGGCGGCGAGCTGAGCGTGTTCTATCGCTGGTAACGGGAACGGGCGCCATGCAGACGCATCCCGTCCGTCCTCCCGTCGACCGTTCGCTGCGGATCCATCCGCATCCACAGCGCTGGCTGATATCGATCGTGCTGCTGACCCCGACGCTCTATGCGTTGCTGTGGCTTGGCCTGCCGCTCGCGTGGCGCTACTGGCGCGCGGTCATGGCGTGGGGGGCGCACGAGATCGATCCGGCGCTGCACGTGATCGTGATCGGCTATCCGCCCGATGCGCCGCGCGTCCCGCTGCTGTCGATCGATCTCGCCGCGCGAATGCCGAGCGGGACGCAGCTTGCCGTGACTGCGGTGCTGTGCGCGATCGGCTTCGGCGCGTCGTTCTTCCGGCGTGCGAACTGGTTGCCCGTTGCATATCTGTTACGTATCGCGAGCTTCACGCAGCTACTGATCTGCGCGTATTTCTGGCTCGCGCCGGGCGCGTTCCCGTACGTGCCGATGCTGCATTTGCGTGACATGTTCGTACTGCACGGCGCGGCGATCGCGCTGATTCCGCTGGTGATGGCCGCGCTTTACTACCCGCTCGATTTCACGCCGCTTCAGAAGATCGCCGCATCGCTTCTCGTGGTCGGCTACTTCGTGTTCGCGCTGCCGTTCGTGATGCTGCTGCACGCGGTCGTCATCCATCACGGCTCGCTGCTGTTCCTGCCGTTCTGCTATTTCCTGCTCGGCGGCCCGCTGCTGATCGGCCTGCTCGTCACGCTCTATACCTACTGCGCGAGCTGGCCCGGCTCGCTGACGAATCCGTCCGACGATTCGTGCTAAACGCCGCCGTATCAGTGATGAAACGATTCGGCCGCGTTTTTCGCCGCACCGCATGGCACGCGACGCACCGAGCGAGCACGACAGGGCTTTCGGAGCCAATGGCACGTTGTTCGCTTCTCTTCCTGCGTCGCATCGATTCGTTTCCAACGGAGACGACGGCACGGCCGCCGATGGCCGACGTCGTTCGATGCTCGACGAACTGGGCAGCCGCACACATCTACCGGGCAAGGTGGGCCGAGCTGGCGGCACGCTCATCGCTGCTGTGGCGCCACCCATTCCTTAAGCGAGGAGCACACCATGTTGGCAAAGTCAGGCAAGTTCTTGCGGATACTGTTCGCGCTATTCGCGCTGGCGTTCGCATTCAGTCCGGGCGGCGTTCGGGCGGCCACCAACCAGCTTCTCCTGTTGGTGCCCGACACGCTGACGCTGCCTGATTCTCGCGTGTCCGCGTGGCTCGATACCGCGCAGGAAGAAGGGTTGCAGATCACCGTCATGACCGACAGCCAGTTCATGGCCGCCGGCTCGTCGCTGTCGCAGTATCCGGGCCTGATCCTGCCGGACCAGGTGCATACGACGGCCGCCGACGCGCTCGTGACGGCAATCCAGAACTATGCGCTGAACGGCGGCAAGGTGATGCTCGTCTACGATTTCGGCGTACTGAACTCGGCCGGCTTCTACGTGAGCCCGAAGTCTCGTTTCAGCAACATGGTCGGCGTCGACTACGTGTTGTATGACCAATACGGCGGCAACATGATCGGCCTCGGCAACGTGACCGGCATGAGCAGCTGGCTGCGCACGCTGCAAGTGCCCCCCGGCAAGTCGATGGCATGGACGACGACGACTTCGGCGACCACGGCCGCCAGCCCCACGACTTCGTTCGCGTCGACGAGCAGCTCCGGCTCGTCGAAGACGTCGGCATCGACGTCCGGCAGCGCGCTGTTCCTGGCGGCCAGCCCGTCGAACCCGGGCGGCCTCGCGAATTACAACCACCAGGCATGGTTCCAGTACACGACGTCGCCCACCGGCAGCGGCGTGCTGAGCCAGACGCTCCCGAAGCTGACCGGCACCGTGACCGGCAAGCTGAAGAAGACCACGACGTATAGCGCGGGCTCGCTGCTGAGCACCGCGACCGGAACGACGGCCAACACGCTTGCATCCACGCTGGCGACCACCACCGACACGCTCGAAGGGATTTCGGGCTACGTGTACGGCTTCCTGACCTATCCGAGCTTCGTCACGCAGGGCACGTATTCCGGCACGACGATCCTGACCTCGCCGACGTTCGGGCTGGTGTCGGGCTACAACCCGTACGGCAACGGCGGCGTGCTGTTCGTCAACCTGCCGCTCGCCTACCTCGACGGCCAGACCGACGGCATGCTGATTCACGGCTACCTGCATTATTTCGGCACGCAGATGCTGAATCTTCCGTCGCTGTCGCCGCTGCCCAAGGCGCAGGCCGGGCTCGTGTTCAACTGGCACTTCTGCGCGGGCGACCAGATCCAGCCGGCGCTTTACCTGAAGAGCCTCGGCGTGTGGAACAACGGACCGTTCTCGCTCGTCGTGACGGCCGGTCCGGACGAGGCAACCTTCGGCGACGGCGACGGCATCAATCTCGCCAACAACCCGACGGCGCAGAATCTCCTCAAGTACTTCGTCAGCAGGGGCCATCATGTCGGCAGTCACGGCGGCTGGATTCACGACTACTGGGGTGCGAATGCGAGTGAAACGAACGCGAGCACGTTCACGCAGTACCTCGTGATGAACCACCAGGCCGTGCAGGCCGCGACGCTCCAGCCCGACGTCGAATACGCGGCGCCGGAAGGCAACACGCCGACCTGGTCGGTGAACTGGCTCGAAAGCAATGGCTTCAACGGGTACTACTTCACCGGCCACACCGGCTCGGCGCCGACCCGCGCATATCGCAACGGCGCGTTGCTGAACCCGGGGCTGTGGGCGTACCCGGTGATGCCGTTCGGCAAATACGCGACGTTCGAGGAGTTCCAGCAGTACGCAGTGCCGACGACCGACGTGAACAACTGGTACGCCGCGCTGATGAACTTCGTCGTCGCGAACCGCACGAGCCGGCTGATCTATGCGCACCCGTACGGCGCGTCGTTCTACCCGTCGACGTTGTCCGCGATCTTCACGCAAGCCAATTCGCTGAAACTGCTCGGTCAGTTCCGGTGGTACACGATGAGCGATATAACGATCTTCGACCGGGCGCGTTTGAACGTCACGTGGTCGGCTACCGACACGGGTAGCGGCTGGGCTTTCTCCGCCAGCCACCCGACCAGCCTGACGAACATGACGTGGCTGTTGCCGAAGGCCGCGTATGCATTGCCGATCATCACGCAAGGCAGCGGCAGCGTGAATATCACCGACTCGACGTACTGGCTCGTGACCGCGAATAGCGGCACCAGCCTCAAGTTCACCAGCGCCAAGGTGCACTGAGCCGCAACGTCGATACACTCGCCGGCGCGCGACGCGGCCAACGCCGCGCCCGGCGCGAATTGCGCAGGACTACCGCGCAGGAGCCCCCGATCATGAACCGGCCCGCGCTTTTCCCGGCCGCACGCGCGTGCGTGGCGGCCCTTGTCAGGCTGTGCCATGCATGGCGCGTTGCCTGTTGCGTCGCCGCGTGCTGCTCCGTGCTGCACGCGGGCGCCGCCGAACTTCAGCTGAACGGGCTGTATCAACGCCCGGACGGCGCGATCACCGTGCGCCTGAACGGCGCCGGCATCGATCCTTATTTCGCGGCGAAGGCGCTGCTTGCCGCCGCCGACACCCATATGGATGCCCATCAGGCCGCACTCGCGTGGATCGGATGGGTGTTGCCGCGCCAGCGGCTGGACGGCGGATTCGACCGCTTCTGCGTGAAGAGCGGACAGGTCGGCCCGTGCGCGGAAGCCGACGCGGACGACGCGATGATGGCGACCTGGATCGAACTGCTCGCGCGCTTTGCGCCTGCCGACGGGATGCCGGCTGCCTGGGAACTCAGCCTGAACCGCGCGGGCGCGCACCTGGACACGCTGCTCGACAAGGCGAGCGGCGTCTATCAGATCTCGTCGTCGCTGCATGTCGCGCTGCTGATGGATAACGTCGAGGTGCACAGCGCGTTCCAGGCGCTCGCCGCGTATTACGTGCGCCGCGCCGACTACGCGCGCGCAGGGCCGTGGAGCCAGCGCGCCGACCGGCTGTCGTCGGCGATCGTGAAGGTGTTCTGGCGCGGCACGCAATCCGGCTTTCGCGCGAGCACGCAGAAAATCAGTGACACGAGCTTCTATCCGGCGAAAGTCGCGCAGATCTTCCCGATCCTGTCCGGCATCCAGGTGCCCGACCAGTCGAACGAGACGATCTATGCGCAGTGGATGCAGAAGTACGGCAAGACCTGGATGCAACTGGCCGGCTCCGATTTTCCGTGGGGGCTGATCGCGCTGGTCGCATTCAAGATGAACGACTGGAGCACCGTCGCCTGCTGGTATGCGCGCTCGGGCCCGTACCGTCATGGCTCGCACTGGAACGTACTGGAGGAGGCGCTGTATCTGGCATTCGAAAGCCGGATGGCCGACCCGCTCGCGCCCGCCAAATGCGGGTTCACGACGGCGGAGATAACGGTGACCGGATCGCGCTGACACGACGGCGCACGGTCGATGAACGGAAACAGGGAAGGAGACGTGTCATGTGTGGCATCGTCGGCGCGGTCGCGCAACGGAACATCGTTCCGATTCTGATTGAAGGTTTGCGCCGCCTCGAATATCGCGGCTACGATTCATGCGGCGTGGCGACCGTCGTCGACGGCCAGGCGCGACGAGAGCGCAGTGTGTCGCGGGTCGCCGATCTCGACGCGCACGTGCGCAGCGCCGGGCTGTCCGGCAGCACCGGCATCGCGCATACGCGATGGGCGACGCATGGCGCGCCCGCCACCTGCAATGCGCATCCGATCTTCTCGCGCGACGAAATCGCGCTCGTGCACAACGGCATCATCGAGAATCATGAAACGTTGCGCAGGCAACTGTCTGACGAGCACTACCAGTTCGATGGCCAGACCGACACCGAGGTCGTCGCCCATCTGATTCACAGCAAGTATCGCGGCGATCTGCTCGCCGCCGTGCGCGATGCGACGTCGCAACTGCACGGCGCATACGCGATCGCGGTGTTCAGCAAGCATGAGCCGCAGCGGCTGATCGGCGCGCGGGTCGGATCGCCGCTCGTCGTCGGCCTGAAGGACGACGAATGTTTTCTCGCATCCGACGCGCTCGCGCTCGCCGGCATCACCGATCGCTTCATCTTTCTCGAGGAAGGCGACATCGTCGAATTGACGCCGGGCGGCGTGCGAATCCTCGAGCGTGGCGGCACGCCGGTCGATCGCCCGATCCAGACCGTCTCGTCGGCGCAGGCCGCGGTCGAGCTCGGGCCGTATCGGCATTTCATGCAGAAGGAAATTTTCGAGCAGCCGCAGGCCGTCGCCGCGACGATTCCCGATGCGGGGCTGTTCGATCCGGCGATATTCGGCCCGGATGCCGCACGCGCGTTCGAACAGATCGACAACGTGCTGATTCTCGCGTGCGGCACGAGTCACTATTCCGGCCTCACCGCGCGCCGCTGGCTCGAGACGATCGCGCGCCTGCCCGCGCAGGTCGAGATCGCGAGCGAATACCGTTACAGCGACGCGCTCGCGCTGCCGAACACGCTGGTGGTCAGCGTGTCGCAATCCGGCGAGACCGCCGACACGCTCGCCGCGCTCAAGTATGCGCAGGCGCTCGGCCACATCGATACGCTGGCGATCTGCAACGTGCCGACCAGCGCGATGATGCGCCAGACCGGCTTGCGGTTCCTGACGCGCGCCGGCCCGGAAATCGGCGTCGCGTCGACCAAGGCGTTCACGACGCAGCTCGTTGCGCTGTTCATACTCGCGGTGACGCTCGGCCGGCTGCGCGGCTACGTCGACGATGCGCAGCTCGCGCGTTATACGACGCAGTTGCGACGGCTGCCGAACGCGCTCGAGGACGTGCTCGCGCTCGAACAGCAGATCGAGCGCTGGGCTGCGGAATTCTCGCGGCACGAGAACGCGCTGTTCCTCGGGCGCGGGCTGCATTACCCGATCGCGCTCGAAGGGGCGCTGAAGCTGAAGGAGATTTCGTACATCCACGCGGAAGCGTATCCGGCCGGTGAACTGAAACACGGGCCGCTCGCGCTCGTGACGCACGCGATGCCGGTCGCGACGATTGCGCCGAACGACGCGTTGCTCGAGAAGCTCAAGTCGAACATGCAGGAAGTGCGGGCGCGGGGCGGGCAGCTTTACGTATTCGCCGATGCCGATACGCGGATCGACAACGGCGAAGGCGTGTCGGTGCTGCGCATGCCGGATTACTACGGACTGCTGTCGCCGATCCTGCACGTCGTGCCGCTTCAGCTGCTCGCGTATCACGCGGCTTGCCTGCGCGGCGCGGATATCGACAAGCCGAGGAACCTCGCGAAATCGGTGACGGTGGAGTGACGGGAGGTGCGAAGGGGGCTAAACCTTTTTTAGCTCCCTTTTCTTGCTGGCGCTCGCTTTGCCGACGAAGTAACCGTCCACGGTCTCATCCAGACGACCTCGTGTAACGAATCGGCGGCTTGCCGCTCGCGGAGAGGAGAGGACTGATCTCGAGCTCCGGAGCTCATATCACGATGGGAGAACTCGAAAGGTCATCGCGCTGCGGACCGTGAACTGGAAAGTGTTTTTGCAGCAGTTCGGTCACTTGCTCGACACCTCGCAGAACACCGGACGGATAATCGCCTTGCCGGAAATGAGCCTCCATGGCCTGGCAAATCGCCTCCCATTCGCGGCTATCCACCTTGGCGTGTATGCCTCGGTCCGCAACAATTTCGACGTCGCGGTCCGCAAGAAGAAGATAGATGAGAATGCCGTTGTTGTGCTCCGTGTCCCAAACCCTGAGGTTCGAGAACACCTCGATGGCACGATCCCTCGCAGTTGTGCCCTTCAGCAAGGCGCCAATGTGCAGCGCCCCCTCCACAGCAAACCTGACTTGACCCACGTGCGCGCGATGACTAGTACGTACAGCCTCGTCGATAGCGTCAAGCGCCCGCCGTGAAAATACGCTGTTGACCTGCCAGTGGGTCGTGAAAAGATGCCGGAAGAGGCGTTTCAGGTCCATGCTCACCACCGTCCCGATGCGCCACCGCCGCCGAAGCCCCCACCGCCTCCGCGAAAGATGTCGCGATTCGAATCACGACCGAAACGTGCGTCGCTACCGCCAATGAAGCGCCCGCCAGCGGCTCGCATCCCGCCACCCAGCAATGTGAAGAGCAGCGCCATCATTCCCGCCGCGATGGCGACAAAAAGCGCCTGCGATAAAATCCACGCGAGTATCCCAACGACGCCGCCGGTAACGACGGCTCCTGGCAGACGCCCGAACATGGCGCGCAGCAGCCCGCCGGCCATGACCGTCAGGAGGAAAAGAACAGGAAGCAACCGTCCGGCGCCGTCGCTGGCCCGAGGTGGTCGCTGCGGCGGAGGTAACGGCTCGCCGCTGGTGACGCGCATGATGCCGTCGAGGCCGGCGGTGATGCCACCGTAGAAGTCCCCGTTTCGGAATCGCGGGACTATCGCTTCGTTGATGATGCGATTGCTCGTTGCGTCGGTGAGCACACCTTCGAGGCCGTACCCGACCTCGATTCGAAGTGCCCGGTCGTTTTTGGCGACGATCAGGAGCGCGCCGTCGTCGACATTCTTGCGCCCAAGCTTCCATTGCTCGACGACTCGCATCGAATACTGTTCGATGGTTTCGGGCTCCGTGGTCGGGACAATGAGAACTGAAAGCTGCGTTCCTCGTTTCGCCTCAAACTCTCTCAACGTCTTCTCAAGGCTGGCCGTTTGGTCGCTGGTCAGGGTTCCGGTCTCATCGGTCACTCTGGACGTCAGTGGCGGGATGGCGGCGTCCGCGTGCGCGTGTGCTACCCCTAGGACAAAGCAGGCAAAGACGACGACCATCGCCAGTCGGAACGTGTTCAATTGGAGGCCTTGCCTGCAGATGCCGGCGTCGAGCCGAATTCGACCCGAGGCGGTTTGGAAATCTCGGCCTCGTTGCTCACCGAGAAGTTGGGGCGCTCCAGATAGCCGAATGCCTTCGCAGTCAAATTGTTCGGGAACGAACGTATCGTCGTGTTGTACGCCTGGACGGAGCGAATGTATCGGTTGCGGGCTACGGCAATGCGATTTTCCGTACCCTCGAGCTGCGCCTGCAGGTCCCGGAAGTTCGCGTCCGACTTCAATTGCGGATAGTTCTCCGATACCACGAGCAGGCGTGACAGCGACGACGTGAGCTGTCCCTGCGCCGCTTCGAACTTTGCGAACGCCTGCGGGTCGGCAATGAGTTCGGGCGTGGCGCGAATCGAGCCGACTTGTGCCCGGGCCTCAGTCACGCGGACGAGCACTTCCTTTTCCTGGTTCGCGTACCCCTTCACTGTGTTGACGAGGTTGGGAACGAGGTCGGCGCGCCGTTGATACTGATTTAGAACTTCTGACCAACTGGCCTTTACCTGCTCGTCTTCGCTCTGGATGGCGTTATAACCGCACCCGGAGAGAGAAAGCAGACTCGCCGCCAATGCGGCTATCAGAAGTGCGCGGGCCAGACTGCGCCGCGCAGAGATTGCTGCAGGATTTGTCGACATGGACGCGCCTCTGTCCGATATTCCTCGGCATTCCGCCGCTCGCGTGTGCATTGCTTATCGTAAGTGGCAGCGCGGTCGCAGAGTTGATTCATGTCAATGCTGCATTGTCGAGCGTGCCCGCAGCGATACCCCGTCCCGGTCGCTTGTCCGCCCCGCGGCTGTGCTACGTATGAAGCGTTCGATTCGTGATTCGTTGAGCCACGTCAAGCCATCGAAGGGGTGTCAGCATAGAGTGATTTCAGGGCTCGACCGGCTATCCGGAGCCATGCTCGTGTAGAACGCGATGGCATTGCCGAAAAAAACCGGCAATCACAGTTGCGGCGCTCGGCATGTTCATGGCGCTGCAATCGCCGGTCCGCCGGCGGCCACGGACAATGCAGCTCGCGATCGCCATCATCCCAATACGGCGACCGCAAAAGTGCCGAGCAAGGCAAACTGCGCGGCAGCATCCGGCCGGGAAGTGAGACGGTACGAAATGGGAGGCAGCGGTGAATGACAACTCACATGGTGCTCAGCCGTTCTGGAAATCACGGTCGGCCATTGCACTCGTCGCGTTCGCTGCAATGGCACTGTTTCTCCTGCTTTCCGAACACCGAGCCCACTTCCTTGGGGTGTTGCCCTATCTGCTGTTGCTCTCGTGCCCGCTGATGCATCTGTTTATGCACCATGGGCACGGGCACGATGGAACGAAATCGACCGAGGGGCGTCCTGATTCGGGAGAGGGTCATGACCAGCATCGATGACGGTTACGGGTTATGGAGCCTCGCAGCGATCAATTCACTTGTCTTCATCATCTTCGCGTTCAGCTTCTTCAAGCCGGCGACAAAGCGGGACTGGCGAACGTTCGGTGGATTCTCTGCCTTCATCGTCGCGCTATTCGCGGAAATGTACGGGTTTCCGCTCACCATCTATTTGCTATCGGGTTGGTTGCAGACACGCTTTCCGCAAACAAATTTGCTGTCGCACGATACAGGACACCTGTGGTGGACCTTGACTGGCAGGCACGGCGACCCGCATGGCGGACTTCCGCATCTTCTCAGCTTCTTCTTGATATTGGGCGGCTTCTACTTGCTGTCCACGGCGTGGCACGTACTGTATGAAGCTCAGCGTAGCAAGGAGTTGGCCACCACCGGCCCCTACGCGAAAATCCGACATCCTCAGTACGTCGGGTTCGTCGTCATCATGCTGGGTTTCCTGCTCCAATGGCCCACGCTGGTGACCTTGGCAATGTTTCCCATTCTCGTTTTCATGTACGTTCGACTAGCGATACAAGAGGAACGCGATTCGGAGGCGCAGTTCGGCGCGGCGTGGCGTGAATACGCGGCACATACGCCGCGATTTGTACCCAACGTTTTTGGAAAACGCCCGGCCCAAATACATTGATTTCAGGCGGCTCATCGATAGCTGGCACCGCTGCTGAACTCAATCGCAATCTTCCGGGATGAGGAGGCTGCCATGAAGCCCGTCAAGACTGGCGTGACGCTTTCAGCCACGGTTGTGCTCTTCTATATCCTGTGCACACTCGTATGGATGGCACTTCCTGAACCGTTCATGAACTTCATGAACACGCTTTTTCACGGACTCGATTTTCGGCGCCTTCAGACGGGCGAGCCACTGTCGTGGTGGTTCGTCGTCTACCCGGCCGGTGTGTTCGCGGTCTGGTTCTTTGCAGTTGGCGCCTTCTTCGCGTGGTTACACAACCGCCTGAGTGGACCGGGCTGACGCAATTCCGTACGCCCGTACCTCTCTCCCGGACCACACGTTGCCCGTGTCCGTCTCCGGAAATCAGGAGAGTGAGATAACGGGTTGAACGGGAAAGCACGGAATGATCGTTGCTCCCGTGCTAGCGCTCGACATACCGACACGTCGTCGGTGGCGCCCTCTGATGCGCAGGGCGACGGGCCTCAATGGAAGCGGAACGGGTGAACATAGGAGCGTCAAATGAGCGGCCGACCCGGCGAAGACAATCTTCATCATCAACGGATTTCCGGCCGCGTGTCATCGGGCGAACATCACGCTCGTGAGGCGGACAAGCACGCCCCTTCCGCCGCGCACGGACACGGCGCGCGTGCGCATCAACATGAGGGCCGGGCCGAGCACGTTCGTTCCACGGATTCGCTTCGCGACCCCGTCTGCGGAATGACGGTGTCCGATAAATCCCGCTTCCACGGCGAACACAATGGCGAGTGGTACGCGTTCTGCAGCCAGGCGTGCTTGACGAAATTCCAGGCTGCGCCGTCCAAGTATGTTGAGCCCTCGACCATCGAGCAGCGGCAAGCAGTGCCAGACGGAACCATCTACACGTGCCCGATGCACCCGGAAATTCGCCAGGACCATCCGGGTCAATGTCCAAAGTGCGGCATGACCCTGGAGCCGATTCTGCCCAGCGTTGACGAAGGCGAGAATCCGGAACTGGTCGATTTCCAACGCAGATTCTGGTGGACGCTACCACTGACCGTCGTAGTCTTCGTCCTTGCGATGTTCGGCCATCGCTTCGGATCGATGGACGTCGACACCGAGAGCTGGGTCGAGTTCATTATCTCTACGCCGGTCGTCCTGTGGGCAGGCCTGCCGTTTTTCGCGCGATGCGTACGCTCATTCATGAACCGCAGCCCCAACATGTGGACCCTTATTGGGCTTGGGACAGGTGCCGCTTACATCTACAGTGTCATCGCGACCATCTTCCCCGGCGTGTTTCCGGAAACGTACAGCGCGCACGGCCGAGTCAGCGTGTATTTCGAGGCGGCGGCAGTCATCATTTCGCTGACGCTCCTCGGGCAGATGCTCGAACTGAAGGCGCGCTCGCAAACGTCCGCCGCCATCAAGGCACTACTCGGGCTCGCACCCAAGACTGCGCGACGCATCAACCCGGATGGCGCCGAAGAAGATATTCCGTTGTCCAATGTACATGTGGGAGACCTGCTTCGCGTGCGGCCGGGCGAGAAAGTTCCTGTGGATGGCGTAGTGACGGACGGCACGAGTTCGCTTGACGAGTCCATGATTACCGGCGAGCCCATTCCCGTCACGAAGCGTGTTGGCGACCACGTCATTGGCGCAACGATGAACGCGACGGGCAGTCTCGTCATCCGCTCGGAAAAGGTCGGCTCCCAAACCGTCCTGTCGCAAATCGTGCAGATGGTCGCGCAGGCGCAGCGGTCCCGTGCCCCCATGCAACGTATGGCTGACAAGGTGGCTGGCGTGTTTGTCGTCGGGGTCGTCAGCGTCGCTCTTTTGGCGTTCTTCGTGTGGGGCATCGTCGGCCCCGAGCCCAGCTGGGTGTTCGGTCTCATCAATGCGGTGGCGGTGCTCATCATTGCATGTCCCTGCGCGCTGGGCCTCGCGACGCCAATGTCCATCATGGTCGCGAGCGGAAAAGGAGCCACAACGGGGATCCTCTTTCGCGATGCGGCTGCGATTGAGAATTTTCGCAAGGTCGATGTGCTCATCGTCGACAAGACCGGAACGCTGACCGAGGGGCGTCCAGCGTTCGAGCAAGCCGTGGGCACAACCGGATACACGGCCGACGAAGTGCTTCGTCTGGCGGCGAGCCTCGACCAGGGTAGCGAGCATCCGCTTGCAGCAGCCATCGTTGCGGCAGCCCGTGAGAAGAAGTTGACTTTGGAACGTACGGAAAATTTCGAATCCGCGACGGGTATCGGCGTGAGAGGAATGGTCGCCGGCAGGAGACTTGCGCTTGGCAACACCGCGCTGATGCAGGCTGACGCCATATCCGTCGAATCGCTGGCCAAGGAGGCGAACGGCCTGCGTGCGCAAGGCGCCAGTGTCATGTACCTGGCTGTCGATGGCGGTTTGGCCGGACTGCTGGCGGTCGCCGACCCGATAAAGGCGACGACGCCGGAAGCGCTTTCGACATTGAGGGAGAACGGTATTCGAGTCGTAATGGCGACCGGTGATGGCGTGGTCACTGCGAAGGCAGTGGCCGAGAAGCTCGGCATCGACGAATTCCATGGCGAGGTGAAGCCTGCCGATAAGCTCAATCTGGTATCACTGCTTCAGCAAGCCCGGCATGTCGTCGCGATGGCGGGAGACGGCATAAACGACGCCCCCGCGCTTGCCAAGGCCGATGTCGGCGTGGCCATGGGAACAGGCACGGATGTGGCAATGAGTAGCGCTCAGGTGACGCTCGTCAAGGGCGATTTGCGCGGTATCGCGCGTGCTCGAGTGCTGTCCGAGGCAACCGTTGCGAACATGAAGCAGAATCTCGGCTTCGCGTTCATCTACAACGCGCTTGGCGTTCCGCTGGCGGCAGGGGCACTTTATCCATTCACCGGTTTGCTGCTCTCGCCGATGATTGCGGCACTTGCAATGAGTCTAAGCTCCACTTCGGTCATTTCGAACGCGCTAAGGTTGCGTAACGCCAGAATTTGAGCAGCGGTTGGCACGCAAACGTCCGTACGATTTGACGTCGTCGGGCCGGCCAAGCAAGTCATTGACTGCCGGGAAGGCTCGGGCGTAACCAGAACCTCTGGTGGTGCGTCACCAATTAATGTACTTCGACGAGACCGCTCGGCACGAGGCTGAACGGTCCCGAGACGGCAGCGGCGAACGAAGGCGATTCAAGCGCGATCGCCCGCGCCGTTACGATTCCGGGTTGAAGGCAGATGTGTCGCCGTCGATCCGGAATACGATTGGATCTCGTGGATAGTGCTTGATGTCCGGAGAGAAATCGTACTTGCCCTCGGTCCAGTAGTACGCGAAGGAGACGAGCAGAATCGCCACGGAGAATGGCAGCGACAGGCGCCCCCATGTCCAGAAGGCAAGCATCCCGAGTACGGCGACGATCGCAAAATAGATCATGGCCGGGCGTCGCGCTTTTGCGAGCGGCTGCCACGTTTCGGGATGAATTCCGGCGGCAATGAATGCGCTCGGATTGAAACGCAACCCCTGATGCGCGAGGCCGCACAGCAGCGCGACTAGCAATTCGTGACGATTCTTGAAGCGAACGCAGCGAATAGCGTTGTCGGCGTCGCAATCCACGAGGCTCGTGCGCAGTGTGTATCGCTTCGCAGGTTCTCGCTTCCCACCGCGTCGCCAGAACTGGAAGTTCGCCGGGCTCATGGTCACCCGGGAAGGCGAGTTGAATTCAACGTCGCAGCACATGTCCTCGCGCCGCACGACTTCACCCCATTCGATGCACTGTTCCTGCTGCAGGGCCGCCTGGTCCGAGCGCTTGCCGACGCCATATCGGAAGCCGGTTGCGTCGACTTGAAACCAGCCGCCGATATTCATCGTCGCGCGAATCACGATCACTACCGCCCAGGCGAGGCAGGCCAGAATGCAAAGCCATAGAACGAGACCGATGAACCCGACTCGCGAAAAGGATGCATCGTCGAATGGCGCAACGAGCAATCCGACGAACATCGTGCCGAAAAACAGCATGACACCGATATTCAGCAGATAGGTATTGAACCGATCGGGAATTCCTTTGCATGTCGGTATCTGTCGAAGGTGCGCAGGCAGCGTGATGACTCGCGGTTTTGCGCTTGTGTCCGGGGCGGATTGGTTCGACGCGTCGTCTGAGCGGGTAGTCATGGCGCGTGGCCCCTTGTTCGCAGGATGTGTTTTGGAGATCGGTGGATCGTTCGGATGGTAATCGATCTGGTGGAACGGCTCGCACCGGAATCAGGGTTCTCCGCACGAAAGCAAAAGAATCCGGCCGATTGTTTTCTTCTGTGTCGGGAATCCGGAAAGACGACGGCATCAGTTGTAACGGCGGAGCCCCAATGCTCGACCGGTTCACCCGAGGCGACCCGAATCGACACCACCATACCGCCGCATTCGTGCGAAGATCGAGCGACATCCCACCCGCATTCCATCGAGACCGTCGTGATCCGATCGAACCCCGAGGGCAACCCGCCAGCCGGCCATCCGCCGTGGATGGCCGTCGCACTGGCCGAGCTGGGCATTCGCCGCTTCCCGCCCGGCAGCATCAATCCGCGCATCGTCGAATACAACAACCACACGAATCTCGTCGGCTACGACGACAAGATTTCGTGGTGCTCGTCGTTCGTCAACTGGTGCATGACGCATGCGGGCATTCGCGGCACGGGGTCGGCGCTCGCGCGTTCGTGGCTCGAATGGGGGCGACCGCTGGAGCGTCCGGTGTACGGCTGCGTCGCGATCCTGACGCGCGACGACCCCGTGAGCTGGAAGGGGCACGTCGGGTTCTATCTGCGCCACGACGACGAGCGTGTGCACCTGTTCGGCGGCAATCAGCTGGAGGAAGTGCGCGAGCTTGCGTATCCGGTGAGCGAGGTGATCGGATACCGGTGGCCGGACGCGGGCTGACCGCGCCGCACGCCCGGCCTCCCGTGCACGGACGACGGCGCGTGCGTCGGCGTCGCATGGCGGCCGCGGTCAATCCTGCGCGGCGGTGGCGGTGGCGGCCACGGCCTGCGCTTCACCCGCCGCATCGTTCCGGCTCCACCCGCCGCCGAGCGACCGATACAACGCGACCGCCGCCAGCGCATGCTCGCGCCGGACCTGATTGAGCGCATCCGAATCCCGCAGATACACCTCCTGCGCTGACAGCACGTCCAGAAAATCCGTCGCGCCGCCCTTGTAGAGCTGGTTCGCCAGCCCGAGCGCCTTGTCCGACGCCGACAGCGCGCTATCGAGGCGCCGCGTCGCTTCATCGCTGCTGACGAGGTTCGCACGCGCGTCCTCGACTTCCCGCAGCGCCTGCAGCATCGTCTGCCGCAACCCGAGTTCCGACTCGCGCATCCGGCTTTCGCTTTGCGTGATGTCGGCGGTGATTCGCCCCGCGTTGAAGATCGGGCTCGTCGCGCTCAACGCCGCGCTGAACAGGTTGTCGGTCAGCGTCGGCAACCCGAGATACGACGCGGCCAGAATCCCGTCCGTCAGGTTCAGCGAGAACTTCGGATACCGCTCGGCCTTCGCGACGCCGACCTGCGCCGCGCGCCGCTCGACCTGGGCGTACGCGGTGAGCACGTCCGGCCGGCGCAGCAGCGCCTGCGACGGCAGCGTGGCGGGCGACCCGGCAGGCGGCGCCGGAATCGCGCCGGCCTGCGCGAGCACGAGCCGGTCGATCGACTCGGGCGTGCGGCCCGAATATACGGCGATCAGGTTGAGCTGATGCGCGATCTGCGCCTGCGTTGGCGGAATCCGCGCTTCGAGCGCATCGAGCTGGTTCTGCGCGCGTGTGACGTCGAGCTCCGTCGACAACCCGAACGCCTGCCGCTTGCGCGTGAGTTCGAGCGCATGCCGGCGGATCGCCGCGTTGTCCTGCAGGATCACCAGTTCCTGCTGCGCCCAGCGCAGATCCACATAGGCCGAGGCCGCATCGGCCGCGAGCGCGAGCCGCATCGCGTCTTCCGCGTGCTTTTGCCCGACCAGCTCGGCCTGCGCCGCCAGCAGGTTGAGCCGTTCGCCGCCGAACACGTCCGGCGACCAGCTCAGCGCGAGTCCCGCGCCGGCCTGCCGCACGTAGCCGAGCGGCGGCGGCGTGTTCTGGCGCGCGTCGGACGCACGCGCGGTCGCGTCGAGTTCGGGCAGCAGCGCCGCGCGCTTCTGCACGGTCAGCGCCTGCGCCTGCTTCACGCGTTCGGCCGCGGCCTGCAGATCGAGGTTGCCGTCGAGCACGGTCGCGATCAGCCGGTCGAGCACGGGGTCGTTGAACTGCGCCCACCACGCGGCGGCGTCGATGTCCGCGCGCGGCACGTCGGTGTCCCACGCGGCGGGCGCGAGCGATTGCACGGAATCGTGCAGCGCCGGGTGCTGCGCGGGCTGTACCGCACACCCTGCGGCGAATGCGCTGACGGCCAGCGCGACGAGTAGCTTTTTCATGATGACGACCTTGGCTTCAGTGCGCGTCCGGCGGCGGCGCGTTCAGGGTGATGGGACGGGAAAACGCGACGGCAAGCAGCGCGACCACGAAGCACAGCGACAGCGCGTAGTACGCATCCGCGTAGGTGAGCGTCAGCGCTTCGCGATAGATCAGGCGGTGCAGGTTCGCGAGGCCCGCCTGCGCGGTATCGAGCGTGTTGCCGGCCACCGAGGTCCAGTACGCGGTCTGGCGATCGAGCAGCGACGCGACCTGCGGCTCGCCGGCGCTCACGTGTTCGTTCAGGCGCAGGTAGTGGAAGTTGAGCCGGTCGTTGAGCATCGTCGCGCTCACCGCGATGCCGATCGCACCGCCGAGGTTGCGCATCAGGTTGAACTGGCCGCTCGCCGATTTCAGCCGCGATTGCGGCAGCGAGCCCAGTGCCATCGTCACGATCGGCGGCACGCTGAACTGCTGGCCGATGCCGCGCAGCGCCTGCGGCAGCAGCAGTTCCCGCCAGCCCCAGTCGTGCGTGATCGGCGTGTACAGGTAGCAGCCGAGGCCGAAGCAGACGAGCCCGAACACGAGCAGCGCGCGCATGCTGAAGTAGCGCGTGGCGAACGCATACGCGCAGAGCGCGAGCAGCTGGAACACACCGACCGACAGCAGCGCGATGCCGATCTGCAGCGAACTGAACGCACGCACCTGCGCGAGAAACAGCGGCGTCAGGAACACCGTCACGAAGATCCCGATGCCCGTGACGAACGACAGCAGGCTGCCGATCCCGAAGTTGCGCACGGCGAGCGCGCGCAGATCGACGATCGGGTCTTCCGCAGTCAATGCGTGCACGATGAACAGGAAGCCGCAGATGCCGGAGATCCACGCGCAGATGACGATCGCATCGTCGCTGAACCAGTTCTTGCGCGGGCCTTCTTCCAGCACGTATTCGAGGCAGCCGAGGAAGCCCGACATCAGCGCGATGCCGCGATAGTCGCCGCGCTTGATGAGGCTGAGATCGGGTGCGTCGATATGCACGTAGCGCGGCACCAGCGCGGCCACCGCGATGCCCGGCAGGAGGTTCAGGTAGAACAGCCAGTGCCACGACCATTGATCGGTGATCCAGCCGCCGATCACCGGCCCGATCGCCGGCGCGAGCGACGCGAGCGCGCCGATCGTCGTCGACGCGATCAGCCGCTGCTTGCCCGGAAACAGCACGAACGCGGTCGTGAACACGGTCGGGATCATCGCGGCGCCGAGCGCGCCCTGCAGCCCGCGGAACAGGATCATCGAGTTGATGTCCCACGCGAGCCCGCACAGCATGCTCGTGATCGTGAAGCCGACGGCCGACGCGACGAACAGCCAGCGCGTCGACATCACCCTCGACAGCCAGCCCGACATCGGGATCACGATGATTTCGGCGATCAGGTAGGCCGTCTGCACCCAGGACAACTCGTCCTGGCTCGCGGACAGGCCGCCGCCGATGTCGCGCAGCGACGACGCGACGATCTGGATGTCGAGCGTCGCCATGAAGAAGCCGACGCACATCAGCGCGAACGCGAAGACGCGCTGCTTCGTCGGTTGCGACGCGGGGTCGCCGGAAAACGCGGTGGTCATCGCAGGCTCCCGTTCAGTTCGTGTGGTCGGTGTGCACGGTCACGACCGCGGAGAGGCCGGGACGCAGCACATGCTCGATGCCCGGCTGCGGATCGAGATGCACGCGCACCGGCACGCGCTGGACGATCTTCGTGAAGTTGCCGGTCGCGTTCTCGGGCGGCAGCACGCTGAAGGTCGCACCGGTCGCGGGCGCCAGGCTGTCGACGCGGCCGTGCAGGCGCGTGCTCGACGCGTCGAGCGCGACGTCGACGCGATCGCCCGCGCGCATCTTGCGCAGCTGGTCTTCCTTGAAGTTCGCGTCGATCCACAGCCCGGACACGGGCACGACCGTCAGCAGCGGCACGCCGACGTTCGCGAGCATCCCGACGCGGCCCGTGCGGTTGCCGACGTAACCGTCGACCGGCGAGCGGATCGTCGTGTACTCGACGTTGAGCGCTGCGACGCGTTGCGCGGCGAGTGCCGTGTTCACACGGGCCCGTGCATCGGCGAGCTGCGCGCCGAGCACGTCGAGCTGCCGCTTCGATGCGAGCAGCGCGGCGTCGCTGCGCGCGACGGCCGCATCCGCCTTCGAATAATCGGCGTCCGCGCGTTCGACGATCTGGTTCGACACCGCATCGGATTTCACCAGTTCGCGATAGCGCACGCGATCGGACGACGCACGCGTGAGCTCGGCTGACGACGCATTCCTGTCCGCCGCATGCTGGCCGATCACCGCGTATTGAAGCTGCTGCTTCGCCTCGAGTTCGGTCACCGCGGCGCGCGCGCTGTCGACTTCGGCGGTCGCCTGTGCGAGCTTCGCATCGTAGTCGCGCGCATCGAGCCGCACGAGCACGTCGCCGGCCTTCACGCGCTGGTTGTCGGTCACGAGTATTTTGTCGACGAAACCGTTCACCTTCGGCGCGAGCACCGTGACGTCGCCGCCGACATACGCATCGTCGGTGCTTTCCTGGAAGCGCAGCACGAACAGCCAGTCGAGCGCCGCGGCCGCGATCGCGACGACGACGGCGGCCACCGCGATCCGCATCCACGGCACGCGGCGTTGCTGCCTTGCCGGCCGGTCGGTTGTGGCTGCCTCGCGGGAGGCAGCGGCTTGGGTCGTGTCCATCGATTCACCTATGTATATGCACTAATTGAAACGACCGACGACGCGTCGCCGATCGGGGAAGGGGTCAGCGTTCCGGGAGGTTGTGTGTGATCCGGAACAATTCGTCTCTGAGGCGGGCGGCCTGCGCCGACCCGAACCGCTGCTCGAACGCCTCCTGCGCGGCGAGCCAGTGCACCTGCGCGTCGGCGATCTTCGTTTCGCCGTGCGCGGTCAGCGCGAACGTCTGGCGGCGGCAGCGCGGCTCGATCCGGCCCGCGACCAGCGTCGCGCCGATCAGCGGCTTGAGCGCGCGCAGCAGCGCCGTGCGTTCGATCACCAGTACCGCCGACAGCGTCGCCATCGTCAGACCCGGGCGCTCCCGCAGCAGCGCGAGAATGCTGTACTGCGACGGCGTGACGCCCGCCTGCGACAGGTAGCGCTCGTAGAACTGCGAGATCCGCCGGGCGGCTTGCCGGACCGCGAAGCAATCGTCATCGGTAAGCGTGGACTTGTGCATGTGCACATGTTAGGTGGCAGCGCAGCCTGAAGCGAGCGGCGAGGCAGGATCAGATTGGTGCCGTGGCTGTACCAATCGACGGTGCAACGGCGCGTTTTCGCGCCGGATCAGGCGGCGGCCGGAGCAATCCCGCCTTCGCGGTCGCAGTACGCGGCCGTGTAGTCGATGAACGCCTTGACCTTCGCCGGCAGCAGCGCGCGATTCGCGTACGCGAGCTTGATTTCGACGAACGCGTCGACGAGGTCGGCCCCGTCGAGCAACTGCACGAGCGCGCCCGACGCGAGCTCGGCTTCGACGAGCGTTTTCGGCACGACGCCGATGCCGAAGTCGTGCATCACCATTTCGCGGTTGAAGACGGGGCTGTTCGACGAGATGTCGAAGCTCAACGGCACGGTCAGCGTGTCGCCGTCGACGCGGAACGACAGCGCGGGCCGGCGCAGCGACGGCGACAGCGGCACGAACGCATGACCGGCGAGGCCGGCCGGCGTTTCGGGACGCGGATGCGTGCGCAGATACGCGGGCGTCGCGACGATCACCACCGGAATGCGTTCGACCAGCCGCACGATGGTCGTCTCGCTCGTCAGCATGTACGGCACGACGATGCCGATGTCGTAGCCTTCGCCGACGAGGTCGACCGGGCGCTCGGTCAGCGTGACGTCGAGGCGCACCTTCGGATGCGCGGCTTTGAAGCCGGCGATCAGCGGCACGAGCCGGTTCAGCGCGGCCGTCGTGTGCGCGACGAGGCGCAGCAGCCCCTCGGGCTCGCGCGTGTGCGACTGCGCCTGCGCTTCCAGCGAGTCGAGTTCGTCGAGCACGGCCGCGCAGCGTTCGTAGATGCGCTCGGCGGTCTCGGTCAGCGAGACCTGGCGCGTGGTCCGATGCAGCAGGCGGCTGCCGAAGCGCGCCTCCAGATCCGCGACCGCCCGCGACACGACCGGCCGCGCGAGGCCGTGCATGTCGGCGGCGCGCGTGAAGCTGCGCATTTCCACCACCGACCGGAAAATCCGCAGCTTGTCGATGTAGTCCATGTCCGTCTCCTCGAGGCGATGGCGGGGCGCCTGATCCACGCGGCCGGCCCGGCCATGTTACGGCGGAGTGTACATTGACTTTATGCATATGCACATATAAATTGCCGGTCATGAACGATCTCCAGATGGCCCACGCCTGCAATTGCCTCGCGCTGCGTCAGGCGGCGCGCTTCGTCACGCAGCTTTACGAGCGGCATCTGGCCCCGGTCGGGGTCACGCCCGCGCAGTTCTCGATCATGGCGAACCTGTCGCACCGGCCCGGCCTGGTGATGAGCGAACTCGCCGATGCGCTGGTGATGGATCGCACGACGCTGTTGCGCGCGCTGAAGCCGCTGCAGCGCGACGGCTTCGTCGCCGCGGCCGCGTCCGAGCATGACGCGCGCGCGCATGCGCTCAGCCTGACGAAGCTCGGCGAGCGCACCTACGCGCAGGCGAAAGTCGCGTGGCAGGCCGCGCAGGACGAGTTCGAGACGCAGTTCGGCCGCGGCCGCGCCAAGGCGCTGCGCGACGAGCTGTTCAGCCTGACGGCGCAGCGATAGGCGCGACGCGCGCGGTAGTATTACAAAAGCGATCCGGATCCACCGGACGAGACACGAGGAGCACCCCCATGCTGCAGTTGAGCGAGCGCGACGACGCGATGTTGCGCGGCGCATTCGGCGACGGCGTCGCGCGCGCGATGCGGATCGTCTCGCGCACGGCCGAGGTCATGTCGGCGCCGCGCCTGATCGACATCACGTCCGCGCATATCGACGGCTGTCTTTACCACGGCCAGACCAGTCTCGACTTCGTCGAGTATTTCGTCGACACCGGCGCGCAGGTCGCGGTGCCGACCACGCTGAACGTCGGGTCGCTCGACCTGATCCATCCCGAGCTGTATCACGGCGACCGCACGATCCAGCGCGACGCGCAACGCCTGATGCATGCGCATCTCCAGCTCGGCTGCGAGTCGAGCTTCACGTGCGCGCCGTATCAGCTGAAGAATCGTCCGCGCCTGGGCGAGCAGATCGCGTGGGCCGAATCCAATGCGATCGTGTTCGCCAACTCGGTGCTCGGCGCGCGCACCAGCCGCTACGGCGACTTTCTCGATCTGGCCGCCGCGATCACCGGGCGCGCGCCGTATGCGGGGCTGCACGTCGAATCGAATCGCGCGGCGCGGATCGTGTTCAACGCGCCGGACTTCGGCCACCGGCCGTCGCGCGACATCTATTTCGCCGCGCTCGGATTGCTGATCGGCCGGATTGCCGGCGCGACCGTGCCGGCGATCGTCGGGCTGCCGGCGGACACCACCGAGGACGAACTCAAGGCGCTCGGCGCGGCCGCCGCATCGAGCGGCGCGGTCGCGCTGTTCCATGCGGTGGGCGTCACGCCCGAGGCGCCGACGCTCGACGCCGCGCTGCACGGGCAGGTGGCGCAGCGAACGGTCGATGTCGCAATGGCCGATCTCGACGAGATCCGCCGCACGCTGAATCACGGCGCGGCCGGCGATGCGCTCGTCGCGGTCGCGCTCGGCACGCCGCACTTCTCGCTGGCCGAATTCCGCACGCTCGACGCGCTGCTCGACCAGTTCGACGGCAAGCCGAAGTGCGATTTCTACGTGAACACGAGCCGCTTCATCTTGTGGGAACTGGGCGAACTCGGGCTTGCCGACAAGTTCGACGCGCGCGGCATCCAGATCGTCGTCGACACCTGCACGTACATCACGCCGGTGATGAAACAGCTGTCGGGCCTGGTGATGACGAACTCGGGGAAATGGGCGTCGTATGCGCCCGCGAACATCGGCGTCACGGTCGCGTACGGCAGCATGCGCGAGTGCGTGCGTTCCGCGTTCGAAGGAAAGGTGCGATTCGATGACTGAAGCAAGCGTTCGGAAACTGACGGGCGATACGCTCGTGTCGGGCAGCGCATGCGCGCCGACGATCGTGCTCGACAAGCCGCTCAGCTTCTGGGGCGGCTACGACTCGGGCGCGGGGCGGATCGTCGATCGCGGGCATCCGCAGGCGGGCGCGAGCCTGGCCGGCCGGATCATGGTGATGCCGCATGCGAAGGGCTCGAGTTCGAGCAGCAGCGTGCTCGCGGAAGCGGTGCGCAACGGCACGGGGCCGGTCGGGATCGTGCTGAAGGAGCGCGACCTGATCATCTCGATCGGCGCGATCGTTGCTGCCGAGCTGTATGCGATCGCGGTGCCGGTGGTGTGCGTGACCGATGCGGTGTACGACGCGATCGTCGCCGCGACGGGCGACGTGCGAATCGACGCAGGCGAGGGCGACGGCGGCGCGCGGATCGACGTCGGCGGCTGACGCGTCACGCGCTCGCCGGCTCGGAGGAAGCGGGTGTGCGGCGTACTTGCACGAAGAGGCCGATCGTCGTTCGACCGAACGATGAAATATCAACGGGGCGCGTGGCGCCGCCCGCGTTCTCCGGTCATTCGTGCGTGGCTCCGGCGGCCGCTTCCCGATAGGCGCTCGGCGTCTGCCCGGCCCAGCGCCGGAATGCGCGCGTGAAATTCGCCGGGTCGGTGAACTGCAGCCGCTCGGCGATCGTCTTCAGGTCGAGATCCGACGCCGACAGCAATAGCTTCGCATCGCGAAACCGCGCTTCGTCGAGCAGTTGCCGATAGCTCGACCCCGCTTCCTCGAGCCGGCGCCGCAATGTGCGCGTCGACACGAGCAGCGCGTCGGCGAGCGCCTCCGGACTTGAATAGTTGCCGGCGGTTCGCGCCAGTTCCGCGCGCACGCGCTCGACCAGATCGCCTTCCTCCTGACGCACCTGCGCATACTCGCGCTCGACCTGCACGAGCGCTTGCCGGTGCGCGACTTCGTCGGCGAGCGGCAGCGGCCAGTCCAGCACGTCGTGCGCGATCCACAGCGCGTTCGCCGCGCAGCCGAATTCGACCGGTGGCAACTGGTCGCGATAGCGTGCGAAGTAATCGGGCTCCGGCCATGCGAAGCGCAGCGCGATCGGCGGCGACGCGCGCCCGGACCACTGCGAGATGTTCTGCGCGAGCCCCGTCAGCACGAACTCGAACATCACGTGATGCTGCAGCACCGGGCTCGCCTGCACGCCGTGCAGTTCGAGCGTCGCGCCGTCGTCGTCCTCCGCATAGGTCAGCCGATACTGGCGGTTGCGCATCCGGAAGTAGCGCTGCGTGACGACCAGTGCTTCGCGGATGTCCCGCGCGGTCAGGGTCGCATAACCGAGGAAGCCGTGCACGGTTGGCTTCAACAGCAGCCCGAACGCGAGCCCGATGCCCGGATCGCCGCCGATCTCGATCGCGTTGAGCACGAGCCGGCCCCATTGCGACGGCGCGACGCGCGCGTCCGGTTCGGCCAATACGGCATCGCGCAGCCCGGTGCCCGTGCGCACGGCGGCCGGATCGACGCCGCGCGCGGCCAGCGCCTGCAGCAGCAGGCGCGTGTAGGCGACCGGAATCGTCGGCCGGCGTAGCCCGAGGTGGTCCTTGCGTGACGGGGAGGTCATGTCGATTTGGCCGGAAATGACAAGCATTATGGCTGTTTGCCCCCTCACGTTCAAGGCGGCGCGCAGCCTACGATGGCACGTATCGCTTATCGGCAGACTCACCATGACGACTTCCTTTCCCCACCTGCTCGCGCCGCTCGACCTCGGCTTCACCACGCTGAAGAATCGCGTGCTGATGGGCTCGATGCACACGGGCCTCGAGGACAGC
Organism: Burkholderia sp. BCC1638; assembly: GCF_902833195.1. Taxonomy (NCBI): domain Bacteria; kingdom Pseudomonadati; phylum Pseudomonadota; class Betaproteobacteria; order Burkholderiales; family Burkholderiaceae; genus Burkholderia; species Burkholderia sp. BCC1638. The sequence continues at coordinate 96,742 of NZ_CADFEC010000007.1, forward strand.
CGCAAGACGCTGCCACGGCTCGCCGACTATTTCGCCGAACGTGCGCGCGGCGGCGTCGGCCTGATCGTGACCGGCGGCTTCGCGCCGAACGTGGCCGGCTGGACCAAGCCGTTCGGCGGCACGCTGATGACGTCGGCCGGCGCGCGGCGCCATCGCGTGATCACCGACGCCGTGCATGCGGACGACGGCAAGATCGCGCTGCAGATCCTGCATACCGGCCGCTACGGCTACCACCCGTTCGCGGTCGCGCCGTCGAAGATCAAGTCGCCGATCTCGCCGTTCGCGCCGCACGAACTCAGCGCGCGCGGCGTCGAGCGGCAGATCCGCGCGTTTGTCCGCTGCGCGCAGCTTGCGCGCGAGGGCGGCTATGACGGCGTCGAGATCATGGGCTCCGAGGGCTACCTGATCAACCAGTTCATCTCGATGCATACGAACAAGCGTGGCGACCAATGGGGCGGTTCGTACGAGAACCGGATCCGCCTGCCGATCGAGATCGTCGAGCGCACGCGCGAGGCGGTCGGGCGCGACTTTATCCTGATCTACCGGCTGTCGATGCTCGACCTGATTCCGGACGGCAGCGACTGGAGCGAGACCGTGCAGCTCGCGAAAGCCGTCGAGCGCGCGGGCGCGACCATCATCAATACGGGGATCGGCTGGCACGAGGCGCGCGTGCCGACGATCGCGACGTCGGTGCCGCGCGGCGCGTTCGCGTGGGTCACGAAGAAGATGAAGGGCGAGGTCGGCATCCCGCTCGTGACGACCAACCGGATCAACCGGCCCGAGGTGGCCGAGCAGATTCTCGCGGACGGCTGCGCGGACATGGTGTCGATGGCGCGCCCGCTGCTCGCGGATGCCGAGTTCGTCGTCAAGGCCGCGCAGGGCCGGGCAGACGAGATCAACACCTGCATCGGTTGCAACCAGGCGTGTCTCGACCACGCGTTCAAGAATCAGATCGCGTCATGCCTGCTGAATCCGCGCGCATGCCACGAGACCGAGCTGATTTATACCCGCGTGCAGCAGCCGAAGCGCATCGCGGTGGTCGGCGCGGGGCCGGCCGGGCTCGCGTGCTCGACCGTGCTCGCGCAGCGCGGCCACCACGTCGATCTGTTCGACGCGGCGCCGGAGATCGGCGGCCAGTTCAACATGGCGAAGCGGATTCCGGGCAAGGAGGAGTTCGACGAAGCGCTGCGTTATTTCGGCCGTCAGGTCGAGCTGACCGGCGTGAACCTGCACCTGAATCGCCGTGTCGATGCGAGCGACCTGATCGCGGGCGGCTACGACGAAATCGTGCTCGCGACCGGCGTGGCGCCGCGCGACCCGAAGATTCCCGGCCAGGACGGGCCGAACGTGCTCAGCTACATCGACGTGCTGGCCGGCGGGCAGCCGGTCGGCCGGCGTGTCGCGGTGGTCGGCGCCGGCGGCATCGGCTTCGACGTCGCAGAATATCTGGTGCAGGGCGGCGAGTCGCCGACGCTCGATCTGGAAGAGTGGAAAGCGGAGTGGGGCGTGACCGATCCGGCCGCGACGCGCGGCGGCGTGACGCGCGCGCAGGTCGCGGCGCCGGCTCGCGAAGTGACGCTGTTGCAGCGCAAGGCCGCGCCGCTCGGCAAGGGGCTCGGCAAGACGACCGGCTGGATTCACCGCGCGACGCTGAAGATGAAGCAGGTGAAGATGATCGGCGGCGTGAACTACGAACGGATCGATGCGCGCGGGTTGCACGTGTCGTACGGCGAGCAGCGGACCGATCATGAATTGATCGAAGCCGACACGATCGTGCTGTGCACGGGGCAGGAGCCGCAGCGCGCGCTGCTCGCGCCGTTGCAGGCGGCCGGACGCTCGGTGCACCTGATCGGCGGCGCGGAACTGGCGGCCGAGCTCGATGCGAAGCGTGCGATCGATCAGGGATCGCGACTCGCGGCGCGGCTGTAACGGGCGTCGTTCCGGGTTGCGAAACGGCGGCGTGCGTCGCGCGACGCGCTGGCGACTTCCCGCGTCGCCATGCAACGTGGCGACGCGATTCCGTCAGAACGCCATTCGCGATCGGCCGGCGTGCGTCAGGCCGCTTCGGCCCGCTCTTCCTCTTCCGCCTCCAGCATCGCCTTGACGATCAGATAGACGGCCGGCAGGTCGTCGTCGTCGCGACGCCAGTCGACCGGCTCCTCGACATCCGCCGCGACCAGCCGGCTGTCGCGCAGGCGGATGAACGCGTCGACGACCGTCGGATCGTTGCGGCTCAGGAAACCGGTATTCGAGAACGCGAGTTCCTCGACGTTCAGCAGCGCCTGCCAGCTCATCGTGCGGACGGCGGCTGGATGGGTGCGGCGCCGCAGGCCGAGCGCGCGTTGGGCGGGGCCGCCGACGACACGCTGCAGGTCGACGACCGCCCGCTGCGCGGCGCGTTCGAAGTGGGCGGGGTTGAAGCCGGGTTGCTCGGGATCGAATGCGGATGACTGGAACATGGTCGCCTCACAAAAGTCCGTCCGTCATGGGTGACGGAATTCGGGTCAAATGGTGCAAAAGCACTGTAAATATATACAGTGTTCGAGGCGGTTTCAAGTCCTGAATGCATGTCGGTTTGCCGGCACCGGGTCGAGTGCGGTGGCGACGGTGGCCGGCGCGCGCGCCGCGCGGCTTTCGCGAACGACTTACACCGACGCGGCGATCGTCTCGCGCAACCATCGATGCGCGGGATCGCGGTGCACGCGCTCGTGCCACAACATCGACATTTCATAGCCGGGAACGTGAACGGGCGCTTCCACCACGCGCAGCGCGGGCACGTCGCGCACCAGACGCTCGGGCAGCATCGCGACGAGATCCGTGCTGGCGACGGCCGACATCACGAACAGGAAATGCGGAACGGACAGCACGACACGCCGCGCGGCGCCCGCTTTCGCGAGGGTTTCATCGGTCACGCCGAAGAAGCCGCCGCCGTCGGGCGACACGATCACGTGTTCCAGCGCGCCGAACTGCGCGAGCGTCGGGCGCCGCTTCAGCTTCGGATGACCGGCGCGGCCGACGAGCACGTAGCGCTCGACGAATAGCGGCAGGCGCCGCATCCCTTCCGGTGAACCTTCCGTCGTGTGGAAGGCCAGGTCGATGCCGTTTCGCTCCGCGTCCTGCTCGATGCGCGGCGGCACGAGCTCGACGACGGCGACGCGCGTCGCGGGGGCGGCCGATCGCAGCGTGTTCAGCGCGGGCAGGACGATCGTCGATTCGCCATAGTCGGTTGCGGCCACGCGCCACGTGTTCGTCGCGGTTGCCGGATCGAACGGCGTGGCCGTCAGCACCGCGCGCTCGACCGCGTCGAGCGCGTCACGCAGCGCCTCGCGCAACGTTTCCGCGCGCGCGGTCGGCCGCATGCCGCGCGGTCCGGGCAGCAACAGCGGATCGCCGAAGAAATCGCGCAGTTTCTGCAACTGCACGCTGACCGACGGCTGCGACATGTTCAGTTTTTCGGCTGCACGCGTGACGTTGTGCTCGGCGAGCAGCACGTCGAGCGTGACCAGCAGGTTCAGATCCAGTCGTCTGAGATTGTTCATGGCTATACCTGGAATATCAGGAATTCATTTCAAATATACCTCTGGCGACGGCATCCTGCAGTCATTCAATCAACGGAGTGACGAACATGAATGTGCTGATCGTTTATGCCCATCCGGAACCGCGTTCGCTGAACGGCGCGCTGCGCGACTTTGCCGTCGAGCGGCTCGAAGCGGCGGGGCATAGCGTGCAGGTGACGGACCTGTATGCGATTAACTGGAAGGCCGCGTTCGACGCGAACGACGTGACGGATCGCACGCCCGACGCGCGTTTCAATCCGTCGCTCGACTCGAAGCACGCGTTCGCGACGGGCACGCAAAGTGAAGACATCGCGCGCGAACAGGAAAAATTGAAGTGGGCCGACGCGGTGATCCTGCAGTTTCCGCTGTGGTGGTTTTCGATGCCTGCGATCATGAAGGGCTGGGTCGAGCGCGTGTATGCGTATGGTTTTGCATACGGCGTCGGCGAACATTCCGACCTGCACTGGGGCGACCGTTACGGCGAAGGTTCGCTTGCGGGCAAGCGCGCGATGATCGTCGTCACGACGGGCGGCTGGGAGTCGCATTACAGCGCACGCGGCATCAACGGGCCGATCGACGACGTGCTGTTTCCGATCCAGCACGGGATTCTCTATTACCCCGGCTTCGACGTGCTGCCGCCGTTCGTGATCTACCAGACGCACCGGATGGACGATGCGCGCTTCGATGAAACGCGTGCTGCGCTCGGCAAACGGCTCGACGAACTGTGGACCGCGCAGCCGATTCCGTTCCGGCGGCAAAACGCGGGCGATTACGATATTCCGGCGCTGACGTTGAAGGCGGAGATCGCGCCGGGGACGGTGGGGTTCGCGGCGCATCTGGCGCAGGAGCGGTGATCGTCGCCGCATCGTCGTGATACGGGGCGATACCCGGACGTGACGGCTGCAAAACGACACGGGCGACCGGCGAGAAAATCGCCGGCCGCCCGTGTCGTCCTCTTCGCGGCCGTTCAGTCGCGCCGCGCGTCGCGTTCACTTACCGATCATCCTCCCGCACCGAAGACGGATGCCGGCACAGCGCCCGCACTTCCATCTCCATATACGGAAACAACGGCAGCTGACTCAACACGTCATGCAGTTGCTGCACGCTTTCGACGTCGAAAATACTGACGTTCGCATACTGCCCCGCGATCCGCCACAGATGCCGCCAGGTCCCTTCGTTCATCAGCCGCTGGCACATCGCCTTCTCTTCGGCCTTCAGCGTGGCCGCCTTGACCGGATCCATGTCCGCCGGCAGACGGACGGTCATTTCCACATGAAACAGCATCCTGCGCTCCTTGCGTTGTCGATTCGTCGAACGGGACCGCTCAGGCCTGTGCACGAGCCCGCTCGACTTCGCTCGCCGGCACGTCCTGCTTGTCCTTGAGCAGCGAGAAATCGAAGTCGATCAGCGCGAACTGCCCGTCGACGCCATACGGCTTGCCTTCCGCGCCCTCGGCCTGCTTGATCTTCGGGATCAGCCCCTCGCGGGTCGCGAATGCGAAGTCGTCCCAGATGTGCGGATCGCCTTCGATGTTGATCTGCGTCGTCAGCTTACGATATCCGTCCGCGGAAACGAAGAAGTGGATGTGCGCCGGACGATGGCCGTGACGGCCGAGCTGGTCGAGCAGTTGCTCGGTCTTGCTGCCCGGCGGCACGCTGTAGCCGACCGGCAGCACGCTGCGGAAGCTGTAGCGGCCCTCGGCATCGGTGCGGATCGAGCGGCGCAGGTTGAACGCCGGCTGCGACTGGTCGAAGTACGAATAGTTGCCCAGATGGTTCGCGTGCCACACCTCGACGAGCGCATTCGCGATCGGCGCGCCGTCCTGACCGAGTACCTGACCGCGCATGATCAGCGTCTGGCCCGGATCGGTGCCGTCGTCGAGACGCGCATGGCCGACCGATTCCGGCGCGCCCGCGACGTACAGCGGCCCTTCGATCGTGCGCGGCGTGCCGCCGTGGAAGCCGGCCTTCTCCTCTGCCTCGTCCATCCGCACGTCGAGGAAGCGCTCGAGGCCGAGGCCCGCGGCGATCAGCCCGAATTCACGGCCGGCTTCGTTCAGGTAGTTGAGCGCGGTCCAGAACTCGCTCGGCTGCACGTCGAAGTCCTCGATCGTGTAGCAGATGTCCTTCACGATCCGGTTGACGATCGCGCGCACGCGCGGGTTGCCGGGCTTTTCCGCGGCGTCGTCGAAGGTTTTCAGCAGGGCGTCGATGGCTTGCTTGTTCATCTGTGTCTCCGGTTTCGGTTGTCGTGTCATGCGGGATCAGCGGGCGTTGCGTCGCATCCGTTCGATGCGGGCCCAGTCGAAGGTGATGCCAAGGCCGGGCGTCGCCGGCAGGTGCAGCTTGAAATCCTGGTAACGCAGCGGCTCGACGAGGATCTCCTCGGTGAGCAGTAGCGGGCCGAACAGCTCGGTGCCCCATTTCAGCGAGCCGAACGTGCTGAACAGTTGCGCGGACGCCATCGTGCCGGCCGCGCCTTCGAGCATCGTGCCGCCGTACAGGTCGATGCCGGCGGCCGACGCGATCGATGCGACGCTCGCCGCACCGAGCAGGCCGCCCGATTGCGCGATCTTCACCGCGAACACGTCGGCCGCGCGGTCCTGCGCGAGTGCGAACGCATCGACGGGGCCATGCAGCGCTTCGTCGGCCATGATCGGAATCTGCGCGAGTTGCGTGAGGCGTTTGAGCCCCGCGCGATTGGTCGCGGCGATCGGCTGCTCGACGAGGCTCACGCCGGCCTCCGCGAGTCGTGCGCCGGCCCGGATCGCGTCGGTTTCGGTCCATGCCTGGTTCACGTCGACGCGGACGTCGCCGCGCTCGCCGAGCGCGCGCTTGATCGCGATCACGTGCGCGACATCGTCGTCGACCGCGTTCGATCCGATCTTCAGCTTGAATGCGCGATGGCGGCGCGCGTCGAGCATCGCCTCGGCTTCCGCGATGTCGCGCTGCGTGTCGCCGCTCGCGAGCGTCCACGCGACATCGACCGCATCGGTGGTGCGGCCGCCGAACAGCTCGGACAGCGGCACGCCGAGGCGGCGCGCCTGCGCGTCGAACAGCGCGGTCTCGATCGCGCACTTCGCGAACCGGTTGCCCTGGAACAGCTTGCGCGCACGCGCCATCGCGGCGCCCGGGCGCGTCGCGTCCATGCCTTGCAGGAGCGGCGCGAAGTAGGTGTCGATGTTGACCTTGATGCTCTCGGGGCTTTCCTCGCCATACGCGAGACCGCCGATCGTGGTCGCCTCGCCGACGCCTTCGATACCGTCCGTGCATCGAACGCGGACCAGCACCAGGGTCTGGCAATTCATCGTGGCGACCGAGAGCTTGTGGGGCCTGATCGTCGGCACGTCGACGAGCAGCGTCTCGATGCGTTCGATGGTGGCGGTAGTTGCTATCATGCGATTCCTCCTGTTGGTGCACATGGTAGGAATTCCCGCCCGGCGGCGTCCAACACTCTTTCCGACTACTTCCATACCTTCGAGGCATGAAATGGAATTGCGCCAGCTTCGGTACTTCATCGCCGTCGCGGAGGAAATGAACATCACGCGGGCCGCGGAGCGGCTGCACATGACGCAGCCGCCGCTGAGCCGTCAGCTCCAGGCGATCGAGGACGAGGTCGGGCTGCCGCTGTTCGAGCGCGGCGCGCGGCCGCTGAAACTGACCGACGCGGGCCGCGTGTTCTATGCGCAGGCGACGCGCGTCGTCGAACAGGCCGACGAGCTCGGCCCGCTGACGCGGCGGCTCGCGCAGTTGTCGGAGCGGATCGTGATCGGCTTCGTGCCGTCGACGCTCTACGGCGCGCTGCCGGACGTGATCCGCGCGTTTCGCGAGGCGCATCCGGGCGTCGAGCTGTCGCTGATCGAAATGTTCACGCTCGAGCAGCTCGGCGCGCTGAAGGGCGGGCGGATCGACGTCGGGTTCGGCCGCCTGCGCTTCGACGACGACCAGCTGGTGCGCGAGGCCCTGATCGAGGAAAAGCTGATCGCGGCGCTGCCGGTCGGGCATCTGCTCGCCGATCCGGACCGGCCGCTGACGCTCGCGGACATCGCGAACGAGACGCTGATCGTCTATCCGAGCACGCCGCGGCCGAGCTTCGCGGACCAGCAACTGTCCGCGTTGCGCGACGGCGCGCTCGTGCCGGCGGCCGTGCACGAGGTGCGCGAACTGCAGACGGCGCTCGGGCTCGTCGCCGCGCAGGTGGGCGTGTCGCTAGTGCCGGAAAGTGTGGAAGGCGTGCGCGTGAAGGGCGTCGTCTATCGGCGGCTGCCGGAGCCCACGGCGACGTCGCCGATCATCATGAGCCGCCGGCTGCACGGCGAAAGCGCCGCGACGACGGCGTTCTGCGCGATCGCGCGGGAGATGATCGCGCCGGCGGCGTAGCGACGGTCGTTTCCGTATTGACTGCAACTAACGGTCAAATTCGGCGAGCCAGGCCGAATGCGGAGCCGGGATCGTGATGCAGATGTCATATGCCGCTGATGCAGGCGGGCAGCAAGCCGGCAAGCTGCCCCGGCCGGCAATCGGCAAGGCGGGGAGCCCGCGCCCGTCTACCGCCTACCGCTTCCCGTCGAGCGTCTCCGAAGGCGATTCGCCGAACTTCTCCCGGTACGCGATCGCGAATCGCCCGAGATGCGTGAACCCGCAATCGAGCGCGATATCGGCGATCCGTCGCTCGGACACCGACCCGCGCAGCAACTCCCGCGCATGCTCGAGCCGCGTCGCGCGCAGGTATTGCATCGGGCTCATCCCGCGGAACTGCAGGAAAGCGTCGCGCAGCGTCCGCTCCGGCACGTTGGCGGCCTGGACGATATCGGCGAGCTGCAGCGGTTGCGCGTAGTGCGCGTTCACGAACTCCTGCGCGCGCCGCACGAAGCCCGGTGCGGGATCCTGGCGCGCGCTCGGCGCCGACGGCGGGTGGCCTTCGATCAGCAAATCGATCAGCAGATGCTCGAGCTGCGACGCGACGCGCGGGTTCGCGTTCGCCCGTTCGAGCAGCGCCGGCGAGCGGGCGACGAGCATCAACTGCTGGCGCCACGCGGTGAGCGCGGCATCGCTGATGTGCAGCACGGGGTCGAGCACCGCGCGCGGGTCGCCGGTCAGCGAGCCGACGGTCGCGGCATCGATGCGCAGCACGAACTGCTCGCAATCGGCAGACAGCACCGCGTCGAAGCGCTCGCCGGGCGCGCACAGCACGCCGGTCTGCCCGTCGACGCCGAGCCGGCGCCCCATCGCGTGGACTTCCGCCTGCCCGGACAGGCAGAACATCAGCAGGTAATAGCCGTCGACGGCGTCGACCTGCACGCGCATCGCGTCGCCGAACGCGATGGTGCCGATCCCGAGCCCGCCGAGCCGCACGAAATCCATGTGCGACGCGCCTTGCACGCGGCCGCTCGGCAGCAGCGCATGCGGCTGCATCACGCGCGAGATCCGCTCGCGCGTCTCGTCGAGATCGCGGGATTCGAACAGCCGGTGCGCACGCAGCGCAAGCGGCTCGAACGACGTTGGGGACATGGGCATCGGCCTTGGTATGAACGACGGGCGCTTCGATCCGACGAATGGGTCGCGATCGTGCGCGGGTCGCGTGTGTCGCCATGCTAGCGCAGAAATCCGCCGAAAGTGGATATTGCGCCGCCGCAATCGCACTTTCCGGATAGACGCCGAATATTAGCTTTTCAAAAATCGCCTCCATGCAATCAACGAAACGGAACCAGAAGGAGTCCGACATGGAGCAGACAGAATCGCCCGTCGTATTCGCCGCGCGCGACGACGCGTCCGATGTGCGCTTTCCGCACGACGACGGCTCGCGCGTGCCGTACAAGGTCTTCAGCTCGCGCGCGGTCTACGATCGCGAGCAGGAACGCATCTTCCGCGGCCCGACCTGGAACTTCGTCGCGCTGGAAGCGGAAATCCCGAACGCCGGCGACTTCAAGAGCACGTTCGTCGGCGACACGCCGGTCGTCGTCACGCGCACCGAGGACGGCACGCTGTCCGCATGGGTGAACCGCTGCGCGCACCGCGGCGCGCAGGTGTGCCGCAAGTCGCGCGGCAACGCGAGCTCGCACACGTGCGTGTACCACCAGTGGAGCTTCGACAACCAGGGCAACCTGCTCGGCGTGCCGTTCCGGCGCGGCCAGAAGGGGATGACCGGGATGCCGGCCGACTTCGACCCGAAGCAGCACGGGCTGCGCAAGCTGCGTGTCGACAGCTATCGCGGGCTCGTGTTCGCGACCTTCAGCGATGACGTGGCGCCGCTGCCCGACTATCTCGGCGAGCAGATGCGCCCGTGGATCGACCGGATCTTCCACAAGCCGATCGAGTATCTCGGTTGCACGCGCCAGTATTCGAAGTCGAACTGGAAGCTGTACATGGAGAACGTGAAGGATCCGTATCACGCGAGCATGCTGCACCTGTTCCATACGACCTTCAACATCTTCCGCGTCGGGATGAAGGCGCGCTCGATTCCGGATGCGAACCACGGGCTGCACAGCATCATCACCGTGACGAAGACGGGCGACGACACGTCGGCCGCGTACAAGCAGCAGAACATCCGCTCGTTCGACGAGGGCTTCCATCTGGAAGACGAATCGATCCTCGATCTCGTGTCGGAATACGACGAGGACTGCACGAACCATATCCAGCCGATCTTTCCGCAACTCGTGATCCAGCAGATCCACAACACGCTGGTCGCGCGCCAGATCCTGCCGAAGGGGCCGGACAACTTCGAGCTGATCTTCCACTTCTTCGGCTACGCGGACGACACGCCCGAACTGCGCGCGCTGCGCATCAAGCAGGCGAACCTGGTCGGGCCGGCCGGCTACATCTCGATGGAAGACACCGAGGCGACCGAACTGGTGCAGCGCGGCACGGTGCGAGATGCGGATGCGACGTCGGTGATCGAGATGTCGCGCGGCAACCCGGACCAGCAGGACACGGTGATCACCGAAAGCCTGATCCGCAAGTTCTGGGTCGGGTACCAGAAGCTGATGGGCTATTGAAGCGGGAGCGCGGAACGATGGAAAACCTGACGGAAGACATGAAGACGTGGTTCGAGATTTACATGCTCCAGAACCGCTACATCGGCCACCTCGACAACGACCGGCTCGAACACTGGCCGGAAATGTTCACCGAGGACTGCACGTACGAAATCGTGCCGAAGGAGAATGCTGATCTCGGGCTGCCGGTCGGGATCGTCCACTGCACGAACCAGCGGATGCTGCGCGACCGCGTGGTGTCGCTGCGGCACGCGAACATCTTTGAAGAGCACACGTACCGGCACATGACGTCGGGCCTCACGATCGTCGCGGAGCGCGACGGCGAGATCGACACCGAGAGCAACTACGTGGTCGTGCAGACGCGCAGCAACGGCGAATCGAACGTGTACCAGGCCGGCAAGTACTACGACACGGTCGTGCGCACGCCCGACGGGCTGCGCTACAAGACCAAGCGCGTGATCTACGACACGTCGCGCGTGCAAACGCTGCTCGCCACCCCGATCTGACTGCGAAGGAAACGACATGACCGAAGCAACGCTCGCCGAATGGCATCCGCTGGGCGCATTCGACGAATTCTCCGAAGACGAACCGGCCGCGCGCGTCGCCGGCCAGAAGCCGATCGCGGTGTTCCGGATCGGCGACGAACTGTTCGCGATGCACGACCTCTGTTCGCATGGTCACGCGCGGCTGTCCGAAGGCTATGTGGAAGACGGCTGCGTCGAATGCCCGCTGCACCAGGGGCTGATCGACATTCGCACCGGTGCGCCGAAATGCGCGCCGATCACCGAGCCCGTACGGACGTATCCGATCCGGATCGTCGACGGTCAGGTGGAAGTCAATGTCGGCTGACCCGTTCGTGATCGTCGGCGCCGGCCACGCGGCGCGGCGCACGGCCGAGGCGCTGCGCGCGCGCGACGCCGACGCGCGCATCGTGATGATCGGCGCGGAGCGCGAGTTGCCGTACGATCGGCCCGCGCTGTCGAAGGACGCGCTGCTGGGCGACGGCGGCGAGCAGCGTGCATTCATCCGCGATGCGGCCTGGTATGACGCGCAGCGCATCGAGCTGCGGCTCGGCACGCGCGTCGACGCGATTGAGCGCGATGCGCAGCGCGTGCGGCTCGACGACGGCGCGACGTTGCCGTACGCCCGGCTCGTGCTCGCGACGGGCTCGCGCGTGCGTGCGTTCGGCGGGCCGGTCGACGAAGGCGTCGTCCCGCATTACGTGCGCACCGTTGCCGACGCGCGTGCGTTGCGCGCGCAGCTCGCGCCGGGGCGTCGCGTGGCGGTGCTCGGCGGCGGCTTCATCGGCCTCGAAGTGGCGGCCGCGGCACGCCAGCTCGGTTGCGACGTGACGGTGATCGACCCGGCTCAACGCTTGCTGCAGCGTGCATTGCCGGAAGTCGTCGGCGCGTATGCGCGGCAACTGCATGATGCACGCGGCGTGATCTTCCAGATGGCGACGCTGCCGCGCGCGATTCGCCGCGCACCGGGCGGCGGCGCGATCATCGAGACCGATCGCGGCGACGTGCCGGCCGATGTCGTCGTGATCGGCATCGGCGTCGTGCCCAACGTCGAACTTGCGCAGGCAGCCGGCCTCGCGGTCGACAACGGCATCCGTGTCGATGCGGGATGCCGGACGGCCGATCGCGCGATCTTCGCGGCGGGCGAGGTGACGATGCACTTCAATCCGCTGCTCGGGCGTCACGTGCGGATCGAGTCGTGGCAGGTCGCGGAGAATCAGCCGGCGGTCGCGGCCGCGAACCTGCTGGGCGCGGACGAAATCTATGCCGAGCTGCCGTGGCTGTGGTCTGATCAGTACGACTGCAACCTGCAGATGCTCGGGCTGTTCGGCGACGAGCGAACGACCGTCGTGCGTGGCGATCCCGTGAGCGGGCCGTTCACGGTGTTCGGGCTGGACGACGACGGGAAGATCGCCGCGGTGGCCGCGGCGAATCTGGGGCGCGACATCGGTGCATCGCGGCGCCTGATCGCGGCAGGCGCCGTGCCCGATCCGGCGAAGCTCGCCGATCCGGCGGTGAACCTGAAGACGTTTCTCTGAGGCAGTGCGCGAACGCGGCCGGCGCGGTCGTGTTCGCGTCGGGTAGCTGAAACGTCGAGGGAAACCTGTTCCGGACAACCTTTCCGGCTCGCGCCACGCGCGCGGGTTTGTCGCGGGCCGGCGATCGGTGCATATTAGCGGCATTGCCGTTTCACCGGTCGCCCATGACGCCAGACAAAGCCCTCGAACTGAAACGCAGCAAGCGCCGCGCGCTATGGCTGCTGCTGGCCGCGGTCGCGGTATTCGTCACGACGATCCTGCTGCCGCGCGGCCCGTGGGTCGACGGTTTCAAGGCGGTGGCCGAGGCCGCGATGGTCGGCGCGCTCGCCGACTGGTTCGCGGTCGTCGCGCTGTTCCGCCGCGTGCCGATCCCGTTCGTGTCGCGTCACACCGAAATCATCCCGAAGAACAAGGACAAGATCGCCGACAACCTCGCGGTGTTCGTGCGCGAGAAATTCCTCGGCCCCGACGCACTCGTCGCGCAGATTCGCCAGCACGATCCCGCACGGAAACTCGGCGCATGGCTCGGCGAGCCCGCGAACACCGACGCGCTCGGCGGCTACGTGACGAAGCTGATGAGCTTCGCGCTCGACATGACCGACGATGCGCGGATCCAGTCGTTCGTCCACGACGCGTTCCGCGCGGTGATCGACCGGATCGACCTGTCGCAGTCGGTGGGCGCGATCCTCGACACGCTGACGAAGGACGGCCGTCACCAGGCGTTGCTCGACGACGCGATCGGGCAGGTGGTCGACGTGCTCGACAAGGAAGAGAACCGTGAGGTGATCGCGGGCTTCATCGTCGAATGGCTGAAGACGCAATACCCGAAGGTCGAGAAGATCATGCCGACGCAGTGGTTCGGCGAGAACGGCGCGCGCATGCTGGCGAGCGCGGTGAGCCGCGTGCTCGAGGGCGTGGCGGCCGATCCGGAGCACGAATTGCGACAGCGCTTCGACCGAACGGTCGTGCGGCTCACCGAGCGGCTGAAGCATGACCCGGTGTTCATCGCGAAGGGCGACGAAATCAAGCGCTACATCCGCGACGGCGACGCGTTCAACGACTATGTACGCGATCTGTGGGACCAGTTGCGCGCATGGCTGAAGGCCGATCTTGCGCGGCCCGATTCGACGCTGCACCGGCAGGCCGCGACGCTCGGCGGCTGGCTCGGCGCGCGGCTCGCGGAGAGCCCGGCGCTGCGCGCGTCGCTGAACGAGCACATCGAGAAGGCCGTGCACGAGATGGCGCCGGATTTCGCGGATTTCCTGATGCGTCACATCCGCGATACGGTGCGCAACTGGGATGCACGCGAGATGTCGCGGCAGATCGAGTTGAACATCGGCAAGGACCTGCAGTACATCCGCATCAACGGCACGCTGGTCGGCGGGCTGATCGGGCTCGGGCTGTATCTGGTCTCGCTGGTGCCGCGCTGGGCGGCCGAGTGGTTGCATTGATGCGGGCGCGGCCGTCGCGCACGTGGCGCGCCGCCGTACGCCGCTGAATCAAGCGTGTGCCTTCGCGCCGTGCAGTTGCAGGCCGAGGGCCTTGATCACTTTCAGGATCGTGCCGAAGCTCGGATTGCCGTCGTGCGACAGCGCCTTGTACAGACCTTCGCGCGACAGGCCCGCATCGCGCGCGACCTGCGACATGCCGCGCGCGCGGGCGATCACGCCGAGCGCATGCGCGATGAAGGCCGGGTCGTCGCCGGCTTCCTGCAGACAGGCCTCGAAGTAGTCGGCCATGTCGTCGTCGGTTTTCAGGTGTTCGGCCGAATCCCACGGCCGGGTCTTGATCTTGTCCATCGATCACTCCAGGTCGAGCCGCTCGAGCATCGCGTGCGCGGCGCGGATGTCCGCCTGTTGCGTCGACTTGTCGCCGCCGCAGAGCAGGATCACCCATATCGTTCCGCGTCTGACGTAATAGACGCGATAGCCGGGGCCGTGGTCGACACGCATTTCGACGACGGGTGAGCCGGCGGATTTCCAGTCGCCCGGGTTGCCCATCGACAGACGGTCGATGCGCGCCTGGATGCGCCGCCGGGCGACGCGATCCTGCAGGCGGGCAAACCACGCGTCGAAGACGTCGGTAGTCCGGATACTGAATGTAGGCGCACTGTAGGACATGGATCGCGCTATGTCAACCATGGTTCACATGTTTGGTGAATGGAATCGGGGTGCGTCCAACAATAGGGCCGCGCGTGCCGTTTGAGGTCGAATTGGCCGTCAGGCCGATCCTTTCGCGCGGCCGGACCTGGCCATTCGGCCGAAGTCGGAATTCCGCGAATCCGTCTACAATCAAAAACGTCCTTGCCGCCCGTGCGTGCTTGCCGCGCGCGGGCGGATCCGTTTGTCCTCCTGCACAGGGAGGCACCGCCGTGGGTTGCGCGGCGGGCAGTGCCGTGGTCACCAGTAGGTAAGCGTCCGCGTGCCGTAGGCCGGCGCGCGTTCTGAACGTCGCGCGCTCGTAAGCCGGGCAAGCGGCATCAACCGAGAGTCCCCCATGAAAGCATCGGATCTGTTCGTGAAGGCGCTGGAAGCCGAAGGCGTCGAGTATGTGTTCGGCATCCCCGGCGAGGAAAACCTCGATCTGCTCGAATCGCTGCGGCGATCGAAGATCAAGCTCGTGCTGACCCGGCACGAGCAGGCGGCCGGGTTCATGGCCGCCACCTACGGCCGGCTGACGGGCCGCACCGGCGTGTGTCTCGCGACGCTCGGGCCGGGCGCGACCAACTTCGTGACGGCTGCCGCGTATGCGCAGCTCGGCGGCATGCCGATGCTGATGATCACCGGGCAGAAGCCGATCAAGTCCAGCAAGCAGGGGCACTTCCAGATCGTCGACGTCGTCGGCATGATGCAGCCGCTCACGAAGTTCACGCGACAGATCGTGTCGATCGGCAACATCCCGTCGGCGGTGCGCGAGGCGTTCCGTCGCGCGGAGGAGGAGCGTCCGGGCGCTGCGCACCTCGAACTCCCGGAGGACATCGCGCACGAGGAGGGCGACGGCAAGCCGATTCCGCGCAGCTACAGCCGGCGGCCGGTGGCCGAGGAGAAGGCGGTCGCGCACGCGGTCGACGCGATCCAGGCCGCGCGCCACCCGCTGTTGATGATCGGCGCGGGCGGCAATCGCAAGACGACCTGCAAGATGCTGCTCGAATTCGTCGACAAGACGGGCATCCCGTTCTTCACGACCCAGATGGGCAAGGGCGTGATCGACGAAACGCATCCGCTGTGGCTCGGCAACGCGACGCTGTCCGACGGCGACTTCGTGCACCGCGCGATCGAGCATGCGGACTGCATCATCAACGTCGGCCACGACGTGATCGAGAAGCCGCCGTTCTTCATGCGCACGGACGACAAGACCGTGATCCACGTGAACTTCCTCGGCGCGCAGGTCGATCCCGTCTACTTCCCGCAGATCGAGGTGGTCGGCGACATCGCGAACGCGGTGTGGCAGATGAAGGAGGCGATCGCGCCGCAGCCGCATTGGGATTTCGCGCGCTTCGCGATGATCAAGGAGCACTTCGACGCGCACCTGCAGAAAGGCCAGCACGACCCGCGCTTCCCGATGTATCCGGTGCGGATCGTGAACGACCTGTACAACGCGCTGCCGACCGACGGGATCGTCTGTCTCGACAACGGGATGTACAAGATCTGGTTCGCGCGCTACTGGCGTGCACATGAACCGAACTCGCTGCTGCTCGACAACGCGCTCGCGTCGATGGGCGCGGGCCTGCCGTCGGCGATCGCGACGAAGATCGTGCATCCGCAGCGCAAGGTGATCGCCGTGTGCGGCGACGGCGGCTTCATGATGAATTCGCAGGAACTCGAAACGGCCGTGCGGCTGAAGCTCGACATCGTCGTGATGATCCTGCGCGATGACGCGTTCGGAATGATCCGCTGGAAGCAGGAGAACATGAACTTCCCCGATTTCGCGATGACGCTGAAGAACCCCGATTTCGTGTCGTATGCGCAGAGCTACGGCGCGCACGGGCATCGCGTCGAAGCGGCCGACGATCTCGAGCCGCTGCTGCGCGACTGCTTCGCGACGCCGGGCGTGCACGTGATCGACGTGCCGATCGACTATTCGGACAACGAACGCGTGCTCAACCGCGAAATCAAGCGCCTGTCGGCGCAACTCTGAATCCGCAGTTCACCGGAAGGAGCGTTCCATGCTGAAGGATACCTATCCGTACTATCTGGCCAACGAGGCCGTCTACGCGAACACCGATCTGGAAGTGACCGACAAGTTCAGCGGCAAGGTCGCGACCCGCGTCGCGCTGGCCGACGCGAAGGCGATCGATGCGGCCATCGGCGCGGCGGTCGACGCCGCGAAGCCGATGCGCGAGTTGCCGGCGTACAAGCGTCAGGCGGTGCTCGACCACTGCGTCGCGCGCTTTCGCGAGCGATTCGACGAGCTGGCCGAGGCGCTGTGCATCGAGGCCGGCAAGCCGATCAACGATTCGAAGGGCGAAGTGACGCGGCTGATCGATACGTTCCGCGTCGCGTCCGAGGAATCGGTGCGCATCGACGGCGAGGTGATCAACCTCGAGATCTCGGCACGCGCGCAAGGCTACACCGGCTATACGCGGCGCGTGCCGATCGGCCCGTGCTCGTTCATCTCGCCGTTCAACTTCCCGCTGAACCTCGCCGCGCACAAGGTCGCACCCGCGTTGGCCGCGGGCTGTCCGTTCGTGCTGAAACCCGCGAGCCGCACGCCGATCGGCGCGCTGATCATCGGCGAGGTGCTCGCCGAAACCGACCTGCCGAAGGGGGCATTCTCGGTGCTGCCCGCGCATCGCGACGGCGCGGACCTGTTCACGACCGACGAGCGCTTCAAGCTGCTGTCGTTCACCGGTTCGCCGGCCGTGGGCTGGGCGCTCAAGGAGAAGGCCGGGAAGAAGAAGGTCGTGCTGGAGCTCGGCGGCAACGCGGCGGCGATCGTCGACGCGGACCAGCGCGAGCAGCTCGACTACGTGGTCGAGCGTCTCGCGTTCGGCGCGTATTACCAGTCGGGCCAGAGCTGTATCGGCGTGCAGCGGATCCTCGTGCATGCGGATCTGTACGACGCGCTGCGCGACAAGCTGATCGCGAAAACGCGTTCGCTGAAGATGGGCGATCCGAAGGATCCGTCGACGTTCGTCGGCCCGATGATTTCCGAATCCGAATCGCGCCGGCTGTCCGGCTGGATGGATGCGGCGGTCGCGGCGGGCGCGAAGATCGTCGCGGGCGGCAAGGTCGACGGCGCGATGTTCGAGGCGACACTGCTGGAAAACGTCGGTCGCGAACAGGACCTGTACCGCAAGGAGGCATTCGGTCCCGTCGCGATCCTCGAGAAGTTCGAGCGCTTCGACGATGCGCTCGCGCGCGTCAACGACAGCGACTTCGGGCTGCAGGCCGGCGTGTTCACCGATTCGCTCGCGCATGCGCAGCGCGCGTGGGACGAGCTGGAGGTGGGCGGTGTCGTGATCAACGACGTGCCGTCGTTCCGCGTCGACAACATGCCGTATGGCGGCGTGAAGGATTCGGGGCTCGGCCGCGAAGGGATCCGCTACGCGATCGAGGACATGACCGAGCCGCGCCTGATGGTCGTGCGGCGCCGCTAGCGCGACGGGCGGCGGCCTGACGGCTGACGGCACGCGGGCGGGCGATCGTGCCGGCCCGCGTGCCGTTTTCGTCTCGGCGCACGCCGACGGGCGCGGCGATGCCCGCCATTGCGTCATCGTGGCGGCACCGCGCGCCGTGCTTGCCGAACGCGCTCGACTGCCTGCATCGCATCGTGATGTAATCGCGCGAATTGGCCAACCGGGGTACGACACCGGCTGGCGTGCGCATTCATTCCTCACGAGGTCGATTCATGTCCCCCGTCTCGGCATTCAAGCTGGTTCTGTTGTCATTCCTCGCGATCGTCGCGCTCGAATACATCGCCAAGCGGTTGCGATTGCCGCCCGCGGCCGCGCTGCTGATCGGCGGCATCGGCATCGCGTTCATTCCCGGCCTGCCGCCGATCAACCTCGATCCGGAACTGGTGCTGCTCGTGTTCCTGCCGCCGCTGCTGATGGACGGCGCGTATTTCTCGGTATGGGAGGAATTCAAGCGCAACGTCGGCGGCATCATGATGCTCGCGATCGGCGCGGTGGTGTTCACGACGTTCGCGGTCGGTTTTGCCGTGCACTGGGTCGTGCCGTCGCTGCCGTGGGCCGCGTGCTTCGCGCTCGGTGCGATCGTGTCGCCGCCCGACGCGGTGGCCGCGAAGGCGGTGCTCGAACGCGTCGCGCTGCCGCGCCGGCTGATGGTGTTGCTCGAAGGGGAAAGCCTGTTGAACGACGCGGCGGGCCTGGTGCTGTTCCGCTTCGCGGTCGCCGCCGCGCTCACGGGCGCGTTCAGCCTCGAGCACGCGGTCGTGCGCTTCGCGGAACTCGGGCTCGGCGGTGTCGTGGTCGGCTTCCTGGTCGGCAAGCTCGTCGTGTGGTTCCTGAAGCTGCTTGATGACGACTATCTGGTGATCACCGTCGCGGTGATCGCCGGATGGATCGCGTATATCGCGGGCGAGATGGTCGAGGTGTCGGGCGTGATCGCGACGGTCACGGCCGGCATGATTGTCGGCTGGCATCAGCACGAGGTGTTCTCGGCGGCCGTGCGCACGCGCGGCACCGCGTTCTGGCAGGTCATCGTGTTCCTGCTCGAAGCGCTGGTGTTCGTGCTGATCGGGCTGTCGCTGCGCGGTGCGATCCACCGGCTCGGCGGTTTCGAGCAGGTGCTCGCGACGATGGTCCCGCCGGTGCTTGCGGTGCTGGTGGCGGTGATCGTGTCGCGCTTCGTCTGGATCTACGCGGTCGAGGCGCTGAAGGTGCCGGTGCGCGGGATCATTCGGCGTGGTGCCGCACCCGACTGGAAGGCCGCGACGATCATGAGCTGGGCCGGGATGCGCGGGGTCGTGACGCTGGCGATCGCGCTGTCGTTGCCGGAGGCGATGCCGGGCCGCGACGTGATCCTGGTCGCGTCGTTCGCGGTGATCCTCGTCACCGTGCTCATGCAGGGCACGACGATCGGGCCGCTGATCCGGCTGCTGCGCCTGCCTCAGCGCGAGGAGCGCGCCGCGCATCACCTGACCGAGCCGCAGGCGTGGGCGCACATCGAGGCCGCGCAGCTTGCGGCGATCCAGCCGCTGGTGCGCGACGAGAGCGGCAAGGTGATTCACCCGCGCCTGCTGGAGCAATACACGTATCGCGCGGAACTGACCGAGCGGGCGAAGAACGAGCCTGCTTATCCGGCGGAGGTACGCACCGCGCACTACGACGTCGTGCTGGCCGCGATCAAGGCCGGGCGTGCGGAATTGTTGCGTCTGCATCGTTCGGGCCGCATCCACGACGAGATGCTGCACATGCTCGAGCGCGATCTCGACCTGCAGGAAGTATCCGCGCAGCACGCGCGCGGGTAGCCGGCGGCGCGCGCGGGCCATGAACGCGCGGCCGCGTGGCCGCGTGGCCGCGCCGATCGTGTTCGTCGCGCGGCGCCGCGAGCCTTCGCGTCGCGCCGGTCCAGGCGCGGCGCACGATTTTTCCCCTCCCATCTCTTCCGATTCCGCCGCTTCGGAATCCGGCCCCAGAACGTTCGACGCGACGGCCTTGCAGCGCATGCAAACCTCGCGGTGCCGGCTTCGCAAACGTTATCGTCTTTCGCATCCGGAAATGATCTGATTTATCTGAATCCCGCTCTTTCACCATATTTGGCAAAACTAAACCGGAAGGAGATAGATGCTGTGTTCTAATTTCATTTAGAATCAGCCGGTTATCTTTATTGAGAGAAAGCGCGCGGAGGTAATGCGACCGTCGTCGGGGTGAATTCGGCGCTCGGATCCCCGCGAGGCAATGCCGACAGGCCAGATCGGCAACAACTGGCGGATTTCTCCGCCGCCAGTTTTAAGATGGCGTCCAAGTCGGATAAACAACTCCTATGAAAGAATCAATTGGAGATTTGGCGTTTGAAACGGTATTTATGAAAGAATCCAGCGGTGAAAATGCGCCGGATTGTCTGGAGTCGGGGCTATCGGTTCTGCTCGTCGACGATCAGCCGTTCGTCGGCGAGGTGATCCGCCGCGCGTTGCGCAGCGAGCACGATATCGACCTGCATGTGTGCACGGACGCACATCGGGCGATGGCGGTCGCGCGCGACGTGAAGCCGACGGTCATCCTGCAGGATCTCGTGATGCCGGAAATCGACGGCCTCGACCTTGTTCGCGCGTGGCGCGCGGACACCGACACCGCACGCGTGCCGATCATCGTGCTGTCGGCGAAGGAGGAGCCGATCGTCAAGCGCGAGGCGTTCATCGCCGGCGCGAACGACTACCTCGTGAAGCTCCCGGACGCGATGGAGCTGACCGCGCGCATCCGTTATCACTCGAATTCGTACCTGATGTCGCGCCAGCGCGACGAAGCGCTGGATTTCCTGTCGCACGACATGCGTTCGCCGCAGACGTCGATCCTCGCGCTGCTCGAGGTCTACCGGAGCGAGCACGGCGACATGCCGCCGATCATGGAGCGCATTGCCGGCCACGCACGGCGCGCGCTCGCGCTCGCCGACGGCTTCATCCACCTGACCCGCGCGCGGTCGGAACGCCGCGCGCACGAGGTCCTGAGTCTCAACGAGATCGTGCTCGACGCCGTCGACCAGCTGTGGGAGAAGGCGGCCGGATTCGGCAGCCGGGTATTTGCCCACGTGCCCGGCACCGAGTGCGTGACGATGGGCGACCGCATGATGCTCACGCGCGCGGTCGCGAACCTGATCGACAACGCGCTGAAGTACGGCCCGGCCGGCACGGACGTGCACTGCACGCTGAGCGACGACGACGGCGCGTGGCTGATCGGGGTCGAGGACGCCGGCTCCGGCATCGCGCCCGAGCAGCGCACGGCCGCGACCGAGTCGTTCGTGCGGCTCGAATCCGCGCATGGCGCGGCGCGCAGCGGCTTCGGCCTCGGGCTTGCGTTCGTCCGCGCGACGGCCGCGCGGCATCGCGGCCAGATCCTGATGCGCAATACGGCGCGCGGCTTCATGGTCGCGCTTCGGCTGCCGGCGCAAGCGGAGCGATGATTTCGCGGCGCGGCCGGCCGGTGCCGCGCCGCCCGCAGACCCCGATGCGCTCGTGGCGCGCCGTCCGGCGCGCGGGCGGGCGCGGTTTTTTTCAACGCTGATTTTAGAAAGCCCATAACGAACATGGCCACCGTGACGCCTCGCGCGACCAATGAAAGCCTGCACCCGACGATCGGCGCCGCCCGGCTGACGCTCGGCAACCGTATCCTGTTCAGCTTCGGCGTGTTGTTCGTGCTGATGCTGGTGACGGCCGGCGTGTCCTACGAGCGCCTGCGTGCGATCAACACCGAGGCCGTCAGCATCGAACGCGATTCGCTGCCGGGCGTGTATCTGGCGGCGTCGCTGCGCGGGGCGGTCAACGAATCGTTCGCGATGTTGCAGCAGGCGACGTTCGTCGACACCGATCCCGAACTCGTGCAGCGCGATTTCGCGAAGATCGGCGAGACGCTCAAGGAGGTCGAGTCGTTGTCGGTCGACTATCAGAACACGACGTTCCGCGATGACGACCGCCAGCGCTTCGCGGCGTTTCGCGGCGCGTTCGACCGCTACCTGCCGCTGCTGAACGACGCGGTGCAGAAGAGCCGCGCGTCGCGCGAGGAGGCCGTCGCCGCTTATGCGAAGGTGCAGCCTGCGTGGGCCGAGGTCGTGCGCAACGCGAATATCCTGGTGCAGGAAAACCGCAAGTTCGCCGACCAGTCCGCGAAATTGATCCGCGAATCCGTGCAGGACACCGAGATCGTCCTGGCGACCGCGCTGGCGATCGTGCTGCTGTCCGCGCTGGGGCTGGGCTACGGGCTGTACCGTTCCGTCACCGTGCCGATGGCGCGGCTCGTCGAGGTGCACGACGTGATGCGCACCGGCAACCTGACGCGCCGCCTCGACCTGCGCCGCCGCGATGAGTTCGGCACGCTCGAGACGGGCTTCAACCGGATGGCCGACGAGCTGACCGAGCTGGTCGCGCGCGCGCAGCAGTCGTCGCTGCAGGTGACGACGTCGGTCGCCGAAATCGCGGCGACGTCGCGCGAGCAGCAGGCGACCGCGAACGAGACCGCGGCGACCACGACCGAGATCGGCGCGACCTCGCGCGAGATCTTCGCGACGTCGCGCGACCTGCTGCGCACGATGAACGAGGTGGCCGGCGTGGCCGAGCAGTCGGCGACGCTCGCCGGCGTGAGCCAGAGCGGCCTCACGCGGATGGGCGAGACGATGCGCAGCGTGATGGACGCGGCCGGTTCGGTGAACGCGAAGCTCGCGATCCTCAACGAGAAGGCGCTGAACATCAACCAGGTCGTCGCGACGATCACCAAGGTGGCCGACCAGACCAACCTGCTGTCGCTGAACGCGGCGATCGAGGCCGAGAAGGCCGGCGAATACGGCCGCGGCTTCGCGGTCGTCGCGACCGAGATCCGCCGCCTCGCCGACCAGACGGCGGTGGCGACGTACGACATCGAGCAGACGGTGAAGGAGATCCAGTCGGCCGTGTCGGCGGGCGTGATGGGGATGGACAAGTTCTCGGAGGAAGTGCGCCGCGGGATGCTCGACGTGCAGCAGGTCGGCGGCCAGCTGTCGCAGATCATCGCCGAGGTGCAGACGCTCGCGCCGCGCTTCCAGATGGTCAACGAAGGGATGCAGACCCAGGCGAACGGTGCCGAGCAGATCACGCAGGCGTTGTCGCAACTGTCGGAAGCCGCGCAGCAGACGGCCGAATCGCTGCGCCAGTCGTCGCAGGCGATCGACGACCTGACGCTCGTCGCGAACCAGTTGCGCACCAGCGTGTCGCGCTTCAAGGTCGACGCGTGACGCGCGCCGAGTCGCACGGCGGCGCGCACGCGCTGTTCCTGATGTTCGAGCTCGACGGCGAGCGCTATGCGCTCGACGCGGCCGACATCGACGAGGTGCTGCCGCTTGCGACCGCCAAGGCCGTGCCCGGCGCGCCCGAATGGATTGCCGGGCTACTGATGCGCGGCGGTCAGCCCGTGCCCGTGATCGACGTGCCGATGCTGGCGCTCGGGCGGCGCGCGCATGCGCTGCGGTCGACGCGGCTGGTGATGGCGCGCTATCGCGTCGGGCAGCCCGACCGCGATCGCGTGGTCGGCCTGATCGTCGAGCGCGCGACGCAGACGCTGCGGATCGACCGCACCGCGTTCCGCTCCAGCGGCGTGTCGACCGCGCGCACGCGCTGGCTCGGGCGCGTCGCGAACACGCCGGACGGGATCGTGCAGCAGGTCTCGGTGTCGGACCTGATCGACGACGTTGCGCGCCTGTATCTGTTCGACGGCCTGCCGGGCCACGGAGGGGAGTCCGCATGAAAGAACCCGATTCGCGATTTCGTGGCTGGCTGCTGCGCGAGACTGGCATCGACCCCGATTCGCTCGGCAACGATTTCCTGAGCCGCGCGCTGACGGAGCGCGTGCAGGCGCTGCAGGGCGACGGCGAGCGGCTGCCGTCGGCGGCGCGGCCGCCCGTCACGCCGGAAGCGCTCGACGCCTACTGGCAGCAGCTCAACGCGTCGGCCGACGAGCGGCGCGCGCTGATCGAACTGTTCGTCGTGCCGGAGACGTGGTTCTTCCGCGATCGCGAGGCGTTCGCCACGCTCGCGCGGCTCGCGGCCGAGCGGCTTGCCGCGATGCCCGGGCGCGTGATCCGCGTGCTGAGCGCGCCGTGCTCGACCGGCGAGGAACCGTATTCGGCGGCGATGGCGCTGCTCGACGCCGGGCTCGATCCGGCCAGCTTCACGATCGACGCGATCGACCTGAGCGCGCGCGCGATCGAACAGGCGCGGCTCGGCTGCTACGGGCGCAATGCGTTTCGCGGCACGGCGACCGAGTTTCGCGGCCGCTACTTCACGCCGGTCGCCGACGGCTGGCTGCTCGACGAACGCGTGCGCGCGTGCGTGCAGTTTCGCCAGGCGAACCTGGTCGAACCGGGCCCCGACACGGGCATCCGCTACGACTTCGTGTTCTGCCGCAACGTGCTGATCTATTTCGACCGCGACGCACAGGATCGCGTGATCGATTCGCTCGAAAACGCGCTCGCCGACGACGGGATGCTGTTCGTCGGTCCCGCCGAAACGGGCGTCGCGATGCGGCACGGGATGCGCTCGGCGCGCGTGCCGCTGGCGTTCGCGTTTCATCGCGTGCGCGGCGGCGCCGCGGCGGACGGCCAGGCGGCACCGATGCCCGCGATCGCGCCGTACCGTCGCGCCGAGTGTTTCACGGTGGCGCCGCCCGCCGCGACGCGCCCGCTGCTGGCCGTCGTGCCGCCGACGTGGAGCGATGCCGCGTCGTCGCGCGCCGCGTTCGCGCCGGCCGAGCGCCCGACGGCGCTCGAGCCGCGGGCCGACCTGCACGCCGACTCGCCGACCCGTGCGGCCAACGTGGCCGACACGCCCGCACCGGCGACACCGGTCGCCGGCAGCGCCGCACCGACGCTCGAGGAAGCACAGGCGCTGGCCAACGCGGGCGCGTTCGACGAGGCAGAGCGCGTGCTCGCGCAGTTCTCCGCGCACGCCGGGCCGCACGCCGACGCGTTCTACCTGAACGGGCTGATCGCGGATGCGCGCGGGCGCGTCGCGGAAGCGGGCGACTTCTACCGGAAGGCGCTGTATCTGCGGCCGACGCACCACGAAGCGCTGACGCATCTCGCGACCTTGCTCGACGTCGGCGGCGACGGCGCCGGCGCGCGATGGCTGCTCGAGCGTGCGCGGCGCTCGGCCGGATAACGGGAATACGGGTTGGGAGCCGATATCGGGATGACCGAGGAAAGAATGAACCGCGACGCCGTTGCCACTGACGACACGACGATCGGCGTCGACGATTGCTGGAACCGGATCGGCACGCACGGCGACCGCTCGTGCGAGCGGCTGGCCGACTGCCTGCGCTGCCTGAACTGTCCGGTCTACGCGTATCACGCGGCGAAGCTGCTCGAGCGCCCGCTCGGCGTCGCCGAGATGGCCGACGCCACGCAGCGGATCAGCGCGTTCGACGCGACCCACGCGCATGGCGACGACGATACGCGCCAGGCAGCGCTGGCATTTCGCGTCGCCGACGAATGGCTCGCGCTGCCGATCGGCGTGCTGCGCGAGATCGCCGGCACGCGTCCGATCCATTCGCTGCCGTATCGCCGTCATTCGGCCGTGCGCGGCGTGGTCAACATTCGCGGCACGCTGCGCATCGCGATCTCGATCGGCGCGCTGCTCGGCCTCGACGCGGGCAAGGGCGGCAACGGCGGCACGGACGGCCGTTTCACGCGGCTGCTGGTCGCCGCGCACCAGGGCGAGCCGGTCGTGTTTCCGGTCGACGAAGTCGAGGGCGTGTTGCGCTTCAGCGCATCCGAATGGGTGCCCGTGCCGGCGACGGTCGGGCGCGCGAGCGCCGGCCTGTCGCGCGGCGTGCTGTCGTGGCGCGGCAAGTCGGTGGGCCTGCTCGACGACGATCGGCTGTTCGACGCCGTGACACGGAGCATGCGATGAGCGGCGATGACGATCTGAGCCACCTGTCGCTGCTCGAGCTGTATCGCGAGGAGACGCGCACGCAGACCCAGGCGCTGTCCGAACGCCTGCTCGCGCTCGAATCGGGCGAGCCCGACTCCGTCGCGCTCGAGGCGTGCATGCGCGCCGCGCATTCGCTGAAGGGCGCCGCACGCATCGTCGGCGTGCCGCTCGGCGTCGACATCGCGGGGCGCATGGAAGAATGCTTCGTCGCCGCGCAGGCCGGCACGATCGCGCTGACGGCCACGCACGTCGACGTGCTGCTCGCCGGCGTCGACCTGCTGGTGCGCGTCGCCGATCCGCAGGCGCAGCCCGTGTCATCGACGGAGATCGAGGCGTTCGCGCTGGCGCTGACGGGTGCCGACGGCGCGCACGCGATGCCGGTCTCGGCCTCGGCCTTCGCGCCACCGCCGGCGCCGCCGTCCGTCGTGCCGCTTCGCGAGCACGACGGCGCCGCGAACGAATCCGTGGGGGCCGGCGCCGCGGTGCCGCCGCTCGCCGTGTCGGCGGCCGTGCCCGATCCGGTCCAGGCCGGCCGCGCGGCCGGCGCGGGCGCGATGCGCCGCGTGCGGGCCGATACGCTGAACCGGCTGCTGAGCCTGTCCGGCGAGTCGCTCGTCGAATCGCGCTGGCTCAAGCCGTTCGCGGAATCGATGCTGCGTGTGAAGCGTGCGCAGCGCGATGCGGCCCGTTCGCTCGATCTGTTGTACGAACAGTTTGCCGACGATCTCGACGCGGGCGTGCTCGCGTCGGTGAACGAAGTGCGGCACATGCTCAACGATCTGCAGCGCTCGCTCGCCGAGCGCATGGACGAATTCGACCGCTTCGAGCGGCGCAGCACGCACATCGCCGAGCAGCTGTACGACGAGGCGCTGCAGTGCCGGATGCGGCCGTTCGGCGACGCGACGCGCGCGTATCCGCGCATCGTCCGCGATCTCGCGCGCTCGCTCGGCAAGCAGGTGCGCTTCTCGATCGTCGGCGAAGGCACGCAGGTCGACCGCGACATCCTCGACCTGCTCGACGCGCCGCTCGGCCACTTGCTGCGCAACGCGATCGATCACGGCGTCGACGCGCCCGACGCGCGTCGCGCACGCGGCAAGCCGGCCGAGGCGAGCGTCACGCTGGAGGCGCGCCACAGCGCCGGCTCGCTGCTCGTCAGCGTGATCGACGACGGGCCGGGCGTGGACATGGACGCATTGCGCGCGGCGGTCGTGCGCCAGCGCCTGACCGACGACGAGACGGCCGCGCGGCTGTCCGATCCCGAACTGCTCGAATTCCTGCTGCTGCCGGGCTTCTCGATGCGCGACGCGGTGACCGACGTGTCGGGGCGCGGCGTCGGCCTCGACGCCGTGCAGGAAATGGTGCGCGGCGTGCGCGGCGCGGTGCGCATCTTCAACGAGCCCGGCGCGGGCATGCGCTTCGTCTTGCAGCTGCCGCTCACGTTGTCGGTGATCCGCAGCCTGCTGGTCGAGGTCGGCGGCGAGCCGTACGCGTTCCCGCTCGCGCACGTGCGCCGCACGCTTGAACTGTCGCACGACGACATCGACGTGCTCGAAGGGCAGCCGCATTTTCCGTTCGACGGCCGGCGCGCGGGCCTCGTCGGCGCGCATCAGCTGCTCGATGCGGGCGAACCCAACGTCGCGCGCGCGAGCACGGCGGTCGTGGTCGTCGGCGGCGAGCCCGAACTCTACGGTGTCGCCGTCGACCGCTTCCTCGGCGAACGGATGCTCGTCGTGCAGCCGCTCGACAGCCGCCTGAACAAGATCCAGAACATCGCGGCCGGTGCATTGCTCGAGAACGGCGACCCGGTGCTGATCGTCGATGTCGAAGACCTGATCCGCTCCGTCGACAAGCTCGTGCGCGGCGGACAGCTCGCGAAGCTCAAGCGCGATCCGCAGCTCGCGCTCGCCGACCAGCGCCGCCGCGTGCTCGTCGTCGACGATTCGCTGACGGTGCGCGAGCTCGAACGCAAGCTGCTGGAAAAGCGCGGCTACGACGTGACCGTGGCGGTCGACGGGATGGACGGCTGGAACGCGGTGCGCAGCGACGCGTTCGATTTGGTCGTCACCGACGTCGACATGCCGCGCATGGACGGGATCGAACTCGTCACGCTGATCAAGGGCGATCCGATGCTCAAGCGCGTGCCGGTGATGATCGTGTCGTACAAGGATCGCGACGAGGATCGCCGGCGCGGGCTCGACGCAGGCGCCGACTATTACCTCGCGAAGAGCAGTTTCCACGACGAGGCGCTGCTCGATGCGGTGCACGACCTGATCGGGGATGCACGCGGATGAACATCGGCATCGTCAACGATCTGCCGCTCGCGGTCGAGGCGCTGCGCCGCGTGATCGCGCTGCGCACCGATCATCGCGTGCTGTGGGTGGCGACCGACGGCGACGAGGCGGTGGATTTCTGCGTCGCGCATCCGCCCGACCTCGTGCTGATGGATCTCGTGATGCCGAAGCTCGACGGCGTGGCCGCGACGCGGCAGATCATGGCGCGCGCGCCGTGCGCGATCCTGGTCGTGACCGCGAGCGTCAGCGCGAACACGTCGTCGGTCTACGAGGCGATGGGCGCCGGTGCGCTCGACGCGGTCGACACGCCGACGCTCGCACTCGGCCTGCCGTCGGATGCGGGGCCGCAGCCGCTGCTCGCGAAGATCGACCAGATCGGCCGGCTGCTCGAAAGCCGAACCGTGACGCTCGTGCCGCCCGGGCCGTCGCTCACGCGCGGCCTGCCGACGCTGATCGCGATCGGCGCGTCGGCGGGCGGGCCGACCGCGCTCACCGCGCTGCTGCGCGCGCTGCCGGCGGATTTTCCGGCTGCGCTCGTGATCGTGCAGCACGTCGACCAGGCGTTCGCGGTCGGCATGGCGGAGTGGCTCGACGGTTATACGCGGCTGCCCGTGCGCGTCGCGCGGGAGGGCAGCGTGCCGCAGGCGGGCGAGGTGCTGCTCGCGGCGACCAACGATCACCTGTACATGTCGCCGCGCGGCGTGCTCGGCTATACGCGGCATCCGGCCGAGACGCCGTACCGGCCGTCGATCGACGTGTTCTTCAACAGCGTCGCCGACGGCTGGCAGGGCGATGCGCTCGGCGTGCTGCTGACCGGAATGGGGCGCGACGGGGCGCTGGGGCTGAAGGCGATGCGCGCGAAGGGTTGCTACACGATCGCGCAGGACGAGGCGACGAGCGCCGTCTACGGGATGCCGAAGGCGGCCGCGGCGATCGGCGCCGCGTCGGCGATCCTGCCGCTCGAGCGGATCGCGCCGCAACTGATCTCGCGCGTGACGCGCATGCCGCTCGACTGACGGCGCGCGGCCCCGGCGGGGCCGCGTTGCACGCGCCGCGCGGCGTCGCGTACAATTGCCGCCAGCGGAGATGGCATGCCTCCCTGCGGTCGATCCTGGCGCGTCGCGCGCGGTTCGGCCCTCAACCGCCGGTTGCCCGGCTGATGATGCCTGCGTGTTCCTGGGTCGTCAGGAGGTCGCAGGCCGTCCATGCGGTATTCTGCCGCCCAGGTTTTGATGTCCCGTCGAATCTGGAAATCATGTTTTTCTCGACTTCTGCCGATTTTTTCGCGACCGTGCGCTACGTGTGCCGCTGGCTCGCGCTTTCCGCCCTGCTCGGCGCGCTGGCCGGCACGGCTTCCGCGTTGTTCCTGATCGCGCTCGACTGGGCGACCGGCACGCGTGTCGCGCATCCGTGGCTGTTGTGGGGACTGCCGGCCGCCGGTTTCGCGACCGGCTGGGTCTATCACCGGTTCGGCCAGTCGGTCGCGCGCGGCAACAACCTGCTGATCGACGAAATTCACGACCCGAAGGCGCTCGTGCCGAAGCGGATGGCGCCGCTCGTGCTCGTCGCGACCGTCGTCACGCACCTGTTCGGCGGGTCGGCCGGCCGCGAAGGCACGGCCGTGCAGATGGGCGGCGCGCTCGCCGATCGTGTCACGCATCTGTTCCGGCTCGATCGCGAGCATCGGCGCGTGCTGCTGATGGGCGGCATCGCGGCCGGCTTCTCGTCGGTGTTCGGCACACCGCTCGCGGGCGCCGTGTTCGGGCTCGAGGTGCTCGCGATCGGCCGCGTTCGGTACGACGCGCTGCTGACCTGCGTCGCGTCGGCGATCGTTGCGGACGTCGTGTGCCGCGCGTGGGGCGTGCATCACACCGCTTATGCGATTCCGTTCGTGCCGGCCGTGTCGGCGACGGGGCTGGCCGCGACGGTCGTCGCGGGCGTTGCGTTCGGCGTCGTCGGCCGGCTGTTCGCGTTCGCGACGCATGCGCTGACCGCATGGTTCCGCCGCGTCGTGCGCTACGCGCCGCTGCAGCCGGTGCTCGGCGGCGCGCTGGTGGCGGTGGCCGCGACCGCGCTGAACGTGCCGCAGTATCTCGGGCTCGGGATTCCGACGATCGAGGCCGCGTTTCACGGGCCGCTGCCGGCTTACGATTTCGCGGGCAAGTTCGCGTTTACCGTCGTCACGCTCGCGTCGGGATTCAAGGGCGGCGAAGTGACGCCGCTGTTCTATATCGGCGCGACGCTCGGCAACGCGCTCGGCCAGGTGCTCGCGCTGCCGGTGCCGGTGCTCGCGGGGCTCGGCTTCGTCGCGGTGTTCGCGGGTGCGGCCAACACGCCGATCGCGTCGACGATCATGGCGATCGAACTGTTCGGCGCGGATGTCGGCGTCTATGCGATCGTCGCCTGCGTGGTCGCCTATCTGTTTTCCGGGCACGCGGGAATTTATCGATCGCAGCGGGTGGCGGTGGGGAAGGGGGCGCGGGTGGAGGCGGAGTGACGGCGGCGCGCGGGGCGGCCGACCGCGGTGTGTCGACGAAAGCCGGCTCCCGGTGATCGCGCGATCACCGGGAACGGGGGCGTCCGTTACGCCTTCGGCAGTTTCGCGACGTTGCGCGCGAGCAGTTCCTCGATGTCGATGCCTTTCTCCGCGAGCAAGGCCGTCACGACGCCGGTCAGCTCCCCGAGCGTTTCCTTGACCGACTCGCGGATCGTATCCACGACGACCTGGGTGCTGCGCTCGATCTCGATATTGACCTTGTCGTCGACGCCTTTGGCGTCGAAGGTGGTCGCGCGTCGCGTTTCGGGAATCAGCCAGACGTCGAACCAGCCTTCGTCGCGATCGACGTCCGACACGGTGAGGCTGCAGCCGTTGATCGCGATATAGCCCTTCGCGAACACATAACGTTTGAAATCGGCCGGCACGCCGATGCGGATCATCCGGTTGTGCTCGGACGATGCGATTTGCAGGATGGTCCCCATGAAGTCGACGTGACCGGACAGCGGATGCCCGCCGATTTCCGCGCCGTCCTTCGCGGCCCGTTCCACGTTGACGCGGGCGCCGGTCGTGAGGTCGGCCAGCGTGGTGATTCTCAGGCTCGGCAACATCACGTCGAAGTCGATCAGCAGCGGCGAGTGGATGGTCGTCACCGTCAGGCAGACGCCGTCGACCGAGACGCTCGCGCCGATCTCGATGTCGGTGGTGAACCGCTCGGGGAATTCGATGCTGAACGTTCTCAGTTCGCCGTGATCCTTGATGGCCTTGATGACGCCAACACCCTGAACAATGCCTGTAAACATGATCCGCCTTTCGTCGCAAATTGCCTGGCCGGTATGATAAGTGATCGCGGCGCGTGGCGTCGGGGCCGGACGCGCGGCGGCAGTTGCCGCACGTCCGGCCGCAACCGGGTTGCCATCAAGCCTCCGCCGGCTCCCCCCGCGGGCCGGCATCGCCGTTGACCGTGCGCCGCGGCGAATCGATCAGGCCCTTCGCCAGCTCCAGCGCCTGCCGCTCGAACAGCCGGCGATAAATCCCGCCGTCGATGCGGATCAGCGCGTCGTGGTTGCCTTCCTCGATCACCTTGCCGCGATCGAGCACGAGCAGCCGGTCGAGCGAGCGCACCGTCGACAGCCGGTGCGCGACGACGAGCGTCGTGCGGCCGACCATCAGCCGCTCCATCGCCTGCTGGATCAGCACTTCGCTTTCGCTGTCGAGGCTCGACGTCGCTTCGTCGAGGATCAGGATCGGCGCATCCGCGAGGAACGCGCGCGCGATCGCGACGCGCTGGCGTTCGCCGCCCGACAGCTTGATCCCGCGCTCGCCGACGAGCGTGTCATAGCCGTCCGGCAGCGCGGCGATGAAGTCGTGCGCGCTGGCGAGACGCGCGGCGCGCTCGATGTCCGCACGGCTCGCGTCGGGACGCGCATACGCGATGTTCTCCGCCAGCGTGCGGTGGAACAGCACGGGTTCCTGCTGGACGATCGCGATCTGGTTGCGCAGCGAATCCTGCCGCACCTGCGCGATATCCTGGCCGTCGATCGTGATGCGGCCGCCCGACACGTCGTACAGACGCTGGATCAGCTTGATGAACGTCGTCTTGCCCGACCCGGAATGGCCGACGAGGCCGACACGCTCGCCGGGCGCGATGCGCATCGAGAAGTCGTCGTACAGCGGCACCGGATGGTTGCCGTAGCGGAACGTCACGTGCTCGAAGCGGATCTCGCCTTGCCCGATCCGGATCGCCGGCGCGCCGGGACGATCGTCGATGCCGAGCGGCTGACGCTCGAGCGCGACGAGCTCTTCCATGTCGTTGACCGAACGCTGCAGGTTGCGGATATGCATGCCGACGTCGCGCAGGTAGCCCTGCAGCATGAAGAACATCGTCAGCGAAAACGCGATGTCGCCGACGCTCGCTTCGTCGTTCGCCCACAGCCGCAGCGCGACGCCGATCATCGCCGCCTGCATCGCGACGAGCATCGCACCCTGCAGCCCGCCGTTGAGCGTGCCGCGTACCCACGTGCGGCGCGTGCGCTGGCGCCATTTGCCGATCACGCGCGCGAGCCGCGCTTCCTCGCGCGTTTCCGCGCCGAACGCCTTGACGACCGCATTGCAGCTCACCGCGTCGGCGAGTGCGCCGCCCATGCGCGTGTCCCACATGTTGCCGAGCCGCGCGGCCGGCGCAACGATGCCGAGCGACACGGCGACCGTCACCGAGATGTACAGCAGCGAACCCACGCCGACGACGAGCCCCATGACAGGCCAGTGCGTGCCGAGCAGCACCGTCGCCCCGACGAGCATCGTGACCGACGGCAGCAGTGCGATCAGCACGGTGTCGTTCAACAGGTCGAGCGCCCAGATTCCGCGTGTGATCTTGCGCACGGTCGATCCCGCGAAGCTGTTCGCGTGCCAGTCGGTCGAGAACCGCTGCACGCGATGGAACGACGCGGCGGCGATCTCGCTCATCATCTTCAGCGTGAGCGTGATGATGTTCAGGTAGACGCCCTGCCGCAACAGCGTCGCGCCGATGCCGAGCGCGGCCAGCGTGCCGAACGCGACGATGGCCGAATGCCACGCGGCGGCGCGGTCGGTCAGGCCGGTCGACAGCGCATCGACGAGGCGCCCGGCGAACAGCGGCGTGAGCACGTCGGCAAGCGCGCCGAGCAGCGCCAGGGTTGTGATCGTCGCGATGCGCACCGGCTGCTTGCGCCAGTAGCGGAACGTGAAGCCGAAGACGGCCTGGAATGCCTGGCCGCCCAGATGGGTGGTTTTTCTGGTCATGTATCGTTGCCCGGCGCATCGCGCGACGGGACTTTCCGGTTCGGAGAACGTCGAAAACGCAACAGCCCGGCCGCGCGGATGACGCGGGCGAAACGAAACGGACTGTCGGGAAAATGCGCGGGCCGGCGAGTTAGCGGAGCACTCGGGAGCCGGCGCGGACGACGGGCTGGATCAGCCGCGCCGTGGGACCACGTTCGGGAAGGCTGCTGGCATTCGGAACATCTGCACCTCCCTGAAGTGAACGGTTGAAAGGACGCCGAAAAGACGTGAAGGGATTTTATCAGCACTGCCGGAGTCGCCGCAACGTCTGACGAATGCGGCGTTGCAGCGTCGATACGGTTAGTATTCGGGGTTTCGGCCCTTTTTCGTGCGGGTTCCGCGGTGCGGTGCCGCACGGGTCGGCGGGCCGCATCGATTACACTTTGCCGTTGCGCGCCGGCCGCCGAGGCCGCGCGGATTCACCCCGATACATTCCTGAGGAAACGATGAGCGACGTTCAGCAAGGCATCCTGGCTCCGATCGACACGGCGGCCCGATACCTCACTTTCACGATTTCGAACAACGGCAACGTGGCAGCGGCGCTGACGGCGTTGCGCGAGCTCGTTGACGGGCGCGACACGGTCGCGGGCTTCGGACACGCGCTGGCCGCACACCTCGGGCGTCCGGTCCCGGGCCTCACCGAATATCCGGCGTTCGCGGTGAACGATCGCACGCTGCCGATCACGCCGGCCGACATCTGGGTCTGGCTGCGCGGCGACGATCGCGGCGAGCTCGTGCTGCGTGCGCGGGCGATCGAGCGGGCGCTTGCGCCGGCGTTCGCGCTGCAGGACGCGGTCGACGGATTCCGCTATTCGAACGATCGCGACCTGTCGGGTTACGAGGACGGCACTGAGAACCCGACCGGCGACGACGCGCTGGCCGCGGCGATCGTCACGGGGCAGGGCGCGGGTCTCGACGGTTCGAGCTTCGTCGCGGTTCAGCAATGGCTGCACGACTTCGACCAGATGGAGCGCATTGCGTCCGGCGATATGGATCACATCGTCGGCCGCCGCCGCTCGGACAACGAGGAGCTCGACGACGCGCCCGAGTTCGCGCACGTGAAGCGCACCGCGCAGGAGAGCTTCGAGCCGGAGGCGTTCATGCTGCGCCGGTCGTCGCCGTGGTCCGACGCGCGTCGCGCGGGCCTCTACTTCGTCGCGTTCGGCTGTTCGTTCCGCGCGTTCGACGTGCAGATGCGCCGGATGAGCGGCGCGGACGACGGCATCGTCGACGGCCTGTTCCGTTTCACGCGACCGCTGACGGGCGCGTATTTCTGGTGCCCGCCGGTGAAGGACGGCAAGCTGGACCTGTCCGCGCTCGGACTCTGAACGCCGGACGACATCCGCAAACGGGCGGGTCGCGCATCGTGCGCGGCCCGCCCGTTTTGCTTGTTGCGTAGCGATCGTGTGCGGCGCGCTGCGCCGCCCGTCAGTTCAGCGTCGTTTCGATGCGCGTGCCGCGCTTGATGAACAGCGTCACCGGCGTTTTCTCGCAGATTTCCGCGAGCCGCTGGCGCTGCGCATCGTCGAGCGGGCCGTCGAGCGTCACGACGCGGCGCACGTATTGCTGTCCTTCGCGATCGGCGTGCAGTTCGGTGCGCACGTCGATGCGCACGGCCGGCCACGTCTTGCGCTGCATGTACATGCGCAGCGTCGCGGCCGTGCATTGCGCGAGGCCGGCCAGCACGAACTCGAACGGCGCCGGCCCGAGGCCCTGTCCGCCTTCGCGCGGCGCTTCGTCGCCGGTCAGCGCGTGCGTGCCGGCCTGCAGCTGGACGACGTAGTCGGGCGCGTCGGCGGCGAGGGTGGCGGCAGCATGGATGAGCGGCATGGCAAGACTCCGGTAAGCGGGGAAAGAGGCGGCCGCGACGATGCGCGGCGAGCGAGCCGTCAGCATACCGTCTCGACGAAAATCGCGGGCGCTGCGTGCGTCGACGCGGCTCGCCAGAGTCAGCCGGCGACGCCGGCGCTCCGGCGCACGAGCGTGGCGACGCGTTCGCGTACCCACTGGTGCGCGCGGTCGGTCTCGCGCGACTCGTGCCAGTACGCGAGCAGCGGAAACGGCTTGAGCCGCAGCGGCAGCGGCTGCACGGCGATCGGCAGCAGCGCCGCCATGCGCAGCGCATACGTGCGCGGCAGCGTCAGCAGCAGGTCGCCCGCCGCGGCGATCTGGCAGGCGGCGAAGTAATGCTGGCAAACGAGCTGGATGTGACGGAAGCGCCCGTCGTTGCCGAGCAGCACGTCGAGCGATTGCGGCTCGCCGAGCGGCGACACCGCGACATGCCGTGCGGCGAAATAGTCGCCGCGCCGCAGCGGACCGTCGGTCAACGGATGATCGTGCCGCATCGCGACGACGAGCGAATCGTCGAGCAGATGTTCGGTCGCGATGCGCGGGCCGGTCTGCACGCGTCGATCGACGACCAGGTCGAGATTGCCCGACGCGAGTTCGCGTTCGATGTCGTGCACTGCGATGCGGCGGCTCACGAATCGCAGGCCCGGCGCTTCGTCGGCGAACGCGGCGACGATCTGCGGCAGCGCGATCGATTCGAGCACGTCGCGAATGCCGACCGCGATGCTCAGGTCGAGCGTCGCCGGGTCGAATGCCGACGGGTCGCGCGCGGCGCGTTGCAGGCCGGCGAGGTGAAGCTGCACGTCCGCGATGATCGTGCGCGTGCGCTCGGTCGGCACGACGCGGTTGCCCTGGCGAACGAACAGCGGGTCGTCGAAATGCGCGCGCAGCCGGTTGAGCGCATGCGTGACGGCCGGCTGCGTCAGGTGCAGCGCACGGGCGGCCGCGCCGATGCCGCCGTGCACGTAGACGGCGTCGAGCACGCGGAACAGGTTCAGGTCGAGACGATGATCGGCGGGCACGGACGAAGTCGGCGTGGTGGACGGTGGGGCGATTCTAATGGATGCGCGAACAACGGCATGCGGGTGCGTGCGTTAGAGAGACGATCGATGCCGTTCGATGCGTGTCGATGATGATCGACCCGATATGCGAGCGTGCGCATCCGATGCGCGATGCGGATCGTGCGCACGATGCGAGCCTGCCCGTCGGCATGCGCATATCCGTGCGGTCGCACCAGCGTTCGGCGACAGCCTGTAGAAATCCGCCATCATACTGTCCCGGTCAGCCATTTCATGCCAAAGACACGACCCGTTCGGCTAAGATGCCGTCGCTTCATATTTC
Source organism: Burkholderia sp. BCC1638 (assembly GCF_902833195.1). Lineage (NCBI taxonomy): Bacteria > Pseudomonadati > Pseudomonadota > Betaproteobacteria > Burkholderiales > Burkholderiaceae > Burkholderia > Burkholderia sp. BCC1638. Next base: position 133,718 of record NZ_CADFEC010000007.1, read on the forward strand.
GAGATAGCCGTCCCTGTCGCACGAGTTCAAACCAAATATAAGCCTGACAGTTCGACGGTATTACAAGAAGTCGAAACAGTCCGGGGGCTTGGCAGTGGAAGCAGCAGATCAGAGGTGGGTCGTAATCTATTTGAGTACGGGGTTTTCCTTGGCGCAGGCCGCGCGCCTTGGCGAGGCCTTCAATCTGGCGAATCGCCTGCACGCGTTCAGTGCGGATTACCAGCTGAAGTACGTATCGGAAAGCGGGGGATTGCTGCAGTCGTCGTCGGGCGTGCAGATCGCCGCCGATCCGCTCGGTGACGAGCACGGCCATCGTGCGCTCGCGTTCTTTCATCTTCATGGTGACCGCGCGTCGGTCAACTGGAACGATGCATTGCGGCGTCGGCTCAGCGACATCCGCCGGCATGCGCGATGGATCGTCGACGCGATGGACCTGTCGACGCTCGCCGCGTCGCAGCGGCAGACGGATGGAAGTCACGCGCGAACCGATCGCGCGCGCCGGACGGCGGCCACGGTCGAACTGCAGGCCGGCGAGGCCGACGTGTTCTCGGCCGTGCTCGACATGTTTCGCGCCGATCTCGGCGACAGCGCCGCGCAGGAGATCGCCAGCAACCTGATGCGGCCGGTCGAGCAGCGCTATGCACAGTCGATGTGGGCGTTTCGCGAGCTGAGCGCGAGCCCGTCGATCAGGATGTCGGCGCAACGGCTGCGCGCGCAGAGCGCGAACCGCATTTCGATCGCGGAAGTCGCGCAGACGGCCGCGATGAGCGAGCGCAATTTCCTGCGGCGCTTCAAGAAGGAAATCGGCGTGACGCCGACCGAGTTCGTGCAGCACGTGCGGCTCGAGCGCGCATGCCACATGCTGATCCACACGACGCTGCCGGCCGACAAGGTCGCGCGGCGCACGGGCTTCGGCAGCGGCGAGCGTCTGGCGAAGCTGTTTCGCCAGCGCCTGCGGGTGTCGCCGACCGAATTTCGCGTCGCCGAGCGCGAGCGGATCCTGACGAACGGCGCCGGCGCGGCCGATCCGCAACTCGTGCCGCGGCCCGCGAAATCCGGGGGCGAGCGGGCGAGCCGGGGCGCGCGCGCCGATGCGCGGGAGAAAACGGGCCGGATAACCGTAAAATCACCGTGTCGCGATCACGATCCCCGGTTTCCATGCCCTTGCTCCCCACTACCGCCACAGCCCCCTTCTGCCCGTCGGAAGTAAAGGGCAGCATTACGATCGACGCCGGCGCGTCGCGCTGGATGAAGCTCAAGCGCTTCTTCGGCCCGGGCCTGCTGGTCGCGATCGGCTACATGGATCCCGGCAACTGGGCCACCGACATCCAGGCCGGCTCGCAGTTCGGCTATTCGCTGCTGTGGGTCGTCGCGTTCTCGAGCCTCGCCGCGATCTTCCTGCAGATGCTCGCCGCGCGGCTCGGCCTCGTCGCGGGCAAGGATCTCGCGCAGGCCAGCTACGACCGCTATGGCCGCCTGGGACGCATCGTGCAGTGGGTGACCGCCGAGGTGTCGATCATCGCGTGCGACATCGCCGAAGTGCTCGGCTGCGCGCTGGCGTTCAAGCTGTTGCTCGGCGTGCCGCTCGCGTGGGGGATCGTGCTCACCGCGCTCGACACCGTGATCGTCCTCGGGCTGCAGGGCAAGGGCGTCCGGCAGATCGAGGCGATCGTGCTCGGGTTGATCGCGACGATGGCGTTCTGCTTCGTCGCGCAGGTCGCGATCACGCCGCCCGACTGGCATGCGGTCGCTTCGGGGCTCGTGCCGGGCGATCCGGGCCATGACCGCAAGGACGCGATCGTGCTCGCGCTCGGCATCGTCGGCGCGACGATCATGCCGCACAACCTGTATCTGCATTCGTCGGTCGTGCAGACACGCCATGTCGTCGGCGGCGCGCGCGGCCTGATCCGCGACACGCTCGCGCTGGTGCGGATCGACACCTGCGTGTCGCTGTTCGTCGCGATGCTCGTCAATGCGGCGATCCTGGTCGTCGCGGGCGCGGCGTTCCATGCGACCGGCCAGCACGACGTGACCGACATCGAACAGGCGTACCGGCTGATCACGCCGATCGCGGGCGGTGCGGCCGCGCTGCTGTTCGGCATCGCGCTGCTCGCGTCGGGGCAAAGCTCGACGCTGACCGGCACGATCGCCGGCCAGGTGATCATGGACGGCTTCCTGCACACGAAGATTCCGTGCTACCAGCGCCGGCTGATCACGCGCGGGCTCGCGCTGGCGCCTGCGCTGATCGGCGTGCTGTGGCTCGGCGAGAACTCGGTCGGGCGACTGCTCGTCTGGAGCCAGGTGCTGCTGAGCCTGCAACTGCCGTTCGCGATGTGGCCGCTGATCCGGTCGGTCAGCGATCGCGACGTGATGGGCGAGCATGCGATCGGCCGCAGGATGCAGGTCGCCGCATGGACGCTGTTCGCCGTCATTACCGGCACTAACCTGCTGCTGATTACGGGTGTCGCGGGCTGATACAGCCTGTCACAGGCTGAAACAGGCGCGTGGCGCGCGTGCGTTAAACTGCGCGTTTTGTCAGCCGTTCGACGTCCGTTATGTGGAGTGAAATCAGCAACATCGGCGACGCCGCGCTGACCTTGCCGGTCGCGCTGACCTGCGCGGTCTGGCTCGCACTGTCCGACTGGCGGCTCGCGGTGCGCTGGATCGTGCTGCTCGCGGCCGGCATGAGCCTGGTCGGGGCGACCAAGATTCTCTATGCGGGCTGCGGTGTCGAGATCCCGCAGTTCGACTTCCGCGTGATCAGCGGCCATACGATGCTGTCGACGTCCGTGTGGACCGTCGCGCTGTCGATGCTGTGGCAGGCCTTCCGTGCGGGCAAGGTGCCGGGCGTGGCGGCGGGCCTCGCCGTCGGCGCAGTGACGGCCGTCGCGCGCGTGTTCGACCACTCGCACACGATTCCCGAAGTCGTCGTCGGCTGGCTGCTCGGCGCGCTGGTCGCGCTGGTGTTCCTGCGGACCTACGAACGGGCGCACAAGCGCTCGTTCTCACCGCGCATCGCGGCCGTCTGCCTGCTGCTCGTGTCCGGCATCGCGTACGGGAATCGCGCACCGTTCCAGCAGATGATCGATACGCATTCCCCGCAGTTCTGCGCATTCATGCGCACGTCCGGCAACGGGTTCTGACGGTCGTTTTTCCCGGGGCGTCGGTATCCCGGTGTCAGGTGATGTTGTTGCCCGCAGCGGCGGCCCCGCCGAGTCACATCCAATTCTTTCCTCGTCGTTACCAAAATCCGGCGTTGCGCGTTCATTGAATCGATATTCGCGGTGATCCGGCGCGCCGGACAGGCTCGTCCCGTCGCTCGGAGAGGCGAAGGTCATGAGCCGGGTCTATGACCGGGCATTACGAATATTCATTTCATCGATCGGCGGCAATCGCGTACGCTGGCGTTCGTTCGATCGTGGCCGGCAGCGGCGGCCCGCCCGATTTGTCCGACGCGGTGCGGTCGGCTCGCTATACTCGCGCAAACCGCGCGGCCGTCGGCCCGCGCACGGCAACCGCCGTCGCGGCACCGGTCCGCCACGACGATTCACGATAGGAGCAGGTCCCATGACAGTCGTTTCCCCGCGCCTCGCAGGCAAGTGCGCGTACATCACGGGCGCCGCCGGTGGCCTCGGCCGCGCGATCGCGCGCCGGATGGTCGAGCAGGGCGCGCGCGTGTTCCTGACCGACGTCGCCGACGCGCCGGTGCTCGACGCGTTCGCGCAGGAACTCAATGCGGGACACGCGGCGCCGGTCGCGTTTGCGGCCACGCAGGACGTGCGCGACGAGGCGCGCTGGCAGGCGCTGCTCGCGCAGGCGAACGAAGCGATGGGCGGGTTGTCGGTGCTCGTCAACAATGCCGGCGTCGGGTCGATCGGCGCGCCCGCGCAGATCGAGCTCGACGAATGGCGGCGCGTGATGGCGATCAACGTCGAGAGCATCGTGCTCGGCTGCAAGCACGCGCTGCCGTACCTGGGCGCGAGCCATCCGGCGTCGATCATCAACATCTCGTCGGTGGCCGCGTTCAAGGTCGAACCGGATTTCACCGCGTACAACGCGTCGAAGGCCGCGGTCGCGTCGCTGACGAAGTCGGTTGCGATCGACTGCGCGCGCCGCGAGCTCGACGTGCGCTGCAACTCGATTCACCCGGCGTTCATTCGCACGGGGATCGTCGAGCCGCTGTTCCAGTCGCTCGGCGAACGCGATGCGACGCGCAAGCTCGCACGCGGCATTCCGCTGCGCCGGCTCGGCGATCCGGACGACGTCGCGCATGCGGCCGTCTATCTCGCATCCGACGAAAGCCGCTTCGTAACGGCCGCCGAACTCGTGATCGACGGCGGCATGTGCGCGGTCTGACGCGCATCGACGACAACAACCGGAGGAGAACATCGTGTCGACACCCGTGAACCGCCAGCTGCTGCTGAAGACGCGCCCGGAAGGGCGGGTCGGCCGTGAACACTTTTCGCTCGTCGAAACGCCGGTGCCGGCGCTCGCCGACGGCGAAGTGCTCGTGCGCGTGCTGTATCTGTCGATGGATCCGACCAACCGCGTGTGGATGCGCGACGTTCCGCAATACCTGCCGCCGGTCGCGATCGGCGAAGTGATGCGCGCGCTCGGCATCGGGCGCGTGGTCGCGTCGCGCCATGCGGGTTTCGCGCAGGGCGATCTCGTGCAGGGGCTGGTCGGCTGGCAGGACTATGCGGTCGTGCCGGCCGAGCAGGCCGCGCAGCTCGTGAAGCTGCCCGCGCAGTCGGGCCTGCCGCTGCCGACGCTGCTCGGCGCGTGCGGGATGAGCGGCCTGACCGCCTATTACGGGCTGACCGACATCGCGCCGGTGCAGCCCGGCGAGACGCTCGTCGTGTCGGCGGCGGCCGGGTCGGTCGGCTCGATCGCCGGCCAGATTGGCAAGATTCACGGCGCGCGCGTGGTGGGGATCGCGGGCGGCGCGGACAAGTGCCGCTACCTGACCGAGACGCTCGGCTTCGACGCGGCCGTCGACTACAAGGCCGACGATTTCCGAGAGCAACTGAAGGCAGCGACACCGGACGGCGTGCACGTGAACTTCGAGAACGTCGGCGGCGAGGTGATGCGCGCGGTGCTGTCGCGGATGGTGATCGGCGGGCGTGTCGCGCTGTGCGGCGTGATCTCGAACTACAACAGCGGCCGCGCGGCGGACGACGTCGGCGTGCTGATCTCGAAGCGGCTCACGATGCGCGGCTTCCTGATCCTCGATTACCGCAAGAGCCGCGAAGCGGTGCAGACGCTCGCCGGATGGCTGCGCGACGGCCGGCTCAAGGCCGAGGAAACCGTCGCCGACGGGCTCGAGAACGCTCCCGACGTGCTGAATCGACTTTTCGACGGCGACCATCGCGGCAAGCTCGTGCTGCGCGTCGATCCGGACGCATGAGCCGCGGCATGCGCGCGCGTTGAGTCTGCATCGTCCGGTATCAATTTAAGACTCGTCCCATATATTGTTCCGGCCGCTCTCCTTAAAGTAATTGCCAGCAAACGGCGGCGTGACATGCGCGTCACGCCGCCGTTTTTCATTTGCACGGCAAAACGGGAGGCGAAACATGCAAACGAAGACGGGGCAGGCGGCACCGGCGGCGGTGCGTGATCGAACGAAGCGGCGCATTGGCACAAAGTTGCGGATCGTCGCAACCGGGTTCGGCATCGCGTTCGCGATGTCGGGCGCGGGTGCGGCCGAGCAGGCTCACGCGAATGGGATCGTGCAATTCACCGGCGCGCTCGTCGATCTGTACGACGTGCGATTCGACGCGCCGTCGATCGGCGCGTCAAGCAGCGCGACCGCGGCGGCACTCCGGTTCGATGCGCATGGCCGGCGCCTGCCCGGCGCGCATGTGACGCTGGTGGAACTGGACGGCCAGCCGCTTTCGCGGCCCGCGGAAGCGCAGGTTCGCGCGACATGGCGCGATGCGCGCGACGATCGGATCGTGCCGCTGGAAGCGGGGCGTGCGCATCGTGTCGGCCCGTATGGCGGCGAGCTGACGGTCGCGGGGCCGGACATGGAAACGGGCGCCGTGGCGCCCGTCGTGATCAGGATTCGACATCCGTGACGCGTTGCGTCATTCCCCTTGTTCGGCGCGCGCGTAGATGTCCCAGCTCGCCATGAACAGCGCGGCGACGAGCGGTCCGATCACGAAGCCGTTGATGCCGAACAGCGCCATCCCGCCGAGCGTCGAGATCAGCACGACCCAGTCGGGCATCTTCGTGTCCTTGCCGACGAGGATCGGTCGCAGCAGGTTGTCGACGAGGCCGATCACGCCGACGCAGAACGCGACGAGGATCACGCATTTCCAGATCGCGCCGATCGCGAGGAAGTAGAGCGCGGCAGGCACCCACACGAGGCTCGCGCCGATCGCCGGCAGCAGCGACAGGAACGCCATCAGCGCGCCCCACAGCACGACGCCCTCGATCCCGAGGATCCAGAAGATCAGGCCGCCGAGCGCGCCCTGCACGAGCGCGACCGCGATGTTGCCCTTCACGGTTGCGCGTACCACCGTCGTGAACTTCGCGAGCAGCAGGTTCTTGTGCTCTTCGTCGAGCGGCATCGCGCGGCGCACGCGGCGGCCGATCTCGCCGCCGTCGCGCAGCAGGAAGAACACCATGTACAGCATCACGCCGAAGCTGACGACGAACTGGAACGTGTTCTGTCCGATGCTGAGCGCCTGGGTTGCCGCGAACTGACTGATCTGCGCGGCGCCGTCGGTCAGCTTCTTCTGGATGCCGGGGATGTTGGTCAGCCCGTATTTCTGCAGCAGGTTCTGGATCGACGTCGGCAGCGCGTGAATGATGTCATGGAAGTACTGCGAATAATTCGGTTGCGCGTTCTTGAGTTCCTGGTACACGTACGCGATTTCCTGCACGAGCGTCGCCGCGACGAATACGAGCGGCAGGATCACGATCAGGATGATCAGCGACATCGTCACGAGCGCGGCCAGGTTGCGCCGCTTGCCGAAGCGCGCGGCGAGCCAGCGCTGCACCGGCTGGAACAGGATCGCGAGAATGGTGCCCCAGAAGACGGCGCCGGAGAACGGCGCGAGAATCCAGCACAGTCCGACGGTGACCGCGAACAGCAGGAAATAGAAGAATTTTTGGTGATCGTGTCCGCTATCCATGGATGGTTCACGCAGATTGATGCCTGGTTTGATTGAATTTCGTTGCCTCGGGCGCGATCGGCTCGCGAACGTCACGGGTTCGCGGCGAAGCGCGCGCAGGGCGGCCCGACGGGCAGTATGCCCGCAAAGGTGCCGCCATCATAGCCGCTGCGCGCGGCGCACGCGAAAACGCCGCGACCGGAGTCGCGGCGTTGCCGGGAAGCAAATCGGCCCTGGGGCCGTGTCGGCTCGTCAGATGTGGAGGCGGGTGACCTTGGTGCCGTTGACCGACAGGTCGCCCATCAGGCCCGCGTTGGTCAGGACCAGTACCTCGACCGGAGCGGTGGCCGTGTTGGAATCGACCGCACCGTTCGCGCCGACCTTCACGACCGCGACGGAGGCGTCGGCGCCGGCCGACCAGCCTTCGGACTTGCGGAACGAGTCGAGCGCATCCTGCGTCATGAACAGGAACACGATCGCCTTCGATTGCGCGCCCGCCTGCAGGCCGACCGACAGCGACGACGTGTTGTAGTAGCCGACGGTGCTGCCGCCGACACGCAGCGCGCCGTTGCCCGACTGACCGCCGACGATGAAGCCGGCCTGCAGCACGTTCGGGAACACGAGCACGCCGCGCGATTTCGCGACGAGTTCACGCGAGCCTGGCACCGTCGAATAGAGACGCGATAGCGTCGCATTCACGCTCGCGTCGATCGATTCGCGTTTCGACGCGCTGGCCGATGCGTTGTCGGGTTTGTCGGGCGTGGTGGTGCAACCGGCAAGGGCGAGACTGCCGAGCATGACGGCGGCGGCGGCCTTCAGGGCGAGAGACTTCTGCATGGCGTTTCTCCTTCGTTGTCGGGTTGAGAACGGATGGGGCGGGCGGCGGTGCGGGCAGCCCCGTTCAACGACGGGCAAGCAGCAGGCCCGCGACGAACGCGAGGCCCGCGACGACGCCCGCGGTCTGCCATGGGTTGTCGTGCACGGCTTGCGACACGCGCTCGGCCGAATCGCGCAGCCGGGCGGCCGCGCTGCCCGACGCGTAGTCGAGCGTGCTGCGCGCTTCGTCGAGCCGCGACTGCACGCGCTTGCGCAGCGCGGCGATATCGCCGTCGCCGTCGTTCTTCAGCAGGTCTTCCAGTTCATCGACCAGCCCGCGCAGATCGTCGGACACGTCCGCATGCAGGTCGCGGGCGGCCGAGCGTGCCGAGCGTCCCACGCGCCGGCCGGTGCGACGGATATCGGACAGGCCGCGGTCCAGCTTGTGTTCGATCGAGTCGGTGAGCGCCATGATGTTTATCCTCCTTGGATTTGGTTTGCAGCCCGGATTTGCAGGCCCATTTGAAGATAAGACGAATCCCAGCAACCAATGTGATTCACATCAGCCAATTGAGTTTCGAGACAAATTTTCAATTCGTCTGCAAGTTTCCCGGGAAGCCCCGCGCGACGGGGCGCGGCGGCGGTTGAAAAAATTTCGCGCTTCGGGCGAAACGACCTAGCGAGCCGTTGCGCGACGTGAAAGTCCGGTAAATATGGCGTCGCCCGATGCGTCAGGTAAATAGTGCCATTGCACGTGCCATACCGATGCAATTGCACTAATCGTCCATTTCTTCGTGGAGCAGGGTTTGTGCCCGCGATGGCCGTAGGCGGCGCCGTCGTCCAGCCCGAGGCCGATGACGACGGGATCGTGGTCCGACGAGCGATATGCATCGGATGCGTAACAGGCGGCCCGTTGCGCCGGGGTTTTGTAATCGAGCACGGATTGCAGCGCGATCGGCTCAGCGGCGTTGGTGTGTCAGGCATGCACGGCCTTCACGCGGGCGGCGAAACCGGCGAAGCGAGGCGGCGGCATGAACGGCGGCAGGTGTGACATGGAGCGCTCCACGGGAAGAAAATTCGAAGGTCCGGGCAAGCATCCTGACGGCAAAATCGTGTGTTGTGATCGAATTGGCCATCAGGCCAGTGCCGAACGGCCAACGATGAAGGCAGGGCCGGCCCGGGCTGCTACGCTTCGCATCTGACGCATCGTTCCGGCCTGCGATCCGAACGCGTCCGCGCACGGCCCCCACAGGAGATTTCCATGTCCTACATGCTGTTGATTGTCGAACCGACCGGCCAGCGCGCCGAACGTACGCTCGAAGACGGGCAGGCGCTGTACGCGCGAATGGTCGATTTCGCGGAGACGCTGAAAGCGCGCGGCGTGCTGCGCGGCGTCGAGTCGCTGGAGCGCTCCGAACGCGCGACGCGCGTGCAGGTGCGCGAAGGCGAGACGCGCCTCGTCGACGGCCCGTTCGCCGAGGCGAAGGAAATGGTCGGCGGTTTCTTCATCGTCGATGTCGACACGCGCGAGGAAGCGATCGAGATCGCGCGCCAGTGCCCGGCCGCGCAATGGTGCACGGTCGAAGTGCGCGCGGTCGGCCCGTGCTTTCTGTAACGGCTGCACCTCGGTATTTACCCTGATTCGTCGCGCGGCACGTCGATCCGGCGGTCTGCCGCCCGTCGTCCGGATAAGGCGCCGATGAACGGACGCCCCTTTTCACCGATGACAAGGAGTGAGCGATGCGATTCATGATCATGATCCGGGCGAACGCCGTCAGCGAATCCGATGCGTTGCCGGACAACCGGCTGGTCGAGGCGATGACGGTCTACCACGAGGAGCTGGCCAGGGCCGGCGTGCTGCTCGACGCGAACGGCTTGCGGCCGAGCGCGCGCGGCTGGCGCGTGCGGTACACCGGCGGCAAGGGCACGGTGGTCGACGGCCCGTTCGCGGAGACGAAGGAGCTGATTGCCGGCTACACGCTGATCCAGGTGCGCTCGCGCGACGAGGCGCTCGAATGGACGCGCCGGTTTCCCGCGCCGTTCGGCGCCGAAATGGACTGCGAGATCGAGGTGCGGCCGCTGTTCGAGCTCGACGACCTCACACCGAGCGAGGCGGTCGAGCGGTTCCGCGATCTCCACGTCGGCCGCACCCAAGCCTGAATCTGCCTGAATCCAATCTCACCGGAGCATCCGTCATGCACAAGATGGTCTTCATCAACCTGCCCGTGGCCGACCTGCCTCGCTCGAAGACGTTCTACCAGGCACTCGGCTTCGAAGTCGTACCGGCCTATACCAACGATCAGGCCGCCTGCATCAAGATCAGCGACACGATTTTCGCGATGCTGCTCGTGCGGCCGTTTTTCCAGACCTTCACCGGCAAGACCATCGTCGATCCGGCGACGCAGGTGCAGGCGCTGTCGTGCCTGTCGTGCGACAGCCGCGCCGAGGTCGACGAGATCGTCGCGAAGGCGCTCGCGGCCGGCGGCTCCGCGCCGCAAGCGCCGCGCGAGTATCCGAACATGTACGGCCACGGTTTCGATGATCCGGACGGCCACGCATGGGAGCTGATGGCCATGCCGCTGGACGCTGCCACCCAGGGGCAGGCGTCGTGACGCGTGAGGCGACTCACCGTGCGATCGAAGCGGTCTGGCGGATCGAGGCGCCGAAGATCATTGCCCGCGCCGCGCGCGTGGTGCGCGACGTCGGCGTGGCCGAGGAACTCGCGCAGGACACGCTCGTCGCGGCGCTCGAGCACTGGCCCGTCGACGGCGTGCCCGACAACCCGGCCGCATGGTTGATGACGGCCGTGAAGCGGCGCGCGCTCGACCGGGTCCGGCAGGAGTCGCTGCATGCAGCGAAGCGTGACCAGCTCGGGCATGAAATGGACGCGCTCGAAGCGCACGTCGTCCCCGACATCGCGGATGCGCTCGCCGATGCGAGCGACGACGATATCGGCGACGACCTGCTGCGGCTGATCTTCACGTCGTGCCATCCGGTGCTGTCGACCGATGCGCGCGTCGCGCTGACGTTGCGGCTGCTCGGCGGGTTGACCACGAGCGAGATCGCGCGCGCGTTCCTGTCGCCCGAGCCGACGATCGCGCAGCGCATCGTGCGCGCGAAGCGCACGCTCGCGGCGGCGCGCGTGCCGTTCGAGGTGCCAGCCGTGGATGCGCGGCCCGCGCGGCTCGCGTCGGTGCTCGAAGTGATCTACCTGGTGTTCAACGAAGGCCATGCGGCGACCGCAGGCGACGACTGGACGCGCCCGGCGTTGTGCGACGAGGCGCTGCGTCTCGGCCGCGTGCTGGCCGGGCTCGTGCCGGACGAAAGCGAGGTGCTCGGGCTGGTCGCGCTGATGGAACTGCAGGCGTCGCGCATGCACGCGCGGACCGATGCACAGGGGCGGCCCGTGCTGCTGCTCGACCAGGACCGAAGCCGCTGGGATCCGCTGCTGATCCGGCGCGGCCTCGCCGCGCTCGAGCGGGCGACGAAGCTCGGCGGCGTGCGCGGCCCGTATGCGCTGCAGGCCGCGCTGGCGGCGTGCCATGCCCGCGCGCGGCATGCGTCGGAAACGGACTGGGCACAGATCGTCGCGCTTTACGACGCGCTGGCCGAAGTCGCGCCGTCGCCGGTCGTCGAGCTGAACCGCGCGGTGGCGGTGGGAATGGCGTTCGGGCCCGCCGCGGCACTGGAAATCGTCGACGTGCTGCGCGACGATCCGGCGCTCGCACGCTATCACTGGTTGCCGAGCGTGCGCGGCGACCTGCTCGCGAAGCTCGGCCGCGCCGACGAAGCGAAGGTCGAGTTCCGTCGTGCGGCGGAGTTGACCCGCAACGAGCGTGAAAGGGAATTGTTGTTGAAGCGCGCGACGGATGCGTGACGCGTGACGAGCGACGCCGGTGCGAGCGCACCGGGCGTCGCGCCTGAAGCCCGAAGCCCGAAGCCCGAAGCCGAATCCCGAGCATAACGCCGACCCACCCGACGACGCGACCCATCCCGCTCCCTCCCGTCAACTGTCCCTCATTCCCGCCCTCCGCTATCGAGCGGATTGAAAAAGCCTATTGGGGGATGCGAACGCCAGCGCCTAGATTAAAAGGCACGAAGCGTGCGCGTCCGGCCTGCGCTTCGTTCCCCACATACATCATCGGCCCGGCTTCGCACGCGGCCGCGCCGACTCGAACGGAGGCGCAAATGGCTCAACTCAAGGGCAGCAAGACCGAAGAGAATCTGAAGGCCGCATTCGCGGGCGAATCGCAAGCGAACCGGCGCTATCTGTATTTCGCTTCGAAGGCCGACGTGGAAGGCCAGAACGACGTCGCCGCGCTGTTCCGCTCGACTGCCGAAGGCGAAACGGGCCACGCGCACGGCCACCTCGAATACCTCGAAGCAGTCGGCGATCCGGCGACGGGGCTGCCGTTCGGCTCGTCGCGGCTGAACCTCGAATCGGCGATCGCCGGCGAGACGCACGAATACACCGACATGTATCCGGGCATGGCGAAGACGGCGCGCGACGAAGGCTTCGACGAAATCGCGAACTGGTTCGAGACGCTCGCGAAGGCCGAGCGCAGCCACGCCAACCGCTATACGAAGGCGCTCGACGCACTCGTCGACTGACGCGAGTCCGGCAGCAAGGCAGCACGGCCCGGCCCGACATCCTGCGGCCGGCCGTGCGTTGATCGCTGCCCGCATCACGCGGGCGGCGCGTCCGCGCGCATGCGCGCCACGCTGGAGCGCCCCATGCCACACAAGGAAGGCAGTCTCGAAGCCCCGACGCGGCATCCGCTCGACTGGCAGTCCGAAGCGTTCTACGACCAGGCCGCGATCGATGCGGAAATGACGCGCGTGTTCGACATCTGCGCCGGGTGCCGGCGCTGCGTGTCGTTGTGCGGCGCGTTTCCCGCGCTGTTCGATCTCGTCGACGACACGCCGATGGGCGACATCGAGGAAGTGCCGAAGGACGCGTTCGGCAAGGTCGTCGACCAGTGCTACCTGTGCGACCTCTGCTACATGACGAAATGCCCGTACGTGCCGCCGCACGCATGGAACGTCGACTTCCCGCACCTGATGCTGCGCGGCAAGGCGGCGCGCTACAAGCGCGGGGAGGCGCCGCTGCGCGACAAGGTGCTGTCGAACACCGACGCGCTCGGCCATTTCGCGGGCATTCCGATCGTCACGCAGGCGGTGAACGCGGTGAATCGCACGCCGCCCGCGCGCCACGCGCTCGAAGCGGCGCTCGGCGTCGATCGCAACGCATGGCTGCCGGAGTTCGCGCCGCGCAAGTTTCGGCGTGCCGCGAAGCGCTCGGACGGCCCGCCGGCACGTGATGGCGAACGCACGCCGGGCAAGGTCGCGATCTACGCGACGTGCTACGTGAACTTCAACGAGCCGGGCATCGGCCACGACCTGCTCGCGATCCTCGCGCACAACGAGATCCCGTACGAGCTCGTCACGCGCGAAGCGTGCTGCGGGATGCCGCTCCTCGAGCAGGGCAACCTTGCGGGCGTCGCCGCGAAGAAGGCCGTGAACATTCCGGTGCTGGAGCGTTATGCGCGCGAAGGCTATGCGCTGATCGGCGCGATCCCGAGCTGCGTGCTGATGTACAAGAGCGAACTGCCGCTGATGTTTCCCGGCGACGACGCCGTGCGCGCGGTGGCCGACGCATTCTGGGATCCGTTCGAATACGTGATCGCGCGGCATCGCGACGGTTTGCTGAAGACCGATTTCAAGCAGGGCCTCGGCACCGTGTCGTATCACGTGCCGTGCCACGCGCGCGTGCAGAACATCGGCCGCAAGACGGCCGACACGCTGTCGCTCGTGCCCGATACGCGCGTGAACGTCGTCGAGCGCTGCTCGGGGCATGCGGGCACGTTCGGCGTGAAGAAGGCCTTTCATGCGGACGCGATGCGGATCGGTGCGCCGGTGTTCAAGGCGATGGCCGAGCCGAAGCCGGATGTCGTGTCGTCGGACTGCGCGCTCGCCGGCCATCACATCGTGCAGGGCATCGACGAGAAAGGGTTGCCCGCCGCGCCGCTCGCGCATCCGCTGACGCTGCTGCGCCGCGCGTACGGCATCTGAACCGGCCGCTCAACGAAGACATCGACGCTATCCAAGGACACGCCATGACGCTGACCCGCGACTCGCTGCTGACGCTCGAAGCGTACGCGAAGATCCGCAAGGCCGAACACGCGAGGCTCGTCGCGTACAAGCGCCGCCGCGCGGTGGCGCTCGGCAACCATCTGCGCCTCCTGTTCGAGGACGAGACCACGATCCGCTACCAGATCCAGGAAATGCTGCACATCGAGAAGATCTTCGACGAGGCCGGCATCGAAGGCGAACTGGAGGCCTATCTGCCGCTCGTGCCCGACGGCACCAACCTGAAGGCGACGCTGCAGATCGAATACGAGCACGAGGCCGAACGGCGGGCGGCGCTCGCGCGGCTGATCGGCGTCGAGGATCGCGTGTACCTGCGCGTCGACGGGCACCCTGACGTCTACGCGATCGCCGACGAGGATCTCGATCGCGACAACGCGGAGAAGACCTCGGCCGTGCATTTCGTGCGCTTCGAACTGGACGGGCCGATGCGCGCGGCGCTCAAGGGCGGCGCGACGCTGTCGATCGGCTGCGATCACCCGGCCTATACGATGCCGCCGCAACGCGTGGACGCGGACGTCGCCGCGTCGCTGGCCGGCGACTTGCGCTGACGCGCGCGGCCCGGCGCCGCTTCCCGTATCGCGCGGATTCCCCACATCGTTCCGACCCGAAACGCGGCGCCCGATCGTCGCGCCCGCCGCCGTTGGCTGTCTGCTACGCCGAGATGTAACAAACCCGTCGACGCTTGCATGCGCAGAAACGATGTGCATCGGCCTCAGACCGCTTTCATTACTCGCGGAGAAACAATAACAAGATTGTGCGCGGGGAAAATTCAGTTGAATGCAATTTGAACGAATTACCGATCCGTGAATATCTTGTTACGAAATTTTCCCTGATTTACCGATTTTCGGCGGCGATTCCCGGGAGGGTTGCGGGCAAGGGTCGGAACAACGCCGGAGGCCTGTCTGGCGGGCCTCGCAAAGCCCCGCCAGACGGGGCTTCCCAGCATCTCGCATAAGGATTGCGTAAAAAAATTCAAGCGTAAATTGATTGCGCATCCATGGCAGGTTGTTTCAGTGCGTAACATTAAGTCATTGTCATATTGAGATAAACCCTGAGGATGGTATGCTTCGTGCACAAAAATTCCCACATTGGAGTGAGACCGTAGTTTGTGCGCCATTGCCGTGAATGGCGGCACCGTGAAAGTGCGGTGTCGCACCGGCATGCACAACAATCGGATAACCATAATGTGCAACCGGGCCGCCCCGTGACGCGATGCGTGACGACGGCGCCGACAATCGCAGCCCCGGCCTGGCTGCGTGGAGAAATCGACTATGTTCTTCGATGAGCTTAACGATGAAGAGTGGTTTCGACTTTCAGCGCTGATCGCCGATGAACCCATTCGGCTGAACCGTCGAGGCCGTCCGCGAGCCGAACCGCGCGTCGTCGCCAACGCGGTTCTCTGGATCCTGACGACCGGTGAAGCGTGGTCGAAACTACCCGGGCGCTATCCGTCCGGGCCGACGTGCCGCCGCCGCTACGAGGAGTGGCTCGCGAACGGCACGCTGCTGCAGATGATCGACGTGCTGACCCAGTTCAGCGGGCGCACGTTCGCGTACGTGCCGCCGCCGCCGGTGCCGGTCGCGCCGGCATGCCGTGCGGAGCCCGTGCCCGACAACGACCGTCTGCGCGGCGTGTTCTGGCAGAACCCCGAGTCGTGGCAACTGCCGGTCGCGCAGGCAAACGTTTGGGATGGCGAGGGCGCTTCGCTGACCGCGATGCCGAATGGCGCCGCCGAAGCATCGTCCGGTGCGTCGTTCGCGGTGCCGGGCGCGCAGCCCGCGGGGCTGCGTCACGGGCGTCCGTCCGCCGCGAGCTTCGCCGCTGCCGAACCGCAAGTCGACGAATACCGCGGCTATACGATCCGCGGCAGCGCGCAGCCGGTGCAGAACCTGATGTACCGCGCGTGGGCCGAGATCATGCAGGACGACCGGCGCGTCGAGCGCTCGGGCCTGATCGGTCCGCGCTTCACCGATGCGGAGGAAGCGGAGCAGTACGCGCTCGACTGGGCGCGTCAGTGGATCGATCGCCATGGAGCGAGCGACGAACCGGTGCGTGCGCCGCAAAGCGAGGTGCTGGCCGGCCTGTCCGCGCTGGCGCGTGCCGAGTCGGACATCAAGCGCTTCATCGCCGAGCGTCGTGCGGGCGCGTTGTCCGAGGGCCGCAACGACCCGGTGCAAGCGGACCGCCGCGAATACGCGTATCGCGTAGGTTGATCGTCGTCCGAACGAAAACGCGCGGGTCGTCGTCCGTCACGACGCCCGCGCGTTTTTTTGTGTTCGTTATTTCCGTGATGCCGGGCGCACCGTCGAGACGGCGCGCCCGGCAGGCATTGCGTCACTGGCGTCCGTAGGTATCGTCGAAGCGGACGATGTCGTCCTCGCCGAGATACGCGCCCGACTGCACTTCGATCAGTTCGAGCGGCATCTTGCCCGGGTTCTCGAGACGGTGCGACACGCCGAGCGGGATGTACGTCGATTCGTTTTCGGACAGCAGGAAGGTTTCGTCGCCGCGCGTGATGCGCGCGGTGCCGCGCACGACGATCCAGTGTTCGGCGCGGTGGTGGTGCATCTGCAGCGACAGTCGCGCGCCCGGCTTCACGACGATGCGTTTCACCTGGAAGCGCTCGCCCGTGTCGACCGAGTCGTAATGCCCCCACGGGCGATGGACCTTGCGGTGATCGGTCGCTTCGGCGCCGCGTTCGGCCTTGATGCGCCCGACGATTTTCTTCACGTCCTGCACGCGGGACTTGTCGGCGACGAGCACGGCATCGGGCGTTTCGACGACGACGAGATTGTGTGTGCCGACACACGCGACGAGCCGGCTTTCCGAATGCGCGAAGGTCGATTCGGCGTTTTCGAACAGCACGTGGCCGCGGCCGACGTTCTCGGCTTCGTCCTTCGGCAGGATCTGCCAGATCGCGTCCCACGAACCGACGTCCGACCAACCCGCGTCGAGCGGCACGACGACGCTTTCGCACAGCTGCGGCAGGTTCACGAGCCGCTCCATCACCGCGTAGTCGATCGAGTTCGACGGCGACGCGGCGAACGCGTCGCGATCGACGCGGAAGAAGTCGCCGTCGTCCTTGCCGCGTGCGACGGCCTGCTCGCAGGCCGCGAGGATCTCGGGTTCGAGCTGGCGGATCGCGTTCAGCCACACCGACGCGCGCACGATGAAGATCCCGCTGTTCCACCAGTATTCGCCGGATGCGACGTACTGCTGCGCGAGTTCGAGATGCGGCTTCTCGACGAAGCGGTCGAGACGGCGCACGTCGAGGTTGCCGGTGGCGGCGTCGCCGAGCGGCGCGCCGACGCGGATGTAGCCGTAGCCCGTTTCGGCGCGGCCCGGCACGATGCCCATCGTCGCGATCTTGCCCTGGGCCGCGCAGTGCACGCCGGCCGCGACGGCCGCATGAAAGCGCGGCTGGTCGGCCACCGCGTGGTCGGCCGGCATCACGGTCATCACGGCATCGCCGCCGCCGGCGACGATCCGCAGCGCGGCGAGCGTCAGCGCGGGCGCGGTGTCGCGGCCGAGCGGCTCGAGCATGATGGCCGCACGCTTGCCCGTCAGGCGCAGTTGCTCGGCGGTCGTGAAGCGGTGATCCTCGCCGCACACGATCAGCACGTCGTCGTTCAGCGGATGACTGGTCGCGAGGCCGTCGAGCCGCAGCGCGGTGGATTGCAGCAGCGAATGATCGCCGAGCAGGCCGATCAGCTGTTTCGGATAGTGTTCGCGCGACATCGGCCACAGACGCGTGCCCGAACCGCCGGCAAGGATCACCGGCTGCACCGCGACACGCGTCGCGGCGTCGGTTGCGGCGGAAGAAGAAGGGCGCGTATCGGCTGCCACGGCCGGAGCATTCATGATGACACTCTCCTCGATTGAAGTCAGTGCCTGTTTTGTAGCATGAAGTAAATCGACAATAAAACCGGGCGATATGCGCGATATTCGGCGCGCATGCGTCATGGAAATTTTTCCCCTATCGCACGCGATGCAAATAAAAAAATAAAAAATAATTCGCTGAATCTGGCTGGGGCCCCATCCTGCAAAGGGTTGGCGGGGTCCGTAAAGTTCTCGAAAAAATCCCGATTCACGACCGATTCGGGAAAACGTGCCGATTTAATTCAAGAATCTCGCGGCAAGAATTTCCGATTATTTTTCGAAATACTTGAGCGCTTGAGGCGCGATTTTCTTGTCGCTTCAATAGCGTCATGCAACGTTTGAATCGAAGGTGCGGCACGGGCTGCACGAGGAGCTGTTCGGCAAACGCCTGTTCAAAGAGGAAGCGGACATGTTGAGCGTGCTGGCGAGAGTCATCGATATTGCGATGGTCGTGTTGGGGGCATTGATCGCCGCCGCGCTGCACGGCGGCAGCATCTGGCTCAACGACCTGCAGCGCACGACGGTGTTGTTCGACTGCCTGCTGGTCGTCGTGTTCTTTCCGGCCATCGGCATTTACCAGTCGTGGCGTGGCAAGCGCCTCGTCGGGCTGGTGGGGCGCGTCGCGTTCGCGTGGCTGGTGGTCGAGCTCGCGGGCATCCTGATGAGCTTCAGCTTCCACCAGTCGGGCGACCTGTCGCGACTGTGGCTCGGCTACTGGGCACTCGTGACGATGGCGCTGCTTGCCGGCTCCAAGGCTTGCGTGCACGTCGTGCTCCGGCAGCTGCGCCGCGGCGGCTACAACCTGAAGGCGGTGGCGATCGTCGGCGGCACGCCGGCGGCGCGGCGGCTGATCGCACAGATGCGGGCGCGTCCGGAAGCGGGCTTCAACCCGGTGTGCGTGTACGACGAAAGCGAAGTGCCGGGCGAAGTCGCGCTCGACGACGTGCGCATCGAGCGGCAGTTCGAATCGCTGGTGTGGCTGGTGCGCAGCCGCGCGATCAGCGAGCTGTGGCTCACGCTGCCGATCACGGAAGAGCGCCGGATTCACCAGATCGTGACGGTGTTCCGCCACGACTTCGTGAATATCCGTTTCATTCCGGACGTGCGCACGCTGTCGTTCTTCAACCAGGAAGTGGTCGAGGTGCTCGGCGTGCCGGCGATCAACCTCGCGGCGTCGCCGATCACCGACGTGCGGATCCTGCCGAAGTTCGTGTTCGACCGGCTGTTCGCGCTGGCGGCGCTCACGGCGCTCGCGCCGGCGATGGTGCTGATCGCGTGCCTGATCAAGCTCACGTCGCGCGGGCCGGTGTTCTTCCGCCAGAAGCGCAAGGGCATCGACGGCCACGAGTTCGAGATCTACAAGTTCCGCTCGATGAAGGTGCATCAGGAAGTCGCGGGGCAGGTCACGCAGGCGACCAAGAACGACTCGCGCGTGACGCCGGTCGGCCGCTTCCTGCGCCGCACGAGCCTAGACGAACTGCCGCAGTTCATCAACGTGCTGAAGGGCGAGATGTCGGTCGTCGGCCCGCGGCCGCATGCGCTCGCGCACGACGACATCTACAAGGATCTGGTGAAGGGCTACATGTTCCGCTACCGGATCAAGCCGGGCATCACCGGCTGGGCGCAGATCAACGGCTTTCGCGGCGAGACCGACCAGATCGAGAAGATGATGGGACGCGTGAAGCTCGATCTGTACTACATGCAGAACTGGTCGTTCTGGCTCGACATCAAGATCGTCGTGCTGACGCTCTGGAAAGGCTTCACCGGCAGCAACGCGTACTGACGCGGTTTCATCCCGCGCAGACACTCCGGTTTCACGAATTTCGAATCATTGGTCACGAGGTCCGACACATCATGAATCTGACTATCATCGGCAGCGGTTACGTAGGTCTTGTCACCGGCGCCTGTCTCGCCGACATCGGGCACGACGTGTTCTGTCTCGACGTCGATCAGGCGAAGATCGACGTCCTGAACAACGGCGGCGTGCCGATCCACGAGCCGGGCCTCAAGGAAGTCATCGCGCGCAACCGCGCGGCCGGCCGCCTGCGCTTCTCGACCGACATCGAGGCCGCGGTCGCGCACGGCGACGTGCAGTTCATCGCGGTCGGCACGCCGCCCGACGAGGACGGTTCGGCCGACCTGCAATACGTGCTCGCGGCGGCGCGCAACATCGGCCGCACCATGAAGGGCTTCAAGGTGATCGTCGACAAGTCGACGGTGCCGGTCGGCACGGCCGAGCGCGTGCGCGCGGCGGTGGCCGAGGAACTCGCGAAACGCGGCGGCGATGCCCCGATGTTCTCGGTCGTGTCGAATCCGGAATTCCTGAAGGAAGGCGCGGCGGTCGACGATTTCACGCGGCCGGACCGCATCGTGATCGGCTGCGACGACGACGTGCCGGGCGAGCGCGCGCGCGAGCTGATGAAGAAGCTCTACGCGCCGTTCAACCGCAACCACGAACGCACGCTGTACATGGACGTGCGCTCGGCCGAATTCACGAAATACGCGGCGAACGCGATGCTCGCGACGCGCATCTCGTTCATGAACGAGCTCGCGAACCTGGCCGACCGCTTCGGCGCCGACATCGAGGCCGTGCGCCGCGGGATCGGTTCCGATCCGCGCATCGGCTATCACTTCCTGTATGCGGGCTGCGGCTACGGCGGCTCGTGCTTCCCGAAGGACGTCGAGGCGCTGATCCGCACCGCCGACGAGCACGGCCAGTCGCTGCAGATCCTGAAGGCCGTGTCGTCGGTCAACGCGACGCAAAAGCGCGTGCTCGCCGACAAGATCGTCGCGCGTTTCGGCGAGGACCTGACGGGCCGCACGTTCGCGATCTGGGGTCTCGCGTTCAAGCCGAACACCGACGACATGCGCGAGGCGCCGAGCCGCGAGCTGATCGCCGAGCTGCTGTCGCGCGGCGCGCGCATCGCGGCGTACGACCCGGTCGCGCAGCAGGAAGCGCGCCGCGTGCTCGCGCTCGATCTCGCGGATCACCCGAGCTGGCTCGAGCGCCTCACCTTCGTCGACGACGAGGCCCAGGCCGCGCGCGATGCCGACGCGCTCGTGATCGTTACCGAATGGAAGGCGTTCAAGAGCCCGGATTTCGTCGCGCTCGGCCGTCAATGGAAATCGCCGGTGATCTTCGACGGCCGCAACCTGTACGAGCCGGAAACGATGAGCGAGCAAGGCATCGAATACCACCCGATCGGCCGCCCCGGCTCGCGCCAGGCCGTCGCCGCCCGTGTGCCGGGCGCCGCGCGCGCCAACGCGTAATCCGCGCGTCGCCGTTACCCGTAACCCGAATCGAGACGCCATGTTCCGGAACATCCTGATCGTCTGTCACGCGAACGTCTGCCGCAGTCCGGCGGCGGAACTGCTGTTCAAGTCGCACGCGGCGTCGCGTGGCGGCCCGCGCGTGACGTTCCACTCCGCCGGCGTGCGTGCGAACGACGGCGACGGCATCGATCCGGTGATGCGGCAACTGCTCGCCGAGCGCGGCGTCGATGCAACGACGCACCGGTCGCGGCGGCTGTCGCGCCGGATCGTGCGCGACGCCGACCTGATTCTCGTCAGCGAGCGCGAACAGATCAAGGCCGTCGAATCGGTCGATCCGTTCGCGCGCGGCAAGGTCCACCTGCTGGGCAAGTGGGAGGACGCCGAGATCGCGGATCCGCATGGCGGCCCCGAGGCCGACTATCGCGAGAGCTACTCATTGATCGAACGTCTGGTTCAAGGATGGCTGCAAAAACTATGCTGAAACGTCCCATGCGCCCGCTGGCGCTCGCCGTCGCGATGACGACATTCCTGTCGGCGTGCGCGACCGCGCCCGGCAACTATCTCGACTCGTCGAACCTGAAGGACGAAGGCCGGCAAGGCCAGGCCGAAACCTATCCGGTTCATTACATCGACGCGAAGCTGGTGATGGATCAGCTGCAGAAGCAGCAGGTCGAACACCCGCTGCCGCCGGGCCGTTACACCGATCCGTCGCAGTACGTTTACCGCATCGGCCCGCAGGACATTCTCGGCGTCACCGTGTGGGACCACCCCGAGCTGACGACGCCGCAGGGCCAGTCGTTCTCGAGCGGCGGCAACACGACGCAGACGATCGCGGGCGCGCTGCAGCAGCCGTATTCGTCGTCGCTGCCGGGCCAGGCCGATCCGTACGGCCAGACCGTGGCCGCCGACGGCACGATCTTCTTCCCGTTCGTCGGCCGCATCCACGTGGCGGGCAAGACGATCGCGCAGACGCGCGACGAGCTGGCCACGCGCCTCGCGCGCTACGTGAAGAATCCGCAGCTCGATGTGCGCGTGCTGTCGTTCCGCAGCCAGAAGGTGCAGGTGACGGGCGAGGTGAAGACGCCGGGCCCGCTCGCGATGAGCGACGTGCCGCTGACGCTGGTCGACGCGATCTCGCGCTCGGGCGGCTCGACCGCCGAGGCCGACCTGCAGCGCGTGCGCCTGACGCGCGACGGCAAGCTGTACACGCTCGACGCGAACGGCGTGCTCGACCGCGGCGAAGTGAAGCAGAACGTGATGCTGCAGCAGGGCGACATCGTCAACGTGCCGGACCGCAGCGACAGCCGCGTGTTCATCATGGGCGAGGTCAAGACACCGGTCACGGTGCCGATGCTCAAGGGCAGGCTGACCATCGCCGACGCGCTGACGGCCGGCGGCGGCATCCTCGACACCGATGCGAACCCGCGCAAGATCTACGTGATGCGCGGGATGCGTGACAACCCGACGAAGCCGGAAGTGTTCCGTCTCGACATGACGCAGCCGGATGCGCTGATGCTGTCGAGCCGCTTCCCGCTCCAGCCGCTCGACGTCGTCTACGTCAGCACGGCCAGCTCGGTGCAGTTCAACCGTGTGCTGCAGCAAGTGCTGCCGACGATCCAGACGATCTTCTACATGCGGCAAATCACGCGCTGATAGCCCGCCGGGGCGGCGCCTCCGCCCCGGCACCACTCAAGCGGGAACGAATGGTGAACACGCAAGCAAAACACGCCTACGCGGATCTGACCGCGAAAACCGAGGAAGAGGACGTCGTCCTCGGCCAGCTGCTCCAGGTGTTGATGGACGACATCTGGCTGCTGCTCGGCATCGCGGTGACCGTCATCGCGCTTGCCGGCCTCTACTGCTACATCGCGAAACCGGTGTACCAGGCCGACGTGCACGTGCGGGTCGAGAGCAACGACAACACGTCGCAGGCGCTCACGCAGACGCAGACAGGGGCGACGATCAACAGCGGCCCGCAGCAGGCGCAGACCGACGCGGAAATCGAGATCATCAAGAGCCGCGGCGTCGTCACGCCGGTCGTCGAGCAGTTCAAGCTGAACTTCTCGGTCGTGCCGAAGACGATTCCGCTGCTCGGCAGCCTGTCCGCGCGCGTCGCGACGCCGGGCGAGCCGTCGCGCGCGTGGTTCGGCCTGCGGTCGTACGCATGGGGCGGCGAAGTCGCCGACGTCGACACGATCAACGTCGTGCCCGCGCTCGAAGGCAAGAAGATGACGCTCACGGCCGGCCCGAACGGCACGTATACGCTGGTCGGACCGAACGGCAGCCGCCTGCTGTCGGGTCGTGTCGGCGAATCGGAGCAGGGCGGCGGCGTGACGCTGCTCGTGCAGAAGCTGGTCGCGCGTCCGGGCACGCAGTTCACCGTGGTCCGCTACAACGATCTCGATGCGATCACCGGTTTCCAGTCGGGCATCCAGGTGTCCGAGCAGGGCAAGCAGACGGGCGTCGTGCAGATCTCGCTCGAAGGCAAGGACCCGGACCAGACCGCCGCGATCGCGAACGCGCTCGCGCAGTCGTACCTGAACCAGCACGTGATCGCGAAGCAGGCCGAAGCGACCAAGATGCTCGACTTCCTGAAGGGCGAGGAGCCGCGGCTGAAGTCCGACCTCGAGCGCGCGGAAGCCGCGCTGACGCAGTATCAGCGCACGTCCGGCTCGATCAACGCGAGCGACGAGGCGAAGGTCTACCTCGAAGGTAGCGTGCAGTACGAGCAGCAGATCGCGGCTCAGCGCCTGCAGCTCGCGTCGCTCGCGCAGCGCTTCACCGATTCGCATCCGATGGTGATCGCCGCGAAGCAGCAGCTCGCGGAGCTGCAGGGCGAGAAGGACAAGTTCAGCAACCGCTTCCGCAGCCTGCCGGCGACCGAAGTGAAGGCCGTCCAGCTCCAGCGTGACGCGAAGGTCGCCGAGGACATCTACGTGCTGCTGCTGAACCGCGTGCAGGAACTGTCGGTGCAGAAGGCCGGCACGGGCGGCAACATCCACCTCGTCGATTCCGCGCTGCGCCCGGGCGATCCGGTCAAGCCGAAGAAGGTACTGATCCTGTCGGCCGCGGTGTTCCTCGGGCTGATTCTCGGTACCGGCGTCGTGTTCCTGCGCCGCAACCTGTTCCAGGGCATCGAGGATCCGGATCGCGTGGAGCGCACCTTCAACCTGCCGCTGTACGGGCTGGTGCCGCAAAGCACCGAGCAGGTGAAGCTCGACGCCATGGCCGAGAAGGGCGGCGGCCGCGCGCGGCCGATCCTCGCGAGCCTGCGTCCGAAGGACCTGAGCGTCGAAAGCATGCGGAGCCTGCGCACCGCGATGCAGTTCGCGATGATGGACGCGAAGAATCGCGTGGTCGTGCTGACCGGTCCGACGCCGGGCATCGGCAAGAGCTTCCTGACGGTCAACCTCGCGGTGCTGCTCGCGCATTCGGGCAAGCGCGTGCTGCTGATCGACGCCGACATGCGTCGCGGCATGCTCGACCGCTACTTCGGCCTTACCGCGCAGCCGGGCCTGTCGGAACTGCTGAGCGATCAGTCGCCGCTCGAGGAGGCGATCCGCGAGACGCCGGTGCAGGGCCTGTCGTTCATCTCGGCCGGCACGCGCCCGCCGAACCCGTCGGAGCTGCTGATGTCGACGCGCCTGCCGCAATACCTCGAAGGCCTCGGCAAGCGCTACGACGTCGTGCTGATCGACTCGCCGCCGGTGCTGGCGGTGACCGACGCGACCATCATCGGCCGCATGGCCGGCGCGACCTTCATGGTGCTGCGCTCGGGCATGCATACCGAAGGCGAGATCGCCGACGCGATCAAGCGCCTGCGTACCGCGGGCGTCGATCTGGAAGGCGGGATCTTCAACGGCGTGCCGCCGAAGGCGCGCGGCTACGGCCGCGGCTATGCGGCCGTCCACGAATACCTGAGCGCCTGACGGCATTGCACGAAACCGGGCCGGCGTGCGCAGCGCCGCCCGGCCGACTGGAGAACCCTCGATGAAAATTTCCGTGCTCGTTCCGACCTACAGGCGTCCCGCCGACCTCGCGCGCTGCCTGCTGGCGCTGCAGCGTCAGCAGCGGCTGCCCGACGAGGTGATCGTGGTCGCGCGCCCGGAGGACGATGCCACGCACGAGCGCCTCGCCGACCCGTCGGTCGGCGGCATGCTGCCGCTGCGGATCGTGCCGGTCGACGTGCCGGGGCAGGTCGCCGCGCTGAACAAGGGGCTCGACTCGACGAACGGCGACATCGTCGCGATCACCGACGACGACGCGGCGCCGCGCGCCGACTGGCTCGCGCGTATCGAGGCCGTGTTCCTGGCCGACCCGCGCGTCGGTGCGGTCGGCGGCCGCGACTGGGTGCACGAGAAGGGTCGCGTGCTCGACGAGTCGCGCGAGCTCGTCGGTCAGCTCACGCTGTCGGGCAAGATCATCGGCAACCATCATCTGGGCGTCGGCGGCGCGCGCGAAGTCGACATGCTCAAGGGCGCGAACATGAGCTACCGCCGCGCCGCGATCGAACGTCTGCGCTTCGATACGCGGCTGCGCGGCGCCGGCGCGCAGGTGCACAACGACATGGGTTTCAGCATGCAGGTGCAGCGCGACGGCTGGACGCTCGTCTACGACCCGGCGATCGCGGTCGATCATTTTCCGGCCGAGCGTTTCGACGACGACCGGCGCGATGCCGCATCGCTCAATGCGATCAGCAACGGCGCGTACAACCTGCATCTGATCCTGCGCGAGCATCTGCCGCCGGTGCGGCGCGAGATCGCGTGGTGGTGGTGGACGCTGATCGGCACGCGCGTCTATCCGGGCTTCGCACATGTGCTGCTGTCGCTGCATACCGCGCGGCGCGAGCGCGTGCGCGAGCATTGGCGCGCGGTGCGCCGCGGCGCACGCGATGCGCGCCGCGCCGACCTTGCCCCCCATCGTGCGGCGATGCCGCCGGTGACGTCTTGAACGGGCTGCGCGCACGACGCGCGGCCATCCCCGGAGGGCTTGAAATGGTACGACCCCAACGCTCACTTTGTTCGCTGTCCCCCGAGGGGACGGTCAGCCTCCTTGGGGCGGCCCGGCGGAGGCTTGCATGAATTCCACGAAGGTTCACGTCCACCTGTTCTACGGCGCCGATCCGCGTACTTACCGGAAAGGCGAGAACATCGGCTGCCTGTACGGCTATCACCACGCCGAATCCGACGAATTCCGGCTGACCTATTCGCAGGACCGGCGCGAGAACCGCGTCGCGAGCCTCGCGCGCCGTGCGCTGAAGGCGGCGCTCGGCTTCGACGTCGTGCATGCGTGGCGCAATCGCGCCGCGTTGTTGGGCACCGACGTGATCTGGACGCACACCGAGCAGGAGCATCTCGCCGCCGCGCTGATCCTGAAGCTCGCCGGCGCACAGGGCAAGCGTCCGCTGCTGCTCGCGCAGAGCGTGTGGCTGTTCGACAAGTGGAACACGTTCGGTGGCCCGCGCCGCTGGCTGTACCGCAAGCTGCTCGCGCGCGCCGACGCGCTGACGACGCTCGCCCGCGACAACGCCGAGCTGTGCCGCCGCTTTCTCGGGCGCGAAGCCGAGTTCGTCTACTACGGGCTGAACACGCAGGACTTCCCGCCGACGGAGCCGCGGCAGTGGCAGCCGAACCGGCCGCTGCGGATCGCGGCGATCGGCAACGACCGAGATCGCGACTGGCGCACGTTCCTCGCCGCGTTCGGCGGCGACGAACGCTACGACGTGCGGCTCGCGACGCGGCGCCGCGTGCCGCGCGAGTGGCATGCGCCGAACGTGAAGATCGGCTCGGCCTCGGGCCTCGCGAAGCAGCACGAGCTGTACGCGTGGGCCGACGTGATCGTCGTGCCGCTGCGGCCGAACTTCCACGCATCGGGCATCACCGTGATGCTCGAGGCGGCGGCGGTCGGCAAGCCGATGATCGTGTCCGACGTCGGCGGGCTCAGCGACTACTTCCCGCACGACACGGCCGCCTACGTGCCGGCGTTCGATGCGGCGGCGATGCGCCAGGCCGCCGATCGCTTCGCGGCCGATCCGGTCGCCGCGCTCGAATGCGCGCGTGCCGCGGCCGCGTGCCTGCGCGAGCGCGACCTGACCACGCAGGCGTTCGCCGAACAGCACGTGCGGATCACGCGCGACATGCTGCGCCGGCGTCGCACGCCGGCGGCGGCCGGTCTCGCGATGCCGCTCGCGGATTCACGCCCGTCGTCGCGGTGAGAGCGGATCGATGAGTACGATTGCCGCCGAACGCGCACCGTCGCGCAGCCGCAGCCGATTGCCCGAACCGAAGCACTGGGTCGGGCAGGCCGGGCTGTGGACGTTTACCGCCGCGCTGATCGCCATTCACCAGGGCAAGGTGCTGACGCTCGCGTTTCCGGTGCTGGCGATCGCGGTCGGCATCTGGCTGTATTTCAAGAGCCCGGCGCGCTACGTCGGCTTCATGTGGTGGGTGTGGTTCCTGAGCCCCGAAGTGCGGCGTCTCGCCGACTGGTCGAAGGGCGCGTTCACGCCGACGAGCCTGATCCAGGTCGCGCCGCTCGCAGTGACGATGATCGCCGGGTTCGGGCTGCTCAGGCATTACCGCGTGCTCGCGCAGCGGCGCGGGATTCCCGTGCTGCTGATGCTGTTCGGGCTCACGTATGCGTATCTGGTCGGGATCGTGTCGAGCGGCGTGATGGCCGCGACCTACGACCTCGCGAACTGGGTGTACCCGGTGCTGATCGGCTTTCACATCATGGTCAACTCGCGCGACTATCCCGAGTACCGCGACGTGCTGTTGTCCACGTTCATGTGGGGCATGCTCGTGATGGGCGTGTACGGGGTCGTGCAGTACTTCGTGATGCCGCAGTGGGACGTGCTGTGGATGATCGGCTCGGACATGGGTTCGCAGGGCGAGCCGGTGCCGTACGGTGTCCGCGTCTTCAGCACGATGAACTCGTCGGGGCCGTTCGCGTTCGCGATCATGGGCGCGCTGGTGTTCGTGTTCGCGGCGCCGCAGAAGGTCCGCTGGTTCGCGGGCGCCGCCGGCTTCGTGTCGTTCGCGCTGTGTCTCGTGCGCTCGACCTGGGGCGGCTGGGTGATCGCGCTCGCGATCCAGCTCGTGCAGTCGAGCAACCGTGTGCGGATGCGGATCCTGATCAGCGGTGTCGTGCTGGTCGGGCTGTGCGTGCCGCTGCTGACCGTCGGGCCGGTGGCCGACCGGCTCGGCGCGCGCCTGCAGTCGATCACGAACCTGAAGGACGATCGCAGCTACGACGACCGCAACAAGTTCTACGCGACCTTCGCGCAAACGGCGTTCACCGACGTCGCCGGCGAGGGGATGGGCGCGACCGGCGCGTCCACCAAGCTGTCGAGCGACAGCGGCGAGCTCGGCAAGTACGGCAGCTTCGACAGCGGCGTGATGAACGTGCCGTTCGTGCTCGGCTGGCCCGGCACGCTGCTGTACCTGTCGGGCGTCGTGATGCTGCTCGCCCGCACGCTGCGCGCGGCGTTCAAGCTGCGCAAGGACAAGTTCGTCGGCGCATGCCTGAGCCTGTGCCTGTCGGTGTTCGCGATGCTCGTGTTCACGAACTCGCTGATCGGCACGGGCGGCCTGCTGCTGTTCACGGCCATTTTTTCAATACTATCCGCGGCGCACTGGCAGAAGGCACAGCGCCTGCTGGCCGCCGCGCGTTCACGGGGAGGCGACCATTGAGAATCGCGATCGTCACGCACGTCGTGCGACATAACGACGGGCAGGGCCGCGTCAATTACGAAATCGCGCGCGCGGCGCTGGCCGAAGACTACGAGGTCACGCTGGTCGCGTCGCATGTCGCGCCCGAGTTGCTGGCCGACCCGCGCGTGCGCTGGGTGCCGGTGAAGGTCGGCGGCTTCTGGCCGTCGAATCTCGTCAAGCAGCAGGTGTTCGCGCTGAAGAGCGCGTGGTGGCTGCGCGCGCATCGCGGCGAGTACGACGTGCTGCACGTGAACGGTTTCATTTCGTGGATCAAGGCCGACGTGAATACCGCGCACTTCGTGCACGGCGGCTGGTTCAAGAGTCCGTATTACCCGTTCGGGCTGACGAAGGGGCTGTGGTCGGCGTACCAGTACGTCTACACGCGCGTGAATACGGCGCTCGAGCGCTGGGCGTACCGGCGTTCGCGCGCGATCACGGCCGTGTCGCAGAAGGTGGCCGACGAGATCGCCGGGCTCGGCATCGACAGCGGCAAGATCAGCGTGATCTACAACGGCGTCGACGGCAGCGCGTTCGCGGGCGCGCAGGCCGATCGAGCGGCGTTCAAGCTGCCGGACGATGCGTTCCTGCTGCTGTTCGTCGGCGATCTGCGCACGCCGCGCAAGAACCTCGGCACCGTGCTGAAGGCGCTGACGAAGCTGCCGGCGAACGTCCATCTCGCGGTGGCCGGTTATCTGCCCGGCAGCCCGTATCCGGACGAGGCGCGCGCGCTCGGCATCGATTCGCGCGTGCATTTCCTCGGTCTCGTGAAGAACATGCCGACGCTGATGCGCTCGGTCGACGCATACGTGTTTCCGTCACGCTACGAAGCGATGAGCCTGTCGCTGCTCGAGGCGATGGCGGCCGGGCTGCCGGTCGTCACCGCGCGCACCGCCGGCGGCGCGGAAATCATCACGCGCGACTGCGGGATCGTGCTGGAGGACCCCGACGATCCGGCCGCGCTCGCGCAGGCGATCGGCTCGCTCGCGGCGTCGCGCGACACCTGCCGCGCGATGGGCGACGCGGCCCGTGAACTGATGACCCGTTTCGGCTGGGCCCATATGGGCGCCCAGTATGTCGCGCTCTATCGGCGCATCGGCCAACCCTCGCAGCCGTCCGCGTTCGAGCGGGTCGAGCATGCGGTTACGCAGGAGCAGTCGTAATGTCCCAATCTTCCCGGCCGATCAAATCGTTGCAGATCGGCATGCACTGGTTCCCCGAACGCGCGGGCGGCCTCGACCGGATGTACTACTCGCTCGTCGGCGCGCTGCCCGGCGCGGGCGTCGAGGTGCGCGGGCTCGTCGCCGGTTCGCCGAAGGTCGCCGACGACACGGGCGGTGCGATCCAGGGCTTCGGACCCGCGTCGCAGCCGCTCGCGCGCCGCATGCTCGCCGCGCGCCGCGCGTTGCGCGACGAGATTCGCAGCGAGCGGCCGGACGTGATTTCGTCGCACTTCGCGCTGTACACCTTCCCGGGCCTCGACGTGACGCGCGGGATTCCGCAGGTGTCGCATTTCCAGGGGCCGTGGGCCGACGAAAGTCAGGTCGAGGGCGCCGCGTCGCTCGGGCAGCGCGCGAAGCGCTATCTCGAACAGGCCGTCTATACGCGCTCGTCGCGCCTGATCGTGCTGTCGCAGGCGTTCGGCCAGATCCTGACGAACCGCTACGGCATCGATCCGTCGCGCGTGCGCGTGATTCCCGGCTGCGTCGATACCGCGCAGTTCGATACGCCGCTCACGCCGGCCGAGGCGCGGCACAAGCTGCAACTGCCGCAGGACCGGCCGATCGTGCTGGCCGTGCGCCGGCTCGTGCGGCGCATGGGGCTGGAAGACCTGATCGACGCGATCGGTCTCGTCAAGCACCGTCACCCGGACGTGCTGCTGCTGATCGCCGGCAAGGGCAAGATCGGCGAGGAACTGCAGCAGCGCATCGACGACGCGGGGCTGCAGGACAACGTGAAGCTGCTCGGCTTCGTGCCCGACAATCATCTCGCGGCGCTGTACCGCGCGGCGACGGTCAGCGTGGTGCCGACGGTCGCGCTCGAAGGCTTCGGGCTGATCACGGTCGAATCGCTGGCGTCCGGTACGCCGGTGCTGGTGACGCCGGTCGGCGGGCTGCCGGAGGCGGTGGCCGGGTTGTCCAGCGATCTCGTGCTGCCGTCGACGGGCGCAGATGCGATCGCGGAAGGGCTCGGCGGCGCGCTGTCGGGCGCGATCACGCTGCCGGACGAGGCCGCATGCAAGCGCTACGCGCGCGACCATTTCGACAACGCGGTGATCGCGCGACGCGTCGCCGGCGTGTACGAAGAGGCGATCCAGGCGGCGGGGTAAGCGAACGCGGCACGCCGCCGCGACGGTCGGGCCGGCGCACGCGCATGCGTCCGGTCCGCATGCCGGCCGCCCGAACCGGGCGAGCCGGTTTTTTCGTTCTATGCGAGGCACGCCGCGATTCGCGCTCAGCGCTCCGCGTTCGACACTTCGACACGTCGCGACGCGTCATGCACGCCTGAGCGTCACGGCCCAGACGGCGAATGCAACCACGCTGACCGCCGCGCCGAGCGCGCAGACGCCGATCCATCCGGCGTGCGCATACATCATCGTCGACGCAATCGCGCCGAGCCCGCTGCCGACCGAATAGAACAGCATGTAGCAACCGACGAGGCGGGCATGCGCATCGGGCCGCGCGCCGAGGATCATGCTCTGGTTCACGACGTGAACGGCCTGCCCGCCGACGTCGAGCAGCACGATGCCGACAACCAGCAGCGCGATCGACGTACCGGCGAACGCGAGCGGCAGCCACGAGAGCGCGAGCAGCGCGAGCGCGGCGCCGGTCGTGGCTTCGCCGAGGCCGCGATCCGCGAGCCGGCCCGCGCGCGCGGCGGCGGCCGCACCCAGCGCGCCGACCAGTCCGAATGCGCCGATCTGCGTATGCGACATCGCATGCGGCGGCGCGCTCAGCGGCAGCACGAGCGCGCTCCAGAAGATGCTGAACGCCGCGAACATCAGCAGTGCGATTGCCCCGCGCACACGCAGCACGCGCTCGTTGCGCAGCAGCGTGACCATCGAACCGAGCAGCGCCGCGTAGCCGATGCGCTCGCGCGGCGCGTGGGCATCGGGCAACAGCCGCGCCAGCGCGATCAGCATCGCGATCGCAAGCGCGCCCGACACCAGATAAACCGCGCGCCAGCCGGCGACATCCGTGACGACACCCGCAAGCGAGCGCGCGGCGAGCAGGCCGATCACGACGCCGCCCTGCGCCGCGCCGACCACGCGGCCGCGCTCACCGGCGCCCGCAAGCGCGGCCGCGCAGGCGATCAGCCCTTGCGTCATCGCGGTGCCGAGCAGCCCGACCGCGACCATGCCCGCCAGCAATGCGATGCGCGTCGACGAGGCGGCCACGCCGATGCATGCCGCCGTCAGCAGCAGAAGTTGAACGGCGATCAGGCGTTTGCGGTTCAGCAGGTCGCCGAGCGGCACGACGAACAGCAGCGCGAGCGCGCAGCCGAGCTGCGTCGCGGTGATGACGCCGCCGACCGCCGCCTGCGATACACCGAAGTCATGTGCGATCGAGTCGAGCAGCGGCTGTGCGTAGTACACGTTCGCGACGCTCGCCGCGCAGCACACGGCCAGCAGCGCGACGAGCGCCGTCGGCACGCCTGACATGGCGACCGGACGAGCGGCGCGCGATGCCGCGTTCGACGCGACCGTTCCTGAACAGGACGATTTCATGGTGGGCCTCATGCTTGCTCAAGTGGTTGCAATTTGAAATCAGTGTGAGTGTAGGAAAAGTAGTTTTAAAATGCAACCTGTGTGACGGCGGGCGACGGGCCCGCGCACGGACGGCCGGCGGCCCGCGAGGGCGCCGGCGCGACAGCGGAGAGCAATATGGCCAGGCAGAAAAGTCTTGCGGATTCGCCGTGCCCGGTGGCACGGGCGACCGATATCGTCGGCGATCGCTGGGCGTTGCTGATCGTGCGCGACGCGTTCGACGGCGTGCGCCGGTTCGGCGATTTCCGTGCGAGCCTCGGCGTCGCGAGCAACATCCTGTCGGACCGGCTCAGGATGCTGGTGGACGCAGGCGTATTCGAAGTCGTGCCCGCGTCGGACGGCAGCGCGTATCAGGAATACGCGTTGACGAAGAAGGGCGAGGGATTGTTTCCGGTGATCGTGATGTTGCGGCAGTGGGGCGAGGCGAACCTGTTCGAGCGCGGCGAGCCGCATTCGGTGCTGGTCGAGCGCAAGACCGGCCGCGCGATCCGCAAGCTCGCGCTTCGGCACGACGACGGCCGGCCGCTGAAGGCGGCGGAGACGGTCGTGCGGAAAGTGGGCGACGAGGGGGGCGGGAAGCGCGCGTGAGCGCTCAGTGCCGCTCGCCGCGCCAGCGCCCGGGCGCGACGCCGAAGCGCTTCGTGAAAGCGTGCGTGAAGGTGCTCTGGTCGGCGAAGCCGACCATGCCGGCGATGTCGACGAGCGGATGGCGGCCGTCCGCGAGCAGCACGACGGCGGCGTCGAGCCGCAGCCGCTGCAGGTAGCGATGCGGGGTTTCGCCGAACGCGTCGACGAACAGTTGATGAAAGCGGCGCATCCCGTAACCGCAGTGCGCGGCGAGATCGGCGATGCGCAGCGGTTCCGCGAGCCGCGCGCGCAGCCAGCGGTCGATGCGCGCGAAATCCAGGCCCACAGCGGGCGCGGTGAGGCCGGCATCGTCGAGCAGCGCGTCGCACAGACGCGCGGCGGCCTGCCACTGGAAGCGATGCGCGCGCCGCGTGTCGCCAGCCGTCCCGTCGAGTTGCGCGGCCGCCGCCGCGACCTGCGCGACGAGCGACGTCAGCGCCGGGTCGATCGACACGGCACGCGCGCTGTCGAACAGCCGCCGCGGCACCGCGAGCGACGCGGCGGGCAAGTCGAGCACGAGCTGGCGATTGTCGCCGAGGCCCGCGTAATCGTGGCGCGCGCCGGCCGGAATCAGCCACGCCGCGTGCCGGTCGATGCGCTGGCCGACGCCGTCCACCGCCATCACCATCGCGCCATCGACGCCGATCACGACCTGGTGAAAGTCGTGCACGTCGGATGCTTCGCACGTGTCGTAACGGCGCAGCGCGATGGCGGGAGACGGGATGCGTTCCATCGGAAGGACGTCGGCCGGCGGCGTCGTCAGATGGCGAGCAGTTCGACTTCGAACACGAGCGTCGCGTTCGGGGGGATCACGCCGCCTGCGCCGCGCGGGCCGTAGCCGAGTTGCGGCGGGATCGTCAGGCGACGCACGCCGCCGACTTTCATGCCCTGCACGCCTTCGTCCCAGCCCTTGATGACCATGCCGCCGCCGAGCACGAACGCGAACGGGTCGTTGCGGTCCTTGCTCGAGTCGAATTTCTGACCGTCGGTCAGCCAGCCCGTGTAGTGGACGCTGACGGTCTGGCCGGCTTGCGCCTGCGCGCCGGTGCCTTCGGTCAGGTCTTCGATTTTGAGGCCCGATGCGGTCGTGGTGACAGACATGACTTCTCCTGAAAAGGGGTTGGGTAAAACCGCTATTGTAGGCGAGCGGGCAGGGGGCCGCCGTACGCGGCGAGCGCCCGTCCGCGTGCCGATCGCGGGTCGGTCGCGGCGGTCTTCGCATAACCCGCCCGATATGCCAATGGAACGCGCGTTTGAATTTTTCGCGAACCGGAGCGACGGGGTTGCACCGCGCGAACGGGGCGCGCGTATGAATCGGCGCCACCCGGCTGCTCGGCGTCACGTCGAGCGCCATCGCGCGATCCCGTGAAACGCCCGTCACGCGGCGTTTTCGTGCCGATTTCGGCGCGTGCGCGCGCCGCCCGGCTGGCGGTCCCGTACCGGCATGCGCGTTCGAATCGAGGCATGCGCGAACGCCGCTCGAACGTCGCTTTTTCCGCGCTGCCGACCGTGCCCTGTTTGGAAGCGCGCGTCTACCGCGCGGCTTGCGCGCGGCGCCGGCCGGCGCCTATCTTTACAGCTATCGATGTCAAGATTTCGGCGTTGCGCGATGCGCTGCCCGGGCCCGCGCCGACAAGGCCGCGACGGCTGCCGGGCCGCCCGAAAACCAGGAGAACGACGAACATGAAGTCAGCCGCTTCCGCCACCGCCGCCGAGGTGATGCCGGTGCGCCGCGACCTGCGCTTCGACCTGCCGGTCGAACGCGCGAAGGACTGGAATGGGCTCGGCCCGCACGTGACCCACTTCTTCAATGCGCTGTCGCTGCTGTTTCCGGCCGGCGAACGCTTTTTCATGGATTCGGTGCGCAATTATCGCGACCGGATCGACGACCCGGTGCTCAAGCGGCAGGTGCTCGGCTTCATCGGCCAGGAGGCGATGCATACGCGCGAGCACGTCGAATACAACGAGCTGATGCAGGCCAACCGCCTGCCCGCGCGCAAGCTCGACAAGCGCGTATGGACGGTGCTCGGCTTCGTGAAGCGCACGCTGCCGCATTCGGTGCAGCTCGCGCACACGGTCGCCGCCGAACACTACACGGCGATGCTCGCGGACTGGCTCCTGAGCGACCCGACGCGCCTCGACGGCTCGGTCGAAGGCTACCGGCAGATGTGGCTGTGGCATGCGCTCGAGGAAACCGAGCACAAGGCCGTGTCCTACGACGTGTGGAACGCCGTGATGAAGCCGGGCCCGCGCCGCTATCTGATCCGCGTCGGCGTGTACCTGGTGACGACGCTGACGTTCTGGCCGACCGTGTTCCTGATGCACGTGACGCTGCTGTCGCGCGATCGCGACATCAGGCATCGCGTGCGCGGCATGCTGCGCATGATGGCATTCCTGTACGGGCCGCGCCGCGGGCTGTTCCCGCGTATCGCGGGTGAATGGCTGAGCTTCTTCCGGCCGGGCTTCCATCCGTGGGACCACGACAACCGCCACCACCTCGCGCGCGTCGACGCGCTCGTCGCCGCCTACGGCGAACACGACGGCGCGTCGGCCGGACGCGGCCGCGCCAACGCACTCGCGCCGCTCGCATCGGGGCGCTGACGCCGCCGCGCCACGTGTTGCGTTCGTGCATCAACTCCACTTCTTCCGACGATTGACTGGCGTCAAGCGGAAAACGGTTGCGCGAGCAGGCGCCGGTACGGCCGGCGCGGCCGCGCCGGCGCCTGCCGCCGGTCCGATTCCTCGTGCCCGGCGTCGCGTGGCGCACCGGCGCGCCCGCACCGGCGCGGCTTCGCGCGCCCGATACCCGTACGGCCGTGGTTTCTCACGCGCCGCGCCACCGGGATATCACCCATCTAGCCGCGCGTCGGCGGCACCGATATACCGTTCATGAAAGGATCCGCCCGGCGCGCGATTATTGCCCGGGGGGATTTTATTCGGACGGAAATGCGGCCAATATGTCAGTTCGATCGAGGTCCTTCGGATGCGGCGGCGAGCCGGCGCACGATACCAACGCCAAGCGGGGAACAACGATGGTTGCAAGGTCACCCGACGCAAGCGGGACGACGGCGTCCGAGATGCCGTTCGTGTCCGTTACCGCTCCCGAGGCCGGACGCAAGCTGTTCGTCATCATGCGTTCGCCGGACGAGCCGTTACTGGCGCAACTGCGCGAGCTCGGCTGGGACATCTCGGTCGCGAAGACGGCCGGCGCCGCGCAGAACATGACGTCCGGCGTGAACGTTGCCGCCGGGCTCGTCGATTTCTCGGGCTTCACGTCGCGCGACTATCCCGCGCTGAAGGCGTGTCTGAGCCAGCCGGCGATCGGCTGGATTTCCGTCGCGCAGGCCGGCATCACGATCGGCGTTGCCGTGCGCGAGCTGATCCGCAGCTACTGTTTCGATTACGTGACGCTGCCGTTGCCGTACGAATGGATTTCGCACGTGCTCGGCCACGCGCGCGGGATGGCCGCGCTCGATCGCGTCGACGGCGCGGCGTACGCGGCGTCGATCGGCGAGCACGGGATGATCGGCAACTGCGAAGCGATGCAGCAGCTGTTCAGCACGATCCGCAAGGTCGCGAAAACGGACGCGAGCGTGTTCATCTCCGGCGAGTCGGGCACCGGCAAGGAGCTGACGGCACTCGCGATCCACGAGCGCTCGGTGCGCGGCAAAGGGCCGTTCGTCGCGATCAACTGCGGTGCGATTCCGCATCACCTGCTGCAGTCGGAACTGTTCGGCTACGAGCGCGGCGCATTCACCGGGGCGAACCAGCGGCGCGCGGGCCGGATCGAATCCGCGAACGGCGGCACGCTGTTTCTCGACGAAATCGGCGACATGCCGGTCGAAAGCCAGGCGAGCCTGCTGCGCTTCCTGCAGGAAGGGAAGATCGAGCGGCTCGGCGGCCAGGAATCGATTCCGGTCGACGTGCGGATCATCTCGGCGACGCACGTGGATCTCGACGGCGCGGTCGAAGCCGGACGCTTCCGCGCGGACCTCTATCACCGGCTCTGCGTGCTGCGCATTCACGAGCCGCCGCTGCGTGCGCGCGGCAAGGACATCGACATCCTCGCGCATTACGTGCTGCAGAAATACAAGGCCGACAGCGGCCGCAAGATCAGCGGCTTCACGTCGGCCGCGCTCGACGCGATGCGCCGCTACGAGTGGCCCGGCAACGTGCGCGAGCTGATCAACCGGGTGCGCCGCGCGATCGTGATGGCCGAGAGCCGGCTCCTGACGCCGCACGATCTCGGGCTCGATGTCCCGGGCGAAACGGAGCCCGTGACGCTCGAGCAGGCGCGTTCGCTCGCCGAGCGCACCGCGATCGAAAACGCGTTGCTGCGCAACGATCACCGGATCAACAAGGCCGCCGCCGAACTCGGCATCTCGCGCGTCACGCTTTACCGGATGATGATCGAGCACGGGCTCAACGACCACGACAACAACGGCGACAACGGCGGAAAGGACGGCGCGCCGCCGGACGACGCCGACCATCAGCGAGTCGGCTGAACGGCGGCGGGAAGCGTCCGCGGTCGTCCCGTGCGCGGGCGGCCGGCGCCATGTAAAGCGCGTGAAACGTTTCCTGCCGGCGGCCGCCCGAATCGCCCATGCAAACGCGCGCGGCGGCGTGCCGCCCGCGCCGGGAAAATTTTCCGGATCGTCCGCGCGCCTTGTCTGACAAGGCGTCGCCGTCACACGGGCGCGCGCGCCCGCGCCCGCCATGTTTCAGTTTCGCAACGTCCTGCCTGCCCCGACCGTTCCGGCCGCGGGCTTGTCCGACGAAAGCCTTGTGCGGCCGGCCCGGAACGAAGCTG
This sequence comes from Burkholderia sp. BCC1638, assembly GCF_902833195.1. NCBI lineage: Bacteria > Pseudomonadati > Pseudomonadota > Betaproteobacteria > Burkholderiales > Burkholderiaceae > Burkholderia > Burkholderia sp. BCC1638. The sequence continues at coordinate 171,866 of NZ_CADFEC010000007.1, forward strand.
GCCCGCTCCTTGCGAAGTTTGAGGTGCGAAAGTCGACGACGTGGCGTCCGGCCGGTTCGGCAGCGAACCATGCGAGGACCGGCAAGGACGCAGTCCGGGGGATGACCGGACGGACGGGCAGCACAGCCCTGCTCCGAACGGCATGGGCCGTTGTCGACGGATCGTCGGGGCGCCGGCGTTGTCCGGTTTCCGGTACAAGCTACGGATCGAATACGGGGTAGAAAAATGACGAACGATCGCCACACGCCGCGGCCGGCAGGCCGCGATCGCAGTGATTCGACCCATCGCCGGTCGACCGCGCATCTTGCTGCCGGCCGGCATGCGTCGACAGGCCACCTCTCCGCGCCCGGTGCGAGGCGGATCCGGCTGATACCCGGTCATCCGCGCCGGGCCGGCGCTTTCTCGCTCGCCAACCCGATCCGCATGGGGATGTGCACGCGGGCACCGGTCCCCCGGCGCCCGATCTTCGCTTATTGACGACGTCGAGCGCCTGCGGTCGCCAGCGCAGGCGATCCGTTTGCAATGCGAATGACGTGCCGCGTCCGGATGCGCGATACGGACGACGAACCGGCGCGACGGCGAACGTCAGGGAGGCGTCGCCGTCCGGCGAGCAGGGGAGGGGCGGTCAGGCCGCGCGCGACGGGCATCGCACCCGTGCGCGCGCGGCACCGCTTCAGCCGCCGTAGATGTCGAAGTCGAAGTACTTCGACGCGAGCCGCTTGTACGTGCCGTCCTTGACCATGTCGAGGATCGCGCGATCGATCTTCGCCTTCAGGTCGGTATCTTCCTTGCGCAGCCCGATGCCGGCGCCGATGCCGAGCACCTTCTCGTCGACGAGTTCGGGCCCGACGAACTGGTAGCCCGCGCCGCGCGGCGACTTCAGGAACCCGATCGCGGCCTGCACCTCGTCCTGCAGCGCGGCGTCGAGGCGGCCCGACGTCAGGTCGGCATACACGCCGTCCTGGTTCTGATACGACACGACGTTCGCACCCTGCTTGGCCCAGTAGGCCTTCGCATACGCTTCCTGCGTCGTGCCCTGTTCGACGCCGATCGACTTGCCCTTCAGCGATTCGGCCGTCGGCTGCAGCGGCGAGCCTTTCTTCACGACGAGCCGCGTCGGCTGGTTGTAGATCTTCGTCGTGAAGCCGATCTGTTCCGCGCGCTGCGGCGTGATCGACATCGACGACAGCACCGCGTCGAACTTCTTCGCCTTCAGCGCCGGGATCATTCCGTCGAAATCGTTCTCGAGCCACACGCACTTCGCCTTCAGCCGCGTGCAGATCTCGTTGCCGAGGTCGATGTCGAAGCCGACGAGCTTGCCGTCGGGCGCCTTCGATTCGAACGGCGCGTAGCTGGCGTCGGTGCCGAAGCGCAGCGTGGTCCAGTCCTTCGCGACGGCGGGGCCTGCCGATACCGCGAGCAGGGCGATCGAAACGGCGGCAATCAGTCTCTTCATGGTGGTTCCTTGGCGTGGTCTATCCGGTTCTGGGCGACACGGTTGCTGCGGGGACGTACCGCGTCCCGGTGCGCCGTCCGCACGGTCATTAACGCAGAAAATAAAATCGCAGTCCAGAATGGACAAAAAATATCGATCCTTCGGACGGAATGCCGACGCGGTGGGGGACGACCCTTGCAAAAATACGAAAATGGACTAATCTTGTTAGTAAATTCGTTTCGAGACTAACGATCATGTCACAGCCCGCTTTCGATCCGCATTCCGCCCCGCGGCAGGCCTCGGTCGCGCAGATGTCGGCGGCCGGCCTGCGCGCATTCTTCAACATCGCGCGCGACTGGGAGCTGACGATCGACGAACAGATCGTGCTGCTCGGGTCGCCCGGCCGCTCGACGTTCTTCAAGTGGAAGGCCGCGCCGGAATCGGCGCGCCTGCCGCGCGATACGCTCGAGCGGCTATCGCTGCTGCTCGGCATCTACAAGGCGCTGCAGATCCTGCTGCCGCAGCCGGCCGCGGCCGACACCTGGGTCAAGCGGCCCAACGACGCCGCGCCGTTCGGCGGCAAGCGCGCGCTCGACCGCATGCTCGCCGGCAACGTCGGCGACCTGGTTGCCGTGCGTCAATATCTCGACGCGATGCGGGGTGGCTGGGCGTGACGATGCCGATCGAAGCAGTCCAACACTGGCCCACGACCGTCGTCGACTGGGCACCTGCCTATCGCGTGATTCCCACCCGTTTTCCGGCCATCAACCTGTTCGACCGCGTCGCGTCCGCCGAGGATTTCGACGCGCTCTATGCGCTCGAATCGCTGACCAACGACCGCATCCGCAACGAAGTCGGCACGCTCGAACTCGTGCCGCCGGCCGAGCGCCGCTACGGCCAGGGCTGGGGGCCGATCATGGCCGCGTTCACGCACCTGAATCCGCAGGGCAGCCGCTTTTCCGACGGCAGCTACGGCGTGTTCTACTGCGGGCGGTCGCGCGATACGGCGATCGCCGAGACGCGCTATCACAGCGGGCTGTTCCTGGCCGCGACGAAGGAGGCGCCGATGCGCCAGCAGATGCGGCTGTACACGGTGTACGCGCAGGGCGACGTCGCCGACGTGCGCACTTGGCCGCAGCGCAGCCCGGGGCTGCTCGATCCGCTCGACTACAGCGCCGGGCAGGCGTTCGGCCGTGCAGTGCGCAGCGCGGGCGGCGCGGGGATCGTCTATCCGTCGGTGCGCGACCCGCGCGGCGAGTGTCTCGCGGCGTTCCGCACGACGGTGCTGCGCGACTGCCATCACGCGGCGTACCTCGAATACAACTGGAACGGTTCCGCGATCGATGCGGTGTTCGAATTGAACCAGGTCGGCTAGCTCGCGCGGTGCTCGCGAACGCAAACGCGTGCGGGTGGGGCACGCCATGAACGCCGCGGGCCTCAGGTCCGTTATCGGCGTGAAGGCCTCAAGGCAGCGGCAGGTCGCCCGCGTGACGTGCGCGCGCGTCGGCCTGGGTGAGCGACCACGTCTCGCCCGTGCGCGGCTCGACGATCGTCAGGCGTCCGGATGGTGCGAACGCGCCGGTGTCGATGAACCATTGCGCGCCGATGCGCTGCGGCGCGCGCACGGGCGTGTGGCCGGTGCAGGTCAGCGACAGGCCGGCCTGCCGGGCCGGGTCGGCGAGCCCCTGCACCAGGTCGCGCCCCCAGATCAGCCGCTCGCGCACGTCGGGCGAATAGCTGCCCGTGTCGAGTTCGGCGTCCGGGCCGAAGAATTCCGCATGCAGCACGTTGAAGCGCGCGGGACCGTCGCCGATCACGCGCACGAGCGGCAGCGCGTCGACGCGTGCCGCATGCGCGTGCAGTCGTTCCGGCGGGAGATCGGCGCCCCAGTCGCCGCCGATTCCGCGCCACGCGTCGGGCGACAGCTTGCCCCGCGACACCAGGCTCAGCACTTCTTCGTGATTGCCGCGCACCACGTGGCACCACGGGCGGTCGAGCAGCTCGAGCGCGGTTTCGGAGGCGGGGCCGCGATCGACGAGATCGCCGACCGAAAACAGCCGGTCGCGAGCCGGGTCGAAGCCGATGTCGTGCAGCAGCGCGCGCAGCACATCCACGCAACCGTGCAGATCGCCGACGACGAAGTCGCGGCCGGCCGCGTTCGCGGGATGATGGCAGAGGACGGGAGTCATCCCGATATCTTAGGCGCTCACGCCCATCGCAACGTCATGCAGGAATGGCGATAATCGGGGCGGTACCGCCCGGCGCGGCGCAGCGGGTCGCTCGCACGCCGGCCGAATCCTTTCCATCCGCTTTCGGAATCGTACGATGACGCTTTATCCGCAGGTGTTACGCAATCGGCCGCGCATGGTCGCCGCCCTCGCCGCGGGCGTGCTGTGCGCGGTGTTGCTGCCGTTGCAGTTGAGGCCGACCGCGCGCGCGCTGATCGGCTGGGATTGCACGATCTGGCTGTATCTCGTGCTGATGTGGGTGCGCATGGTCACCGCGCATCATCATCAGGTGCGCGAGATCGCGATCCGCGAGGACGAGAACGCGACGACCGTGCTGACGGTCATCTGCATCGCGACGGTCGCGAGCGTCGCCGCGATCGCGATCGAACTCGCCACCGCGAAGAACGTCGGCTTTCGTGCCGGGCTCGGCCATTACGCGGTCACGGGCGCGACGCTGTTCGGCGCATGGTTCCTGATTCCGACGATCTTCACGCTGCACTATGCGCGGCTCTATTACGGCTCGCCGAGCAGCGATCGCGCACTGCGGTTCCCCGACCGCAACCCCGAGCCCGATTACTGGGATTTCCTCTATTTCGCGTTTACGCTCGCGGTCGCGTCGCAGACGGCCGACGTGTCGCTCGCAAACCGCTCCGCTCGGCGCGCGGTGCTCGCGCAGTCGATCCTGTCGTTCTACTTCAACATGGCCGTGCTCGGGCTATCGATCAACGTCGCGGCAGGGCTGTTGAGCTGACGCGGGTAATTCGAGCGGCTCGTGGAGACCGCCGCTTCACGGCGTTTCGCGTTGTCACGCGCCGCGCCGCACCGCGATCCACGCCCCCCAGAAGAGGCTAGAGAAAAAGCGTAGCGGCGCATCGAAGCCCGCATCGTGCAGCAACGCGAACACGGCTTCCTCGGCAACCGGCGGATCGGCACCCTGCAGGATTTTCGCAAGCTGCGCACGCACGGCGTCGGGCGATGCGCCCTTCATCCGCCAGCGCTGCTGCCACGCGTCGAGCAGGCGAGGGTGGTCCGCGTAGCGGCGATAGTTGCCCGCGATCACGAGCGGCGCGCCGGGCTTCAGGCGGCGCGCGATCGCGTCCAGCAGCGCGGCCTTCGCCGCGTCGCCGGGGACGTGATGCAGCACGCCGATCAACGTCGCACCGTCGAAGGCGGGCGCATCGGGCAGCGCGTCGACGCCGGCCTCGACGAATTGCGTGCGGGCGGCGAAACCCGCCGCTTCGACGTTGGCACGCGCGAGCGCGAGCATCGGCGCGGACGGATCGACGGCCGTGAACTGCCAGCCGGGCTCCAGCGCCGCGGGTACGCAGATTTCCTGCCCGGTGCCGCCCGCACCCACGATGAGGAGCCGTGCCTCCGGCACATCGATCGCCGACGCGAGCATGCAAGCGGCGAGCTCGTGGCACGCGTCGTAGCCGGCGAGCGCGATGCGGGATTGTTCGGCGTATTCGTGCGCGCGTGCCGGATCGAACTTCGCGGCGCTGGCGGGGAGCGACATGGCGGATTCCTCGGGTTCGGGCGCGGACGGGGTGCCCACGCGCATCGCACGGAGCGTAAGCTCGGGCCGGCCGCGCAACAAGGCGAGCGGACATTCCGGTATGCGGACTACCCGATTCGGCGCGCGATACGCGCAAACATTGGCGGGGTCGATTCGCATTTAAAAATGTGAGGATTCGATGCATCGCGGCCGTGAAACCGGCGCATACTTTTCTCCCCCTCTGCCTGGCCGTCGCATGCCGGGCCACGATGCGCCGCGCCGACCGCGCGGCCATGCCGCTCGGCACGCACGAGGAGCGCATGATGTCAGATTGTCCGCACGATCCGTATGCGCAGCACTACATTCACTGCCTGCCGTCCGGCGCGCAGCCCTGCGGCGCGATCGGTACGTCGCCGCGCACGCATTTCCGCGTGTGGGCACCGGGCAGCACGCATGTCCAGCTCGAACTCGATACCGGCATGGGCCCGACGCTCGTTCCGATGACGGCGGCCGGCCCGCACTGGTTCGAAGCGTTCGTCGAATGCGGTGCGGGCGCGCGTTACCGTTATCGGCTCGACGACGTCACGTCGATTCCCGATCCCGCGTCGCGTTCGCAACCCGACGGGCTCAACGGCCCGAGCGAGGTCGTCGATCCGCGCGCGTTCACGTGGCGTAACACGTTCTGGCGCGGACGTGCGTGGGAAGACATTGCGCTGTACGCGATTCGTCCGCACGCGGTGGGCGGCTTCGACGGCGTGCGCCGCCGGTTGCCTCAGCTTGCCCGTCTCGGCGTGACCGCGCTGGAGTTGCTCGCGTCGCCGCACGACAGCTTGCCGTTCGCGCCGCTCGCGGCGGAAGGCGGTCCCGACGCACTGAAGGCGCTGATCGACGATGCGCACGGCTACGGTCTCGCGGTGCTGCTGGAACTCGACTACGCGCGCTTCGGCAGCGGCACCGACGCGCTGCGTCATTACGCGGCGCCGTTCTTCCACACGGGCGACGATCCGCTGCAGGTGCCGCCGCTCGCGCTCGACCATCCGGAGGTGTGCGACTTCTTCTGCGACAACGCGCTGTACTGGATCGACGAATACCGTTGCGACGGCTTGCGGCTGCGCGAGGCCGACCGGATCGGCACGTCGTGGCTGCGCGAGATCGCCGACCGCGTGCGTGCGGCCGTGCCGGCCGACCGGATGATCCATCTCGTGCTAGGCAGCGAGCGTCATCCGGTGCATCTGGCCGATACGCATTTCGATGCGCAGTGGAACGGTTGCGGAGAACGCGCGCTGCATCGGCTGACGGGGCGCGACGTGTCGGCGCACGAAGGGATTTCGCCTCACCAGTCGATCCATACGCTTGCTCGCGCGCTGACCGCGGCAGGCGCGGCATTCCAGCCGGCCACGGCGGGCGACGGTCCATGCGCCGAAGGGTTGTCGCTCACGTCGCTGGTGCTGTCCGATGGCGCATGGCACGAGAGCGAGCATGGCGACCACGAGCAAACGCCGGGCCTCGCGGCGCTTGCGCTGTCGCTGCTCACGCCGCAGATCCCGCTGATCTTCGATGAAACCGCGCGCGATGTCGATCGTGCGCATTTCGTGCAGTCGGCGCTCGCGGTGCGCGCGAAGCTGATTGCGCCGCGGCTGTCCGATTGCCGGCCGCAGGACGCGCATGCGCTGAAGGCGAGCGGTGACGGCGATGCCGATGCGCTGCTCGCATCATGGTGGCTCGCCGATGACGAGACGCTGACCATCGCATTGAACTTGTCGCCCGACGCGGTGCCGTTCGATGCGCCGAGTGGGCAGGTCGTGTTCGAGACGCCGGCACGCGCACGCGACCGGGTCGATGAAGGGGAGTTGCCGCCGTATTCGCTCGTCGCGTGGCTGACGGGTGACGTCAACCGCTACGCGCTGACGCACGACGTGCGCCGCATCGACGACAGCGCACGGCGCGCAGTGCGTCCCGTTCCTGGCGCATGATGTTTGAATTGCCGGGTGCTGGCGCGCCCGGCCGCACACTTACCAGAAGCCGCGAATGCCCGCGACGCCATACGCGCCGTGGCGGCGCGCGTCGTCGAGATGCGCGCGTGTCATGCCGCCGAGCGCATAGACCGACATCGCGGCCTGCGCGGCCAACGCGGCGAATCGCGTCCAGCCGAGCGTCGGTGCGCCGGGATGGCTGAGCGTCGGCAACACGGGCGACAGCGTGACGAAATCCACGCCCGCGCGCGCGGCCAGCTCGAGATCGTCGGCCGCGTGGCATGCGGCCGACATGCGGCGCGCGGCCGGCAGCGGCCGTTGCGCGACGGCGCGCAGGGCGGCGCCGTCGAGGTGCCAGCCCGCGCCGTCGAGCTGCATCACGCCCGCCGCGTCGATCGGTCCGTTGAGCATCAGTTGCGCGCCGGCCGCGTCGCAGCGCGCGAGCGCATCGGCGGCCAGCCGCGCGAACGCGTCCGCATCGAACGACTTCACGCGCAACTGCACGAGCGTCTCGCCGCGTGCGAGCACGGCCGACAGCCTGTCGAGGAATGCGCGGCAATCGGCGGCCGACGCGGACGCCGGCTCCGGTGTGATCACGCAGCAGCGCGGCAGCGTCGGCGTCATCGCGTGCGGCAAGCGGCGGCCGTCATTCGTCGGCCTCCTTCGCGATCTTCGGATAGACGCGCACCAGCACGATGCGCGGCCCGTTCATCTTCTTCACGACGACGTCGAAGCGATCGAACGACACGCGCTGCCCTTCGGTCGGCAAATCGCTGAGCGCCTGGATCACGAGGCCGCCGACCGATTCTGCGCGCCCTTCGTCGATGTCGATGCCGAGCGCCTGCTCGAGCGACACGACGGGCAGGCTGCCCTTGCCCATCAGCGTGCCGTCGTCGAGGCGGCTCCAGTCCGCATCGCCCTGGCGGAACTCGTCGTGGATCTGGCCGACCAGCGCGCCGAGCAGGTTGTCGAGCGTCAGGAAGCCGATCGGCTTCTCGCCCTTGTTGCCGACCAGCGCGAAGTGCGGCGCGCCCTTGCGGAAGCGGCGGAACAGTTCCAGCGCGGGCATGTCGGGCTTCACGTACTGCACCGGGCGCACGTAGTCGGACAGATCCTCGAGCGCCGCACCGGCATGACGCGCGAGCAGCAGGTCCTTCAGGTGGATCAGCCCGCTCACCTGTTCGCGCGACGCATCCTCGAACAGCGGATAGCGGCTGAAGCGGTGCCGCGCGACGATCTCCATGTTGTCGGGCAGCGGCAGGTCGCGGCGCAGGCCGATCATTTCGTGTGCCGGACGCATCAGGTCCGACACCGTCATCGACGAGAAATCGAGCGAATGCGCGAGCGTGTTCCACTCGTCGTTGGTGTACGTGCCGCGGGCCGGCTGGGCCGCGTTGCCCGCGCTGCGGCGGCTGCGCAGGATCAGCTTCAGTTCGTCGGTCGAGTAGTGCGCGTCGCCGCCGTGGTCGGCCGACAGGCCCGCAAGCCTCAGCACCGCGTTCGCGCTGCTGTTGAGCACCCAGATCGCCGGATACATCGCCCAGTAGAACGCGTAGAGCGGCAGCGCGACCCACAGGCCGACCTTTTCCGACTGGCGGATCGCCATCGATTTCGGTGCGAGCTCGCCGACCACGATGTGCAGGAACGAGATCAGCGAAAACGCGAACACCAGCGAGATCAGGTGCACGATGCGTTCGGACTGCACGCCGATCAGGTCGAGCAGCGGGCCGATCAGTTCCGCGAACGCCGGCTCGCCGACCCAGCCGAGGCCGAGCGACGCGAGCGTGATGCCGAGCTGGCAGGCGGACAGATACGCGTCGAGCCGGCCGTGCACGACTGCGAGGATGCGGCCGCGCAGGCCGTGCTTGCGGGCAAGTGTCTTGACGCGTGTCGCGCGCAGTTTGACGAGGCCGAATTCGGCCGCGACGAAAAACCCGTTCAGGGCCACCAGGAACAACGCGCCGATGAGCGCGAAGATCTGTAACAAAGAATCGCTCCAGTCATGACAGGCCCATCAGTATAGGGCCGGAAAGGGAAATGTAATTATTCGGGCGCCGATCGGTTACACCGGCGCCTCGCAGGGGACGGAGAGCGAGAGGGTGACGGCGGAGCCGTCGGCGAACGGGGTGTGGGTGAAGGTGCCGCCGTGCGCGAGCGCGACACGCTGGCACAACGCGAGCGTCCACGCGACGCGCTTCGCGTCGCGCGCGCGCAGCATCTCGCTGCGGGCGAACGGTTCGAATGCGTGCGGCAGCGCGGGATCGGCGAGGGCGTTGGCGCTCACGTCGCAGGTGACGTGCGCGACGCACAGCGCGCCGTCGCGCGTGCATGTGAAGGTCACGCGACTGCCGGCGGCACTGGTTTCGACGGCCGTCGTCAGCATCGTCCAGAGCGCCTGCGCGATGCGTTCGCGATCGGCGCTCAGTGACGGTTCGCCGTCAGGCAGCGTCGCGTCGATGGTCACCTGCCGCGCGTCGGCGAGCGCGAAGCGCACCAGTGCGAGCGTGTCGTCGAGCAACGGGCGCAGCGCGAACGGCTGCACGGCGATCGCGAGCGTGCGCGTTGCCGCGCGCGGCGCGTCGAGCACGTCGTCGATCAGCGCGACCTGCTGGTCGATCCCCGCGCGGATGCCCGCGAGCGCGCGTTGCAGGTTCGGGTCGGCGCTGGCGAGCTGGCGCTCGAGCACGTACGCCCAGCTGTGCATCGCGTTCAACGGGCTGCGCAGGTCGTGCGATGCGGTGGACAGCGCCTGGTCGCGCAGGAACAGCGCGGCCTCGGCGGCATAGTGCGCTGCGCGTTCGCGCAGGAGGTCGGCGGCGGGATCGACGGGATGGGACGTCACGGAGCTGGCCTGTCGGAAGCGGTTGGCATGAAAAACACGCGAACCGCCATTATAGGGATCGCGCGTGTCACGCCGGCAGCGCGTCCTCGTCCTTTTTCCGGGCGTCGCCGTTCGGCAGCAACTGGCACGCGAGCAGGCCGGCCAGCATCAGCGCGCAGCCGACCAGCGCGCGCAGCGTCAGCGTCTCGCCGAGCGCGGCCCAGCCCGCGATGGCCGCGAACACGCCTTCCATGCTGAAGATCACGGCCGCGTGCGCGGGCGCCGCATCGCGCTGCGCGACGACCTGCAACGTATAGCCGACGCCGACCGACAGCAGCCCGCCGTACAGCAGCGTCGGCAGCGCGCTGCGCAGCATCGCGACGCTGACCGGCTCGATCACGAGGCCGACCGCGAGGCACAGCGCGCCGCACGCGACGAACTGCAGGAACGCGAGCACGAGCGGATCGTGCCGCTTCGCGAAATGGCCGACGGTCATCACGTGCGCGGCGATGATCACCGCGCCCACGAGCTGGAACCAGTCGCCGTAGAGCACCGAGAAATGCTCGTCGATGCTGAGGAAATACAGGCCGATCGCCGCGAGCAGCGCGCCGAACCACGTGCCGGCGCCGATCCGGTGGCGGACGAACACGCCCATCAGCGGCACGATCACGACGTACAGCGAGCTGATGAAGCCCGCGTTCGCGACCCGTGTGTACTGCAGGCCGAACTGCTGAAGCGAGATCGACACGGCGAGCAGCCCGCCGAGCGCGAGGCCCGGCGCGAGGAGCGCCGGTTCGCGCCGAATCGCCGCAAGCTGCGCGCGCGAGCCCGCGTTGAACGTCAGCAGCGGGATCAGCACCAGTGCGCCGAGCAGGAAACGCAGCCCCGTAAACAGGAACGGCCCGATCACGTCGAGGCTCAGTCGTTGCGCGACGAACGCCGAGCCCCAGATCGCGGCGGCGGCGAGCATCAGCAGGTTGGCGCGGAGGTGCTTGCGGGCTTCGGGCTTCATCGGAATTCTTCGGAAGATTGCGAACGGCGAAACGGATTAGTTTACGCCGAGATTGCAAGGCTGTCGGAAAACCTTCGGAGTGCGGCTGCCGCGCGGGCGTCGCGCACGCGCGAATACAGCACGACCTGCGAGTGCGGCAGCGGCGGCAAGCCGAATTTCGCGCCGACGTCGACCAGCGCGCGCGGCGCGACGCGCCGGGCCAGCGGACAGACCGCGAGCCCGGCCGCGGCGGCCGCCGTGACCGCCGCGACGCCGCCGCCCGTAAAGCGCTCGCGCCACGGGCGTCCAGCATGCTCGAGCGCGCGCAGCGCGGCGGCCCGCACGCCGCACGGCCCGGCCAGCACCGCGAGCGGCAGCGGCTCGCCGGCGCGCGGCGTCCAGTCGGGCGCGGCGAGCCACGCGAGCGGCTCGGTGAACAGCAGCGTGCCGTCGTCGCGCGGCGGATCCTCGCCCGGTTCGTGCCGCACGATCGCCGCGTCGAGCCGCCTTTCGTCGTATTGCGCGAGCAGGCTCGCCGACATTCCCAGATGCATTTCCAGCGACAGCCCGGGATCCTGCCGGTGCAGGCTCGTCAGTACGGCCGGCAGGTCGGGCACCGCAACGTGCTCGCTGACGCCGAGCGACAGGCGATGCGTGCCGGCCGAAATCGCGCCGAGCGCCTGGTCGTGCGCGTCGAGCAGCGCGCGGGCGGCCGGCAGGAAGTTCTCGCCGTCAGCGGCCAGCTTGACGACGCGCGGCGTGCGCGCGAGCAGCGGCCTGCCGAGGTGCGCTTCGAGCCGTTTCAGCTTCAGGCTGACGGCCGATTGCGTGGTGCCGAGCGCGTCGGCGGCGCGTGTGAAGCTCGCGAGATCGGCGACCAGCACGAACGCGCGCACTGCATCGAGGTCGAGGACTTTCATTTCAGATGAAAATGAATGAAATATTGATCGATGACTGTTCATTATAGTTATGCGCGCCTAATCTGGCGTGGCGTTTCCACTTTTCAACGTCACCGAAAGGAGCAGACCATGCCGTTCACCCGTATCGCAGTGCGCGAAGGCAAACCCGCCGCCTACCGCGCGGCGCTCGTCGACGGCGTGCATCGCGCGCTGATGCACACGTTCAACGTGCCCGAGGACGACATCTTCATGGTCGTGACCGAGCATTCGGCCGATAACTTCGTGTTCGGCCGCCATTACCTCGACATCGAACGCAGCGACGATCTCGTGATGATCCAGATCACGGCGAACAACACGCGCACGCTCGAGCAGAAGCAGGCGCTGTACCGGACCATCGCCGAAAACCTCGCGCGGCAGCCCGGCGTGCGGCCGCAGGACGTATTCATCAGTCTCGTCGAAGTGCTGAAGGAGGACTGGTCGTTCGGCAACGGCATCGCGCAATACGTCGTCTGATACGTCGTTTGACACGCGACAGGCGCGACAGGGCCAGATCGTTTCCCGCGCGTTTTCGCGGCGTGTACTATGGAAGCTGCTTCACGGGCCACGCCGGCGCGAAGGATGCGCCGGCGATTCTTCATGTGCAGGAGCCTCCATGTCGCGTGTGCTGGAAATCGTGTTGTGCCTGTCGCTGGAAGGTTGGCCGGTCAAGACGGGAAGCCGCGCCCGTGGCGAGCAGCGCGACTTCGGTGCCGAACTCGTCCGTGCGTGGCGGATCTGTCCGCAGGTGCGGATGCGGCGCGGCCAGGAGCGCGTGACGATCGAGCCGTGCCAGGTCGAGGAGGCCGAACCGAACCCCGGCGAATGCTGGTGGACGTGGATCGAGTCGAACGTGCAGGGGCGGCGGGTCGTTGCGTCACGCACGAAGGCATTCGCGCCCGGCGTCGTGGAGCGCGAGTTGTTCGATGCCGAGCATGCAGGCATCGTCGTGGCCGCGCCGGCGTCCGGGCCGGTTGCCGATACGGAATCGGCGGAGGCCGCGGGCGAGGGCGACCGCGTCGTGCCCGGCCACGTTGATGAAGCGGCGGTCGCCGCAGCGTCGGCGCCGGCGCGGCCGCGGCTCGTCAGCGAGCGGCGGCGCGGGCGCTGGGCGGACGACAGCGGCGTGGTGGTCGAGATGACGCTCGACGACATCACGTTGCACGGCGGCACCGAACCGCCGCGCCGCCATGTCGAGTTGCGCCTCGCGGCGCCCGACTGGGAAACCGCCGCCGCACGCACGGCCGCGCTTCGCGCGCTGTTTGCCGCCGCGCGCGAGCTCAGCGGCGCATGGCCCGCGTTCGTGCAGCTGACCAGCGTGATCGATCGCGCGTGCGCGGGCGAGCCTGCCGTCGCCGGGCCGGTCAAGGCGCAACTCGTCGACCTCACCGGCATCCGCACGCAGCGGGCCGCGCTGTTCGCGCTGTCGGGCGACATCGCCGCGCAATGGCTCGGCAACGAGCGCGGCGTGCTCGACCGCGACGATCCCGAATTCGTGCACCAGATGCGCGTCGCGCTGCGACGGCTGCGTACGCTGATGCGCTTCTTCCCGCGTTTCGCGGACGATCAATGGCAGAACACGTTCGGCGTCGACTTGCGCTGGCTTGCGGCCCTGCTCGGCACAGTGCGCGACTGGGACGTGTTCTCGACCGAGAGCCTGCCCGCGCTGATCGCTGCCGACGGCGGCAGCGCGGACTGGGACGGCACGCTCGACGCCGCGCGCGTACAGGCGCTGACCGCGCGCGTCGAACTGCGCCAGGCGCTGCATTCGGCGCGCTATGCGCGACTGACGCTCGGCTGGCTCGAGTGGCTGTGCGGGCTCGCGCTGCCGCCGACCGATGCGGACGACACACCGTCGCTGCGGCGGCATGCAACCAAGCGCGTGCGGCGGCTGTTCGGTCACCTGTATGCGTCGCCGTCGCTCACGTCGCTCGACACGGCCGCGCGGCATCAGGTGCGGATCGACGCGAAGCGGCTGCGCTATGCGCTCGAATTCTTCGCGTCGCTGGCCTCGCGCCGCACGCGCAACGAGACGGTCAAGACGCTCGCGCGCGTGCAAAGCGTGCTCGGCGAGGCGAACGACACGATCGTCGCGCTGCATCATCTCGAGCAACTGGCGGCGCCCGCTTACCAGCTGGGTTTCGTGCGCGGCTACGGTGCCGCGCTCGAGCAACGCGCGGCGAGGGACGCCGAGACGCTGCTCGCGAGCCTGCGTCCGCCGAAGCTGGATGGCAAGCCGCGCTGAGCCTCGCGCGCTCACTATAATGGCCACCCGTTTTCTTCAGACAGACCGATGAGCGACGCGTCGCCTCCTTCCTCTTCCGCCGGACCGCTCGAACTGGGCGGCGAACTGTGGCTGCGCGCGGGCGAGCAGACGCTCGGCGGCGCCACCCGCATCGCGCTGCTCGCGGCGATCGGCGACACCGGGTCGATCACGCGCGCGGCGAAGGCCGTCGGGCTTAGCTACAAGGCCGCGTGGGATGCGATCGATACGATGAACAACCTGGCCGGCGAGCCGCTCGTGACGCGCGCGACGGGCGGCAAGGGCGGCGGCGGCACGACGCTGACGCCGCGCGCGACCTCGCTGATCGCCGCGTTCCGCACGATCGAGCGCGAGCATCGCCGCTTCATCGACGCCGCGAGCGCGGCGGTGTCCGGTTTCGACGTCGACTGGGCGCTGATCGGCCGGATCGGGATGAAGACGAGCGCGCGCAACCAGTTGTTCGGGAAGGTCGAATCGATCGTGCGCGGCACGGTAAACGACGAGGTGACGCTCGTGCTGCCCGGCGGGCAGGTGATCGTCGCGGTGCTCACGCACGAAAGCGCCGACGCGCTCGGCCTGCAGCCGGGCGCGGATGCGTGCGCGCTCGTGAAGGCGTCGTGGGTCGTGCTGGCGGTTGACGACGAAGGCGGCGCCGAAGCGTCTCTGAAGGTATCCGCGCGCAACCAGTTGCGCGGGACGGTCGACGCCGTCGCGGCGGGCGCGGTGAACAGCGAGGTGACGCTGGCGCTCGACGGCGGCGGGACGCTCACGGCCGTGGTCACGAACGACAGCGTCGGGGCGTTGCAGCTCGACGCCGGCCGGCGTGCGATCGCGTTGTTCAAGGCATCGAGCGTGATTCTCGCGGTGACGGGCTGATCGCGCGCGACGGCGGTATGAGCCGTTTCCGGCGATGACCGTGGGCGGACGAGGCGAAACCGGCGCCGCCCGACGTACGCGAGGCGCCGGCTTCGATCCCGTTTGCAACTTGTGCCGCCAGTGCGGCTTCTCTCAGGTCGAACGTGGCCGCCCGGGCCACCGCCTTCGCGCGATCAGGTGACGCGCGTCGGCCACTCGGCGTGCGGCGTGGTGGCCTGCACGCGTCCTTCGCTCAATTGCACGACCTGGTCGCCGAACGCGGCGACGTCGTCGGGATCGTGCGTGATGAGCACCATCGGGATATCGAGCCGCGCCTGCAGTTCGGCGAGCTCGTGGCGCATGCGCTGGCGCATCGCGCCGTCGAGCGCCGCGAACGGCTCGTCGAGCAGCAGGATGCGCGGCTGCGCAACGAGCGCGCGGGCAAGCGCGACGCGCTGCTTCTGTCCGCCCGACAACTGCGACGGGAATTGCCCGGCGAGCGTGTCGAGTTCGAACGCCTGCAGCCAGTACGCGACTTCGGGCGGCACCGTCTTCGCACGCGGGTTGCGCAGGCCCGACGTGAGCCCGAACGCGATGTTCTGGCGCACGTTCAGGTGCGGAAACAGCGCATAGTCCTGGAACAGATACGCGACGCGGCGCGCACGGGTCGGCACGTCGATGCCGCGCGCGGAATCGAACAGCGGTTCGCCGTTCAGCGCGATCGTGCCTTCGTCGGGCGACAGCAGGCCGGCGATCGCCTGCAGCGTCATGCTCTTGCCCGCGCCGGACGGCCCGAACAGCACGACGCGCTGCGTGGCGGCCGTAAACGACACGTCGAGCGTGAAGCGGCGCTCCGCGTTCACGTAGGTCTTGCGGATGTCGACGGCAACGCTCATGCGGGCCTCCGTCGTGCCGCGCCGCGCGTGCGGGAAGCCGCTTGCGCGACGGGAAGGCGTTTTGCCGCGGCCCGTGAGGCGCGGCGGTACGGAGGCGGCCGGCGCGTCATGTCAGCTGGCTCCGCCCGGCGCGCGACGGCACGAGCCAGCCGGTCGCGAGCAGCACGAGCACGCAGGTGATCGAGGTCACCAGCACGAGGAAGTTGGCCGTGCTGTCGTCGCCGGCCTGCACCGCCGCATAGATCGCGACCGACAGCGTCTGCGTGCGGCCGGGCAGGTTGCCGGCGATCATCAGCGTCGCGCCGAATTCGCCGAGTGCGCGCGCGAAGGCGAGCAGCGCGCCGGCCAGGATGCCGCGCGTGGCGAGCGGCAGCGTCACGCGGAAGAACACCGCGGCTTCGCCGAGCCCGAGCGTGCGTGCCGCGCGCTCGAGATGCGGATCGACGCTTTCGAACGCCGTGCGCGCCGATTTCAGGATCAGCGGAAACGCGACGACCATCGATGCGATCACCGCGCCCTGCCACGTGAAGACGAGTTCGATGCCGAGCTTGTCGAGCCACGCGCCGAACACGCCGCGTCGGCCGAGCAGCACGAGCAGGTAATAGCCGAGCACCGTCGGCGGCAGCACGAGCGGCAGCGTCAGCAGCGAATCGACCACGTCGCGCATCGGTGAGCGCCAGCGCGCGAGCATGAAGGCGGCGGTGACGCCGAGCACGATGTCGAGCGCGGTCGCCCAGCCGGCGACCTTCAGCGACAATAGCAGCGGCACCCAGGCGTCCTGCATCATGCTGCGCTCACTTGCCTGCGGGCTTGAAGCCGAACGTCGCCAGCACGGCCTGGCCCTGCGGCGACGCGACGAAGTCGATGAACGACTGCGCCTGTGCGGCATGGCGGCTGTCCTTGACCACCGCGATCGGATAGGTGATGGCCGTCTGCGTCGGCACCGTCAGCGCGACCTTTACGCGGCCCGGCATGATCGCCGCGTCGGTGCCGAACACGAAGCCCGCGTCGACTTCGCCGCGCGCGACGTAATCGAGGCTCTGGCGCACGTTGGCGGCCAGCACGCCCTTCGCGCTGACGGCGTCCCACACGCCGGCCGCGCGCAGCGCGCCTTCCGTGTAGCGGCCGACCGGCACCGACGCCGGGTCGCCGTACGCGATGCGCTTCACGCCGGGCGCCGTCAGGTCGTTCAGCGACGTCGGCGCGGCCGCGTGGCTGTCGGCCGGCACGATCAGCACCAGCGAGTTCGCCGCGAAATCGCGGCGTGTGCCCGGCACGATGACTTTTTCGCTGATCGCACGATCCATCGCCTTCTGGTCGGCCGATGCGAACACGTCGGCCGGCGCGCCCTTGGCGATCTGCTGCATCAGCACGTCCGACGCGCCGAAGTTGAACAGCACCTTGGTGTCCGGATGCTGCTTCTGATAAGCATCGCCGACGGCCTTGAACGCATTCGTCAGGCTTGCGGCCGCCGACACGACCAGCTCATCGGCAGCGGAAGCCGGCCCGCTGAACGCGATGCCTGCGGCAAGCGCGGCGAGCGGCAGCAGGCGGAGCAGGGTGCGGCGAAGCGGGTGGACGGTTGGGCGCATGGTCTGGTCGTTCGAATGGAATGGTTGAAACCGTAATCGTAATATAGGGCGGGTTATAACGCTCGACATACCGTTCATGCGCCGGCGCGCATGAAATCTTCAGATCTGGAAGGCGACGGGAAGGATGTGCGGGCGCCCCGTCACGCGTGCATCGACGGCGGCGGCGAGCCGGTGCGGTGCAGCGACGACGGCTGCGATGCCGGCCGGTAGTTGGGATTGGCTTTCCAGCGGGCACGGACGAACGGGCGCTCGTGCCCCGACAGTTCCAGCGCGACCCGGGTGACCCAGCGGTGCGACGGCACCGTGATGCCGTGCAGCGCGACGGTGACGAGCGCGAGGCTCACGACGACCGCCGGCACCGACCAGCGGTGCGGCACTGCGTGCCACGAGCCAGCGATGAATGCCAGCGCGGCGATCGCGCCGACGATGCAGCCGGTGATCGATTCGGACGGCGAATGCGCGTCGAGCGCGACGCGCGACACGCCGACCGCGATGCCGGCCGCGAGCCCGAGCGCGATGCCGGCGATCCGCACCGGCGTGCGCGTGCGGATCAGCGCGAGGAAGATCGCGACGGGATAGACCGACGTCGACAGCATCGCGTGGCCGCTGAATCCCGTGAAGTCCCACGCGCGGATGCCGACGCCCCAGCCGAGGAACGCGATCTTCGTGAGCGCGACGACCCCGATCGCGACGGCGAGCACGCCGAGCCACGCGGCCGCGCGCTGCCACGAGTAGCCGAGCGCGAGCCACACGGCGATCGTGATCGCGAGCGGCAAGGTCAGGCCGGCGCCACCGAACGCGGTGATCATGATCCACAGGTGAGAGGGCAGGTCGAACATCGGGAGGGGAACGAGCAGAGGCGGGACGAATGCTTAAATCAACGCGCGAGCCGGGAAGAACGACTACAACGGAAACAAGCGGCTAAACCCCAGTATAGCGCCGCGTATGCTCGAGGCCCGTTTTTTGCGCCGTGGCGGAACTATCCGCGCGCAGGAAAAATCCCAGAAACAATGTTATGGTGCATTGCACAAAGTCAAACGATGCACCGAGTGTTGTCCCCCTATTTTTCCTGACTGCGAGCCCGATCGATGACCAAAAGTCTGACGAAGGTATGGCTGGGCGGCATGAAACGTATGCTGTCTCCGGCCGCCAAACGTGCGGCGCGCGATGCACAGCGTATCGCGCGCGATACGCTCGAGGCTGCGGCGTCGCCCGCCGCGACCGATCTGTCCCCACCGCGTGAGTCGCGCGTGCGGCCGCGCGCGGCTGCATGGGCGGCCGGCGAGTGGACGCGCGGCGAACACCCGATGGCGCCCGCGCTCGGCCGCCTGGTCCAGCAGCTCGCCTACGGTCTGTACGTTCCGCCTGGCCGGCGGCGCGGTGCGATACCGCTCGTCGTGATGCTGCACGGTTGCCAGCAATCGGTCGACGAGTTCGCGCAGGGCACCCGGATGAACCTGCTGGCCGACAAGTACGGCTTCGCCGTGCTGTATCCGGAGCAGTCGGTCCGTGCGCATGCGCACGGCTGCTGGCACTGGTACGAAGACACCGACCGCGCGGGCCGCGGCGAGGCGGATGCGGTCGCATCGCTCGTCGACGCGCTCGTCGACGAGCACGGCTTCGACGCATCGCGCGTCTACGTCGCCGGGCTATCGGCCGGCGCGGGCCTGGCGGCACTCCTCGCGCTGCACCACCCGGATCGCTTCGCGGCGGTGGCGCTGCACTCCGGCCCCGCGCTCGGCGAGGCGAATTCCGGGATCAGTGCGATGGACGTGATGCGGCGCGGCCTCCGGCAGAATCCGGCCGCGGTGGTCGACACGGTGGTCGATGCTGGCGCGTATCCGGGCATGCCCGTGCTGATCGTGCAGGGCGACCGGGACCATGTCGTCGCGCCGAAGAATGCGGACCAGTTGATGGTGCAGTTCATGCGCCTGAACGGGCTCGCGGACAGCCGCGGCGCACTGCGCGGCGGCGAGCGTGTGGAAACGCGCGAGGCAGGCGCGCAGATCACCGATGTGCGTCGCGACGGCGAGTCGATCGTGCGGCTCTGTCACGTGAAAGGGCTCGATCATGCATGGGCGGGGGGCGACGAAGCGGTGCCGTTTCATGCGGCGGTCGGCCCCGATGCGAGCGCGATGATCTGGTCCTTTTTCGAAGAGAATCGGCGCACTGTGGCGACCGAACGACGCACCGTCTGATCGACGCTGGCCAAAGGCTAGGGTTTTCCCTATAATTCGGGAAAACCCTAGTCAAAGAACCTTTGGATTGCGAGATCGACCATGTACCTGCTGAGCCACCTCTTCCTGATGCTGACCAAGAACGCTGAAAAGGCCGCGAAAGAGCGCGCCGATGCGTACCTGTCCGAAGCAACCGACATCTATGATCTCGAATTCCGCATGCGCAAGATCGATCGCGAAGCGGCGATGAACCGTCCGTTCTCGTTCGGCTCGCGTTAAGCAGCGCAGCGCGGGCCGGCTTACCAGCCGGTCCGGCGAATCACGCAAAAGGGCGTGTGTGGCAAGCAGCCGCACACGCCCTTTTTGCATTCGGCGCCGCGCGTTGCGTCAGACGACCGTCAGGCGCACCGGCACGTTGTTGCGCGTCGCGTTCGAATACGGGCACACGTGGTGCGCCTTGTCGACCAGCGCCTGTGCGTCGGCCTTGTCGAGCCCCGGCAGCGACACGCGCAGTTCGATGTCGAGCCCGAAGCCACCGGCATCGTTCGGGCCGATGCCCACTTCCGCGGTCACTTGCGTGTCGGCCGGCAGCGCCTGCTTGTTCTGGCCGGCGACGAACTTCATCGCGCTCAGGAAACAAGCCGAGTAACCTGCGGCAAACAGCTGCTCCGGGTTCGTGCCTTCCGCGCCCGTACCGCCGAGCTCGCGCGGCGCGGCCAGCTTCACTTCCAGCTTGTTGTCGGCGGATACCGCGCGGCCGTCGCGGCCGCCTGTGCTCGTGGCGCTGGTCTTGTACAGAATGTTCATGGTGCAGCTCCTGTCGGAAGAGTGGTAGGAAGCGGTCCGGTCGGACGGGGTGTCGCCGGCCACGAACGAAATATAGAACACAAATGATTTGTGTGCAAATGAAATTTTGAAGAAAAAGCCCGGCGGTGCCGGGCTTGTTTGAGATCGACGTGCCGTCAGCCTTCGTTGGCGGTCGACAGCGCGTTGCGCAATTGCTGGAGATCCGCGCGCAGCCTGACCAGGAACTCGGGCGTTTGCTGCATCGCGCAGAAGAGATCGGCGGGCACCGAGCGCGCCTTGAGCTTCAGCGCACGGCCTTCCGCGGTCACGCGCACGTTGACGACACGCTCGTCGGTCGCGCTGCGCACGCGTTCGACGTAGCCGAGCGCCTCGAGCCGCTTCAGCAGCGGCGTGACGGTAGCCGGGTCAAGGTCGAGGCGGGCGGCGATGTCCTTCACGGCGATGTCGTCGCGCTCCCACAACACGAGCATTGCAAGATATTGGGGATAGGTCAGCGACAGCTTGTCGAGCAGCGGCTTGTACGCCTTCGTCATCGCATGGGAAGTCGAATAGAGCGCGAAGCACAGTTGCTCGTCGAGCGTCTGGGGCAGCGGGGGCAGGCGGTCCATGATTCGGGGGGCGCGGCGGACGCGCTAACGATTTGCATGCAAATTATTTTGCGCGCAACGGATTCGATTGAACAGGGGGCGGCGCGAAGGTTGGGGCGCCGGGGCCGGGAGGGGAGATGGACGGCCGGCGGCGTGCGCCGGCCGAGTCTGCGTCAACGGCCCGACGCGGGCGTCGCGGCTCCCGGTTCCTGCACGCCGAAGCAGCCGCGATAGGTCGCGTAGAACGAGCAGTACATCATCGTGACGATGATGATCGTCACCGGCATCATGATCGTCAGCACGTAGGCGCCGGCGCCGAGCGCCTGCAGCAGCAGCGACAGGCCGAACGACGTGCCGAGCGCGACGCCGAACCACAGCAGCCCGTACACCACGAATGCGCCGCGATTGCGCCAGCAACTGACGATGCTGAAGAACAGCGCCTTGGCGGGCGGGATGTCGTGCCACGCGGTGAGCACCGGCGCGAACCAGAACAGCATCGCGACCGGCGCGTAGAGCAGCGTCGCCAGCAGCAGCGCGCCGAGCGTGCCTTGCGCGGCAAGCGCTTCCGGCGTCGGACTCGTTTCGCTCGTCGCGCCCAGCATCATGGTGAGCAGCCCGCCGCCGTCCACGACGGACGACGCGGCGAACACCAGCACCATCAGCGCGACATAGACCACGCCGAGCACGAGCAGCCGCTGTGTCGTCACGGTGCCGTACGAGCGGAAGCCGTCGATGAGGATCGTCGGCATCACCGGCTTGCCGGCCACCGTGTCGCGGCACGCGGCCATGAAGCCGACGGCGATGCCGGGGATGAACAGCAGCGGCAGCGCCGCGCCGATGACCGGCACCATCGACACCAGCGTGATCGCCAGCAGGTACGTGAAAAACAGCGTGATGAACGCGAGCGGGTTCCGGCGGAACAGCCAGATGCCTTGACGGAACCAGACATAGCCCGCTTTCGCGGGCACTTCGATCAGTTGCATGCGGTATGGGTCTCAGGAAGCGCGGGCGTGTGGGCGATACGCTCACGCAGGATGCGTTCGAAATGACCGGGGTCGTGCGGTTTGAGCATTTCGGCCGCGCGCGGCAGGTAGAAATCGTACAGGCGCGACACCCAGAAGCGGTACGCGCCCGCGCGCAGCATGTCGCTCCAGTGGCGGCGCTCCTCGGCCGTGAACGGCCGGACCGTCTGGTACGCGCGCAGCAGCGCATCCGCGCGCGCGACGTCGAGCACGCCCGTCGCGAGGTCGACGCACCAGTCGTTGACGGTCACCGCGACGTCGAACAGCCATTTGTCGCAGCCCGCGAAATAGAAATCGAAGAAGCCGCCGAGCCGGACGTCATGACCGGTGCCGGGCGCCGCGTGCGCGAACAGCACGTTGTCGCGGAACAGGTCGCAGTGACACGGGCCGCTCGGCAGCGCCGCGTAGTCGTCCGACGAGAAGAACGCGGCCTGATGCGCGAGTTCGTCTTCGAGCAGCGTGCGCTGCGCGTCGGAAATGAACGGGACGATCGCCGGCACGTTTTCCTGCCACCACGGCAGGCTGCGCAGGTTCGGCTGATGGCGCGCATAGTCGCGCCCCGCCAGGTGCAGGCGCGCGAGCATCTGCCCGACCTCGATGCAGTGTTCGACCCCCGGTGCGAGTTCGGCCGCGCCGTCGAGCTTCGTGACGATCGCCGCCGGCTTGCCGTGCAGTATGCCGAACAGCGCGCCGTCGTCGCGCGGGATCGGATCCGGCACCGGCACGCCGTGGCTGGCCAGATGGCGCATCAGATCGAGGTAGAACGGCAGTTGCTCCGCCGTCAGCTTTTCGAAGATCGTCAGGACGTATTCGCCGCGCGTCGTCGTCAGGAAAAAGTTGCTGTTTTCGATGCCGGACGGAATGCCGCGGAACGCCAGCACGTCGCCCAGTTCGTAGTGGCGCATCCATTGCGCGAGATCGGAGTCGGAAACAGCGGTGAAAACGGCCATGCGAGATGCGTCTGGTCAGTTGTCGGCACGCGCGCGGCGTGCGGCGCGACAGGAGGTGAAGGGAAAGCCGGCGCGCCGCGTCGGGATCGACGCGGCGCGGGGGGAAATCAGTAGCGGAGGTTCACCGACGGCAGGCGCGTGATCGGGACGCCCGCGTCGTGCGGCTTCGGCGACGTGTCGAGCGTCGAGCTCATCTGGTAGCGCGTGCCGAAGTTCGACTTCACGTCGATCTCGACCGGCTTGCCGCGATCGCGATACTCGGTGACCTCGGTGCCGTTCTTGCTCTTTTCATGGAAGCTCGGCGTGCGGCGAATGTCGGCGAAGTCGACTTTCGACGTGACTTCGGCGCCCGGCCGGTTGATCTTGCGGAGATCGGGCAGGCCGGCGGCTTCGTTGGCCTCGGCCCGGGCCTGCGCGTCGGCGTCGGGCGTGCCGCCGGCGGCGTAGGCGGCGCCGGCGGCGGCAAACGTGCCAGCGAGCACGGCGGCAGCGGCGACGAGAATGAGCGGCTTCATGATGAGTCTCCAGTGAACCTTCCGATTTTAGCAAATACTGCGCGCGGCCCGGCCCTCGCGTGCAAGCGGGCGGCCATGAGCGTGACCGGGTTCCGTGGTAATGTCGTTCGATCAGACGAGGTGATGAAAATGAAGAACGATTTGAGCCGCCGGCATCGGGTGCTGACGCCCGAGAGCCCGCCCGTCGCAGCATTCGACGATTCCGTTGCCGCCGTCGCGCGGCTGTCGGCCATCTACGACACCAATACGGGCTTCCTGCGCGACGCCTTCGCGCGTTATCGCCGCCATGAATCGATCACCGAGCACGTGCGCGCGTGCTATCCGTTCGTGCGGATTCGCACCGACGTCAACACGCACGTCGATTCGCGCCGTTCGTACGGTTTCGTCGCGGGCCCCGGCGTGTTCGAGACGACCGTCACGCGTCCCGACCTGTTCGCGAACTACTATCGCGAGCAACTGCGCCTGCTGTCGAAGAACCACCATGTGAAGATCGAGATCGGCGTGTCGTCGCAGCCGATTCCGGTTCACTTCGCGTTTCCCGAAGGCATCCACCTCGAAGGAGAGCTCGATCGCGACCGCCTGCTCGCGATGCGCGACATCTTCGATACGCCCGACCTGTCATACCTCGACGACCGCATCGTCAACGGCACGTTCGAGCCGGCACCCGGCGAGCCGCATCCGCTCGCGCTGTTCACCGCCGCGCGCGTCGACTTCTCGCTGCATCGGCTGCGTCACTACACGGCGACGTCGCCCACGCACTTCCAGAATTACGTGCTCTACACGAACTATCAGTTCTACATCGACGAGTTCGTGAAGCTCGGCCGCGCGATGATGACGGAAAGCACTGATCCGGACGTGCGCTCGTACCGCAGCCAGTACAGTTCGTTCGTCGAGCCGGGCGACGTCATCACGTACAACGCGAACCTCGGCAGCGAGCCGGCCGAGGGCGCCGCGCCGCCGCGGCTGCCGCAGATGCCCGCGTATCACCTGAAGCGCGCGGACGGCAGCGGGATCACGATGGTCAACATCGGTGTCGGTCCGTCGAACGCGAAGACGATCACCGATCACATCGCGGTGCTGCGTCCGCATGCCTGGGTGATGCTCGGCCACTGCGCGGGCCTGCGCAACACGCAGCGCCTCGGCGACTACGTGCTCGCGCACGGTTACGTGCGCGAGGATCACGTGCTGGATGCGGACCTGCCGCTGTGGGTGCCGATCCCGGCGCTCGCCGAAGTGCAGCTCGCGCTCGAGCGCGGCGTGGCCGAGGTCACGCGTCTGGAGGGAGCCGAACTGAAGCGCGTGATGCGCACGGGCACGGTCGCGAGCGTCGACAACCGCAACTGGGAACTGCGCGATCACCGCGAGCCCGTGCAGCGGCTGTCGCAGAGCCGCGCGATCGCGCTCGACATGGAAAGCGCGACGATCGCCGCCAACGGTTTCCGTTTCCGCGTACCGTACGGAACGCTGCTGTGCGTATCGGACAAGCCGCTGCACGGCGAGCTGAAGCTGCCGGGCATGGCCGACACGTTCTATCGCGGCCAGGTCGACCAGCATCTGCAGATCGGCGTGAAGGCGATGGAGATTCTGCGCACGAACGGGCTCGACAAGCTTCATAGCCGGAAACTTCGGAGCTTCGCGGAAGTGGCGTTTCAGTAACAAACCTTTGAGGTAAAAGGCTCCCCGGCAGGTCCGGGGAACCTTCGCGTCTAACATGAGCGTCAGTGTCTAACTTGCGCGTGCCAATGCAACTGGTTGCACGCGTTCGACTTCGCGCGATTTCGTGTAGTGCGCTGTCATGCTTTCGGTCGTGTGCCCGGCCAGTGATTGCGCTGCCGCAGCCCCACGCTGCCGTTTCAGATCGGTCAGCGCCTTCGCCCGCAGATCGTGGAAGTGCATGCCGATCAGGTAAAGCGGGTTCGGGGAGATTCCCTTTTCTTCGCAGTCTTTCTCGTAGGCCGATCGTGCGCGCTCGCAAGCGCGCTTCCACCCTGAGTACGCACCGATATAAGTGAAGCGACCGCCGGCGTGTGTGCAAATCACCGGCCCGATGGCGGTGATCTTGCCGCCTCGCGCTCGATCCAGTGTTTCTCGCAGGTCGGGCGTCATCTCGATCAGCAGGCGCACGCCGCTGCTGTTGACCGTCTTGCTCGGGTGAAACGAAATCCCCTCATCGGACACGTTCTGCCAGTTGAGCGCGAGCAGGTCGCCGATACGTTGAGCAGTCTGTTCACGTCCTGCAGAAGCGGGTTCGTGGCGAGATCGGTGTCGGCCGCAACCTTTTCTCCGTTCCAGCCGATCATGATGCGATCGAGTGCCTGGCGCACGATGATGGAATCGCGCACGCGCGCCTGGAAGTCGGGGTACTTCGCCCACGCGTCGAGCTGCTGATAGCGGATGTTCATGTACGCGCCGAAGGGGAAGAAGGACGGCATCCAGCTCCTGCCGATCGGCGAGGTCGCGGCGAAGGACGAATTCTGGAACATCAAGTAGGTGACGGTCGAGGATCAGCTCGCGGCGCACCGGGTGCCGCCGCAGCTTATGGGAATCATTCCGTCGAACGCGGGCGGATTCGGTGACGTGGAAAAGGCGGCGGAGGTATTCAACGGTCTCGAGATCAAACCGCTGAAGGCGCGACTCCGGGAGGTGAACGACTGGCTCGGTATCGAGGTCGTGCGGTTCAGGGACTTCGAGACGCCGAAGGGCTGACGCCCGACCACAACCGGCAAAGCAAAGCCGCCGGGCACTTTGGTGTCGGCGGCTTTTTTGCGTCCGTCGCCAGTGCGTAGCCTCGGCGGATTAGGGCGCCTCTGAGCGGCCGCCGCGTCGACACACCCTTTAGGGCTGGATCGGACCGCCGCAGGGCCGAGGCGGGCCGCCTGACGCATCGGAGGCGTCATTCCAGGGGCCCGACCCTGCCCCTGGAATGACGATTCAGACCCGGCGCGCGCAGTTGTGACCCTGCCCCACCTGCCCGCAAAAACGAGTGGTCTTTATGCACGCATGCGCTGGCCGCTCAGGGCTGGCCAACAAGGGCCGCGCGGCGCTCGGCAGCCCGATTACTTTATGCAATTTTACGCGCCTTGCTTATGCAATTTCGGCACACGGATTCCCTTCCTGTACCCTTCCGTCGTACTTCGAAAACCGCATGTCCCTTGGCTTCCATGACTCGTCCAGAGAATCGCGATGCGTCCTTGACGGAGCGGGCAACGATCGTCTGCCGTGAAGGCCCGCGTGTGCTGTTGGTCTCACGCGCTCCCCAGCACTCTTGCGAGGAATCTGTTATATCAATTTTTGCGGTCATCACTTGACATATCGCGCCATTTAGCCCCTTTCATTGAATCGCGGCACTCAATCAAAGCATCAATCAGACGGTCCAATGGAATTTTGTAACACATTGTACCGTTCGGAATTGGGCCATAGAGTTCGACTTCCAGATTGTCTAGCCCATGCTCTCGATTAACGACAACGACTGGATCAATACCAAGCCGAATCTCTAGTGTTAAGTAATCGTATTCGAATGGGATGGAAGACCAGTCGAGCGAATAATTTTCAACGATTATTGTCTTCATTGCGGCTTCTTTGCGAATAGTGTCGCCGATGGGCGGCGCCATCAGTGGCCACAATGCTAATAGTGGTGTGTCGTCTTACCGCTCAATCTCGAATTGGAGAAGCGCTTCAGCGAATTGAGGAGTAGGCCTACTGCTATGACCTTCTTCGGCGTGCCATATCAGAGCATGAGGTGCCAATTTACGGATGTGGACCAATAATTCAAGAAAGGCATTAATGGTAATCTCATTCCATTTCGGCCCTTTTTGATAATCGAACGACAAGCTCCCGATGCTTTCCATGCAAATAGTTAAGTAAGGCAACTCGACACCATTGATTGAAAGGCCAACAAGACCATGTCGAAATGGTTCGATTTCACCCGCAACGTACGCCCGTGCGGGCGTTGGAAAAGAGCTAATTGGAAGATCCTTCTGCTCTTTGACATACCAGACGGTGCAATCCTCAGACGCTCGACACTGTGACATGACCCATTCGTAAACCGCTACCGCTTGATCTGGGGTCAGGCCGTCCACGAATACATCTGGCAAAGAGTGGATGTCACTGTCAAAAAGATCGAGAATCTGTTGCCACGGGGGCACGTCCGATCGTGCGGCGATATCCCCTGGTTTCCATTTTTTCATCTGAATACAGTTGCTCCATATTGAGACTGTGCTAGCTCGGCACCGTCATGATAGAACAGCGCCTGCAGTCAAACTGCAGTAGTCGCCCAGTTGTCATCTCAAGAACGTTAAGTGGTCACGAAAAATTGGTTTGGGATTTAGTGCCAAGCAGCGAACAGATCGGCCGGCTCGGCATAGACGGTTTCCCTTGCTCAAGCGACAAAGCACTGCCTGTCATATTTCAGTCTCTACCGTACAGCCTCAATTTTGTTATGCTCGAAACTGCACGGTGACAGGAGGTATATTATCGCACTTTTCGTTCTCTCTTCACTGGTGTGTCAATATTTTTCCCATGTGGGATCGAGCACTGTATTAAATGACCCATCATGCTCGAATCGCATACCCGTTCCATTCGGTGCGCGATACTCGATACCGCCGCGGCCCAATTCTTTTCTCGTGGTAGTAGGATTCTCCAATAGATCTCTCGCCCATTTTTCCGTAAAAGCATTATTTTGAGCAATGTTTCCTGTCAGTCTTGGATAGTATTTGTTAATTTGTCCATTGCGCTCTGAATGTTTCCCCCATGCTCTGGACAACGTGGATAGTCCAGTGTGATTGTACGAGCGGGTTGCCGCTGCAATCAGCTGATCATTGGTCAGCTGTGTCGGGCTACACTGCTGTGCTATCCCTTGCAACGCGCCACGGATTGCACCGGCCAGTCCGACGATTGTAAATGGATCGTCTTGGTTCGACGCCGCCACCCACCCCCAAGACAGCGCAGGATTGAGGAAGCACTCGACACAAATCGGCTTAATGGCATCAGGCGCAGACTCAAATGGCGCCATGCCAAGCCGCAAATCGATTATAGGCGGGCTAATCGACGGATCATTGGCCTCAAGACTGGCGACCCATCGATCCATCTCATCGCTACTTAACAGGCGGGGATGGCCTAGAGTCGTTGAATATAGCTTTCCGGTACGCGAAACGATCTGTCCGTCAGGTAAATACTGGTACCTCAATATCACACTGCGCTTTATCTCGCCATTTACGGGAGAAGCCTGTTCTATTATCGAGAGAGTGTTCGGACGACCGCGCTGGTCATATCCAACGGTAAAAGGCGGTTTTGATTAATACCGCTATCAATGCGATGGATATTGTCGCGCCTGCCTATTAGGCTCGATGCGGCACCATTTTTTCCAAGTCGTTTGACCGAAAAAATATTGCCATCGTAATGGTATTCAAAATTAAACGCCCCCGTCTCGCGACCATCTTCATAAACGCGAGTCGAAATTAGACGATTGAATTGATCATAGGTCCTCCCATAGGCGCGTGATACACCTTCGCCTCTAAACGCGTTGAATCCATTTTCACCACTAATATCAGTCGTTGGCGTTTCGCTGATTCCGGTTACGTTGCCCCGCCGATCGTAGACAAGACTCAATAGCATGCGTGGCGATGCGATCATCGAAGGGTGCAGACTGATCGCGTCGGCGTAGCGTATCGAGGTAACTGCCATGCCAGTAGTACTGCGAACAGCCATTCGAATGGGACGGCCAAAATCGTCATAGCTGTATTCGATGACGTTGCCGCTCGCGTAACTGCGCTTCAGTAGCCGCCCGGACGCATCCCATTTCAAATTCCCACTGCCGCCGACGGAGTTACTTCCGGTTTCGCGCAGCTTTTCGCCAACTGACGAAAAATTCAGTGTCGTCGTGCCTCGGCTATCTGTGACGGAGGTAGAGTCGTGGCCATACACCAGCTGCACGTTGCGCGTTGTATCCGGGTGACTTACTGTTGAAGCCCGCCCCAGTGCGTCATATTCCCACGTCGCGATTCGCGTCCCCGCTTCATCGATTTCACCTGTCAAAGCGTTCTTGAATCGAGGGTCATCGTACATGTACCTGCGAGTATTACCATCAGGCCAAGTAACGGAAACGAGATTGTTATTCGCGTCGTATCCATACTGCGTCATGCCCGCCATTGGATCATTAAGGCGTAAAAGACGGCGCTGGTCATCGTAGTCCAAGCGAAGTGCCAAATCGTAGTAGGAGCTTGTCCCTGCAGCGTGCTGAGTGATCGTGGTTAGCAGGCCAGTACTGTCATACGTCAATGTTCGCGCAAAGCCCGATCTCGTCGTTTCCGACAACAAAACACCCTCAGCCGAATAGGATTCGATCCGATCATTAATCTGATTGGTAAGCGTCCAGCCGGAGTCGCTCTTCTCTAGCGTTAAAGCGGCAAAGCCCTTAGTGCGCCAAGAATCCCCCGTCCAGTTAAACGTGATGGGTTCGCCGTTCTCGCGATACGCAAGTATCTTTGATGAATTGCTAATATTGGCACTCGCCAGCACCAGATGACGTTGCCAGTTATGGAACCATGCTATCCCCATCGCATTCAGATTCTGTGCTAGGGGCTTGGATCGATAGGTCCGCGTAAACAGTAACGGTACGTCGTCACCGCTAGCGAAGTCGGTCGCACTAAGCGTAACTGCGCCGCTCCCGGGGAACACCGGGTCGGCTACCGGACAAGTATTTTCAGGCTCGGGATCAGATTCAATTGCATTGCACCATTGCGTAATCTGCGCAAGATCGTTGATACACGCATAGTTGGCCATTCCGCCAGGAGTACCGCTGACCACATCGAGTTCGCAGGTCTTCGTTCCTGGTCTGGCTCCTGATTGTGCGTAAAGCGTGAAGCAAGCATCTGCACGTGCTCCAAATGCAATCAGGAGTAATGCGAGGGCGACCGTTAGGCGATATAGCCAATCAGAAGGGCTGCAAAAAATGGGAATATTCCGATTTCTCTCGTCACGCATCTAATGTCTCGAAACTCAATTAAATAGAGTTAGACTGTCGAGTGTCTTTTGATCAAGGTCACTATGACAAGTCAGAAAATATCTTGTCAGAGGGGATTTTTGTACAATGACAAATGAATAGGGCTTGCAGGTTGATCGGTTGGTGCGGCGAGCAACTTGTGTCATTCGACGACTACGAAATTCTCGTGACACAGGTTGCGGCGAAGCGCATGCGGCTCTTCGGACTTCTGCGGCAGTGCCGCGCGTTGGACAATTTGGAATGTTTTTTTGCGTTCGGGGTAGACACCGGTCGAGGATCTCGTGCGAGAGATTGGATGCGTAGCACCTGGGGAATGGCGTGCGGAACTGTTCGACCGAAGTTGTGCGCAAACTACAGTGAAATTAGACTTGGTTTTGCATTTTGCATTTTGCATTTTGCATTTTGCGAGTTGCGCAAGGTTTTGATTTTTAATGAATCTTGGCTTGTCGATAAAACTCCGAAGGCAGTGTTTGACCGCCCGAAAAAGTCGTCTAACTTGCTCCAAGAATGCTGTTGAAATCCCCGTGTAATCGTAAGTGGTATCTTCGCAAAAAGTTTGAGGAAATGGCGGAACGCCTTGACTTGATGCGATTTTGTGTCCGCAAGCTGCGGAGCTTTGCGGAAGTGGCGTTTCAGTGATGTGAACGCCGACCCCGGTGACGATGGGCGTCGCGATGTGCGACGTACCGGCGACCGGGGCCGGCCGGCCTTTCTCTCGTCGACACGCGCGTTCGGCCACGATGCGCGTTGCGAACGTCTGTCAACGCAAAGCTTGCGCGGCCGCTTCGTGCGATTCGCCCAGGCCCGTCTCGTGCATCGAATCATGCAGCGCGTCGATGATCCTGGTCGCATGCGTGCGCCGCTTGGCCGCCAGCCGCTGCTCTCCGAGCGCCTGCAGGGTCGCGCCGCCGAAATGCGCCATGATGTCAGGCAGGCGGCGCACGGTGCCGCGGCTGCCCCAGCAGCCTTCGATCTCCGTCGGAAACACCCACTTGCGTGTCGCGACGGCGTCGGCGCGCTACGCCTTCCGTGCGTCGGCGGCGCTGCCGTCGTCGATCGCGCCGTCGACCAGGATGAACTGGCAGGAAGCCGCGCACACGGGCCGTCCGCCGATCGATTCGACGCGCCAGCGCAACGGTGAAGTCGCGCGGCCTTGCGGTGTCGACGACGCGAGATGATTGGCCGCCGTGAGCATGTCGGTCGGCGCGACGATGCCGGACGCGAGGGCATCGTCGACGACCCGGATTCGGATGAGCGGCATGACTGGCGGGATTGGCCTCGCGCAAGGGCAATGCTGCCACCGGCGCCATACGGTCCGGCTAGCCGCCGGACCGGACGTCCAAGGCGAGTGCGATGGACGGTCGCGCGCCCGCTATGGCCGGTTTGCCATCGATACCCTGGCCCGATCCGATTGCCGGCGCCGCGCTTACCATTGCGCCGGTTCGATCGTCCGGTCGAATGCCGCCTTGAGCAACGCGGTTTCGCGATCGTCGAGCGTCAGCTCGAGTGCCGCGAGCGCATCGGTCAAGTGATGCGGCTTTGACAACCCGACGATCGGCGCCGTGATGCCGGGTTGCCGCAGCGCCCAGGCGAGGGCGATCCGGGCGGCGGGCAGGCCGCGAGCCTGCGCGACCTGCCCGACCGTCTCCACGGTTGCGGCGACCGCGTCGCGGCCGTCGTACCACGACACCATCTGCTGGTCGGTCGCGGCCCGCGTCGTCCGTGCGCCGCGCGAGCCGGCCAGCAGCCCGCGACCGAGCGGCGACCATGGCGTGTACGCTATGCCTTCGTCGATGCACAGCGGCAGCATGTCACGCTCGTCTTCCCGGCAGATCAGGCTGTACTGGCTCTGCATCGACACGAACGGCGCGAGGCCGTGATGTCGCTGGAAGGCGAGCATCTTCATGAATTGCCACGCGTGCATCGACGATGCGCCGAGATAGCGGGCCTTGCCGCTCCTCACGATGGTATCGAGCGCGTCGAGCGTTTCTTCGATCGGAGTCTCCGGATCGAACCTGTGGATGACGTAGAGATCGACGTAGTCGGTTCCAAGGCGCTGCAGCGACGCGTCGATGCTCGCGAGCAGATGCTTGCGCGACAGCCCGCGCGCATTCGGTCCGTCGCCGGTCGGAAAGAACGCCTTGGTCACGATCACCACGTCGTCGCGGGTCGTGAAGTCGCGCAGCGCGCGTCCGAGAATGCGCTCGCTCTCGCCGCCCGAGTAGACGTCGGCCGTATCGAAGAACGTCACGCCCGCGTCGAGCGCCGCGCGGATGAACGGGCGAGCCACGTCCTCGGTCGTGACCCACGGCCGCCACGACGGATCGCCGTAGGTCATGCAGCCCAGGCACAGCTTCGACACCTTCAGCCCGGACTCTCCCAGTCTCACGTACTCCATGGGTTCGATCTCCCGCGGCGCCGTTCAGCGCATGCCGGCGATCGTGTAGCCGCCGTCGACGAGGATCGATTCGCCGGTCACGAAGCGCGCTTCATCGCTGCAGAGCCAGACGGCCGCGTCGGCGACGTCCTCGGGCGTGCCGATCCGCCGCGCGGGCGTGAACGCGGCGAACGGCCGAAACATCTCGTCGTCACCGAAGCGGCGTGCCATTGGCGTGTCGATGATGCCCGGGTTCACGTTGTTGATCCGGATGCCGTGCGGCCCGCCTTCGAGTGCAACCGCGCGCACTAGCGCATCGAGCGCGCCTTTGCTTGCCGAATAGGTCGACGAGCCGGCAAGCGCGCCTTTGGCGAGCCACGACGACGTGTTCACGATCGCACCGCCTCCGTGCGCGAGCATCGCTTCCATTTCGTATTTGATCGACAGCCACGTACCCTTCAGATTGGTCGCCATCACGTCGTCGAAGTCGGCCTCCGTCTGTTCGACGATCGGTGCGAACGTGCCTTCGGCCCCGGCATTGTTGAAGGCAACATGCAATGCGCCGTAGCGCCCGATTGCCGCGTCGACGAGCGCCCGCACGCTCTCGGCGCGGGAGACGTCGACCGCCATCGCGAAGGCTTCGCCGCCGCGTTTGGTAATCGCCCGCACGGTTTCGTCGAGCAGCGCCGCGCGCCGGCCGGCGACGACCACGCGGGCGCCACGTCGTGCGAACGCCAGTGCAGCGGCGCGGCCGATGCCGGTGCCGCCGCCGGTGACGAGCGCGACGCGGCCGTCGAGGCGGGATGGCGTGTCGGCGAACGGCGCGAGCGGGGCGGGCGAAATGCGTGATTCGGACATGATGGAGGACTCCGGAATGAAGGGAAACGGGGTGGCCGGCGGACCGGTGCTCAGTCTTCGCTGATCGGTACCGTCAGCGGTTGTCCGGGCGTGCCGGCATAAAACACGATGAGCTCGGCGGGTTCGTCGCCGGTTTCGCCGCGGTGCACGCCGCCGACCATTTCCGGTACCACGTCGCCGGGACCGAGCACGAGCCGCTTGCCGTCGCTTCGGCGTACTGCGCTGAGATGCCCGGACAGCACGTAGCCGACGTTGATGGACGGATGCATGTGCCAGGGCAGCACCGCGTGCGGCGGGATCGTGTAGCGTACGACCGTGACTTCCGGTTGCTGCCGCGGGTAGGCGCGATATCGCGAGCCATCCCATGCATCCGTGGTTCGCAGCAACACCGTTTCGATCGCGCGGACGTTCGGGGCGGCGTCCTGCGCGGCGACTTGCGACGCACCCGTGACAATCAGCGCGATGGCGGCAACGGTCCGGGAAACGATGGAGAATGGGCGCTGGTTCATGGCGTGCGGCCTGCCGGGCCGGAGCGTTGAAGACAGCGCCATTGTGCGAAGCCGGCCGCGGTGCGAATAGTGCCGGTTCGGTTGAAACCGCTTCAACGCGACCGACACGCGTTGCGAAGCCATCGATGAATGCCCGCGCGAGTCGGGCTCGACGGAGTAACGAATGGATCGTTTGAAAGCGCTGACGGTATTCGTCCGCGTCGCGGCGGCGGGCAGCATCAGCGCGGGCGCCCGCGAGCTGGGTATCACGCCACAGGCGGCGAGCAAGCAGATCGCCGCGCTGGAAGCATTGCTGAGCGTTCGGCTGTTCCAGCGCTCAACGCGCCGGATTGTGCTGACGGTCGAGGGCGAGCGCCTGTTTTCCCAGTGTCGCGGCGCGGTCGGTGAGCTGGAGAGTGCGCTGCGCATGCTGGACGACGATCGCGCGCAGGCGGTGGGGACGATCCGCGTCGCGGCGCCGTATTCGCTGGCCCGACGCTTTCTCGCGCCGTTGCTCGGCGAGTTTTGCGACCGTCAGCCTGGCATTACCGCCGAGCTGATCGTCAGCGACGATATGGCCGACGTCGTCGAGCAGCGGATCGACCTCGCGGTTCGGACCGGCAATCTGCCCGACAGCGGACTGGTTGCGCGCCGCGTCGCCGATCTGCAGCTGATCGTCTGTGCCGCGCCGGCCTATCTGTGTCGTCATGGCGAACCGCAGACGATCGACGCATTGAGCGAGCATCGCTGTACCGCGTTTCTGTACCCGCGCACCGGCAAGCCGTTTCCGTGGGAATTCTTCGTCGACGGCAGCGTGCATACACGGCAGATGAATCCGTTCATCGCGACCAACGATATCGACGCGGAGCTCGACACCGTGCTGAGCGGCGCGGCTATCGGCCAGTTCTTCGGCTATTCGGTTCACGCACACGTGCGCGAAGGGCGCCTCGTGCCGTTGCTGACCCGGCACGCGACGTCCCGCTACGGCCTCTACCTGTGCATGCCGCAACGCACGCATCTGCCGCGCAGGAACCGGTTGCTGATGGATTTTCTTGCCGACCGGCTCCGCGCGCATCCGGATCTGGCGCCGCTTCCATTGGCCGATGCCGCGGCGTGACGAAGTGACGTGGCTCGGGCTCCGGCGGCGGCCCGTCGGTCCGGAGCGTGTCGTTCAGAAGCGGCAAGGCCGCCTAGCGCCGTAGCGCGCAGGTGGCCTTGCCGTCGACGTTCGAGCCGTGGTGCTCAGCACTCGCCCTTCTTCGCGTGTCCCGGCGGGCAATGGTAGCCGCCGTGACCGCGATGGCGCTCATGATCTTCCCACTCACGACGCTCCCAGTAGCGGCGGCCGTCCCAGTAACGATCGCCGTGCCAGCCGATCACGACCGCCGGCGCGGGTGCGACCACGACAGGCGCGGGCGCGACGACGACCGGCGCGGGCGTGCCGATGTTGACGTCGACGTTGACGGCATGGGCGAGGCCGGACAGCGAAAGACCGAGGCCGGCGAAGGCGAGGGCGATCAGTGAGCGTTTCATGTTGTTTTCCGTGATGTCGTTGTCAAAGGCCGGCGCGACGCGATGGACGCGAGGGGGATCGTTCCACCGGGGGGACGCCACGCCGACGAGATGCAGTGTGCAGGTGCGGCGCGAAAAAGGCGAGACGGGTTTGTTACGGTGGATTGACGCCAGGCACGCCGGCCGGATCGACGACAGGCTGCATGATTTGACAATGACGGGCCGGGCATGGGAAGCGTCGACGGCATTGCGCGATGCAGGCTGCCCGGATTTGACATTCGGCGGCGCTCGGCCGCACGGCGGGATTAATACGGCGTTACAAAATGACGCGCGGCAGGTGGCGGAATTGCCGTGCCTGCCGCGCGGGAGACGGGATGCCGGCCGTGAGGCAGGCCATCGCACCGATCGAATTACAGATAGAACATGCGGTCTTCTTCGGGCCGCGGCGGATGGTCTTCGCCGTCCGCACCTTCTTCCTCGCCGCTGTCCTCGTAGAACGCGAGCACGGCGTCGAGCACCTGGTCGGGATCGTCGATCACCTGCATCAGATTCATGTCTTCCGGATTGATGAGGCCCATCGGAATCAGCTGGTCGCGGAACCATTGCAGCAGCCCCTGCCAGAACGTGCTACCGACGAGAATGATCGGCACGAGGCGCGACTTCTTCGTCTGGATCAGCGTGAGCACCTCGGACAACTCGTCGAGCGTGCCGAAGCCGCCCGGCATCACGATCACCGCGTCGGAGTTCTTCACGAACGTGACCTTGCGCGTGAAGAAGTGGCGGAAGCGCAACGAGATGTCCTGATAGTGGTTGCCCGCCTGCTCGTGCGGCAACTCGATGTTCAGGCCGACCGACGGCGCCTTGCCGGCGTGCGCACCCTTGTTCGCGGCTTCCATGATGCCGGGGCCGCCGCCGGAGATCACCGCGAAGCCGGCGTCGGACAGCTTGCGCGCGATCTGCACGGCCAGCTTGTAGTGCGGCGTGTCCGGTTTGAGACGGGCAGAACCGTAGATGCTGACGGCCGGGCGGATCTCCGACAGGTACTCGGTCGCCTCGATAAACTCTGCCATAATCGTGAACATCTGCCACGATGCGCGCGCCTTCTTGGCCGTCGCGCGTTCTTGATCTGCGAGCGAACGCAGACTCGGAATCACTTTTCTCTTGTTCATAATGCCTGAAGAACGAAATCTGGAAGGTAAGACCCTGCTATTGGTTGACGGTTCGAGCTATCTGTATCGGGCTTACCATGCGATGCCTGATTTGCGTGGCCCTGGCGGGGAGCCGACCGGAGCGCTCTACGGAATCATCAACATGCTGCGCCGTATGCGCAAGGAAGTCAGTGCAGAGTATAGCGCTTGCGTGTTCGATGCAAAGGGCAAGACGTTCCGCGACGACCTTTATGCCGACTATAAGGCAAACCGTCCGTCGATGCCGCCCGATCTTGCACTGCAGGTCGAGCCGATTCACGGCGCGGTCCGTGCGCTCGGCTGGCCGCTGCTGATGGTCGAGGGCGTCGAGGCCGACGACGTGATCGGCACGCTCGCGCGCGAAGCCGAGCGGCACGGGATGAACGTGATCGTGTCGACCGGCGACAAGGACCTCGCGCAGCTCGTCACCGATCACGTCACGCTCGTCAACACGATGACCAACGAGACGCTCGATCGCGGCGGCGTGATCGAGAAGTTCGGCGTGCCGCCCGAGCGGATCATCGACTACCTCGCGCTGATCGGCGACACCGTCGACAACGTGCCCGGCGTCGAGAAGTGCGGGCCGAAGACGGCCGTGAAATGGCTGTCGCAATACGACAGCCTCGACGGCGTGATCGAACACGCGGGCGAGATCAAGGGCGTGGTCGGCGACAACCTGCGCCGCGCGCTCGACTTCCTGCCGCTCGGCCGCAAGCTCGTGACCGTCGACACGGCCTGCGATCTCGCACCGCATCTCGAATCGATCGAAGCGTCGCTGAAGAGCGACGGCGCAGCACGCGACCTGCTGCGCGACATCTTCGCGCGATACGGCTTCAAGACGTGGCTGCGCGAAGTCGACAGCGCGCCCGCCGAAGGCGGCGGCGCCGATGCGCCGGAAGGCGAGCCGGCGCAAGTGGTCGCGGCGGACATCGTCCGCGAATACGACACGATCCAGACCTGGGAACAGTTCGACGCATGGTTCGCGAAGATCGATGCGGCCGCACTGACCGCATTCGATACCGAGACCACCTCGCTCGATCCGATGACCGCGCGGCTCGTCGGCCTGTCGTTCTCGGTTGAGCCGGGCAAGGCCGCGTATCTTCCGGTCGCGCACCGCGGCCCCGACCTGCCCGAGCAGTTGCCGATCGACGACGTGCTCGCGCGCCTGAAGCCATGGCTCGAATCGGCCGACCGCAAGAAGGTGGGCCAGCATCTGAAGTACGACGCGCAGGTGCTCGCGAACTACGACATCGCGTTGAACGGCATCGAGCACGACACGCTGCTCGAATCGTACGTGCTCGAATCCCACCGCACGCACGACATGGACAGCCTCGCGCTGCGCCATCTGGGCGTGAAGACGATCAAGTA
This sequence comes from Burkholderia sp. BCC1638, assembly GCF_902833195.1. Classification (NCBI taxonomy): domain Bacteria; kingdom Pseudomonadati; phylum Pseudomonadota; class Betaproteobacteria; order Burkholderiales; family Burkholderiaceae; genus Burkholderia; species Burkholderia sp. BCC1638. The sequence goes on from NZ_CADFEC010000007.1 coordinate 210,198, forward strand.
TGAAGACGTGGCCGGCAAGGGCGCGAAGCAGATCGGCTTCGACGAAGTGGCGCTGGAGCAGGCTGCCGCGTACGCCGCCGAAGATGCAGACATCACGTTGCAGCTTCATCATGCGCTGTACCCGCAGGTTGCGCGCGAACCGGGCCTCGAGCGCGTGTATCGCGAGATCGAGATGCCGGTGTCGCTCGTGCTGCGCAAGATGGAGCGCACCGGCGTGCTGATCGACGACGCACGCCTGCAGGCGCAAAGCAGCGAGATCGCGACGCGGCTCATCGAACTCGAGGGCCAAGCGTACGAACTGGCCGGCGGCGAATTCAATCTCGGCTCGCCGAAGCAGATCGGGCAAATCTTCTTCGAGAAGCTGCAGTTGCCGGTCGTGAAGAAGACGCCGAGCGGCGCCCCGTCGACCGACGAAGAAGTGCTGCAGAAGCTGGCCGAGGATTACCCGCTGCCGAAGCTGCTGCTCGAGCATCGCGGGCTGTCGAAGCTGAAGTCGACCTACACCGACAAGCTGCCGCGCATGGTGAATCCCGCAACGGGCCGCGTGCACACGAACTATGCGCAGGCCGTCGCGGTCACGGGCCGCCTCGCGTCGAACGATCCCAATCTTCAGAACATTCCGGTGCGCACGGCCGAGGGCCGGCGGATCCGCGAAGCGTTCATCGCGTCGCCGGGTCACTGCATCGTGTCGGCCGACTATTCGCAGATCGAACTGCGGATCATGGCGCACATTTCGGGCGACGCGTCGCTGCTGCGCGCGTTCGCGCAGGGCGAGGACATCCACCGCGCAACGGCCGCCGAGGTGTTCGGCGTGACGCCGCTGGAGGTCAACTCCGATCAGCGCCGGATCGCGAAGGTGATCAACTTCGGGCTGATCTACGGGATGAGCGCGTTCGGCCTCGCGTCGAACCTCGGCATCACGCGCGATGCGGCGAAGTTGTATATCGACCGCTATTTCGCGCGCTACCCGGGCGTCGCGCAGTACATGGAGGACACGCGCGCGGCGGCGAAGGAAAAGGGCTACGTCGAAACGGTTTTCGGCCGCCGCCTGTGGCTGCCGGAGATCAACGGCGGCAACGGCCCGCGCCGCCAGGCCGCTGAACGTGCGGCCATCAATGCACCGATGCAGGGCACGGCGGCCGACCTGATCAAGCTGTCGATGATCGCGGTGGACGACTGGCTCACGCGCGACCAGCTCGCATCGCGGATGATCATGCAGGTGCACGACGAACTGGTGCTCGAGGTGCCCGACGACGAACTGTCGCTCGTGCGCGAGAAACTGCCGGAAATGATGTGCGGTGTGGCGAAGCTGAAGGTGCCGCTGGTCGCTGAAGTGGGTGCCGGCGCGAACTGGGAAGAGGCACACTGACGCACCCCCGCGTGATTCCCGCGTCCCGCGGCATATTGTTGCAGGGATGCTGAATATCGAGATGGTTTGCTTGTGGTCAACGCGCAAGCTCCCGGACAATGCATGTCAGTCAGGTCATTGTCGCGGGGGCAGCGCGCCCCGCGTTCCGGGATCGGTGCGTCGAAGTGTTTCGAACTGCACATCGATGATGTCCGAACCGGTTAATCCAACGGGCGGCGCGAACGTATCGCGTCTGCATCGTCCGGCGGCAGCAGTTTCGAATCGCAAAGGGGGAATCGGATGCATCGGATCATCATCGTAGGCGGAGGCGCGGGCGGCCTGGAACTGGCGACGCGGCTCGGCGACCGTTACGGCGCGCGCGGCAATCGTCCCGCGCGTGCGCTCGTCACGCTCGTCGACCGCAATCCGACCCACATCTGGAAGCCATTGCTGCACGAGGTCGCGGCCGGCAGCATGGACCCGTTCACGCAGGAACTCGAATACGCGGCCCAGGCGCGCTGGCATGGCTTCGAGTTTCAGCAGGGCGAACTGACCGCGCTCGATCGCGCGGCGAAGCGCATCACGCTGTCGCCCGTCAACGACAGCGACGGCGCGGAACTGCTGCCTGCGCGCGACCTGGAATATGACACGCTCGTGATCGCGATCGGCAGCACGACGCATTTCTTCGGCGTGCAGGGCGCGGCTGAAAACGCGATTGCGCTCGATACGGTCGGCGAGGCCGAGCGCTTCCGCAAGCGCCTGATCGCCGCGTGCATGCGCGCCGAGCACCAGGCGCCGGCGCAGCCCGCGCCGGGAGCGGCGGACGAGCCGCGCATCCAGGTGGTGATCGTCGGCGGCGGCGCGACGGGCGTCGAGCTGTCCGCCGAGCTGCGCAACACTGCGCAGGTGCTGTCCGTCTATGGGCTGCACAAGCTCGACCCGCAGCACGACGTCGGCATCGTGCTGATCGAATCGGGGCCGCGGATTCTGCCTGCGCTGCAGGAGCGCGTCTCGACCGCAACGGCCGAGCTGCTCGAAAAGCTCGGCGTGCGCTTGATGCTTGCCGAGCGCGTGACCGAGGTCGCGCCGGGTTTCGTGCATACGGCGAGCGGCAAGTCGGTGCGCGCGGATCTCACGGTCTGGGCGGCCGGCATCAAGGCGCCGTCCGTGCTGTCGAATCTTGACGGCCTGCAGGTCAACAAGCTCGGCCAGCTCGACGTGCGCCGCACACTGCAGACGTTCACCGACGACAACGTCTTCGCACTCGGCGATTGCGCGGCATGCGTATGGCCCGGCAACGAGCGCAACGTGCCGCCGCGCGCGCAGGCCGCGCACCAGCAGGCGAGCTTTCTGCTGAAGGCGATCGGCTGCCGGCTCGACGGACGTCAGCTGCCCGAATTCACGTATCGCGATTTCGGTTCGCTCGTGTCGCTCGGCCATTTCAGCGCGGTCGGCAACCTGATGGGCGGACTGATCGGCGGCAACATGCTGATCGAAGGGCTGTTCGCACGCTTCATGTATATGTCGCTGTACCGCCTGCACATTGCGGCGCTGCACGGCTATCCGCGCATGGTGCTCGATACGTTCGCGCACTGGCTGCGTCGCACGACGCTGCCGCGCGTCAAGCTGCACTGACCGCACGGTTCGTGCACCGACGGGCAGGGATTCCTGCCCGTTGTCGTTTCAGGTGCGGTTGACCGCGGATTCGCGCACCGGGCCTGTTCATTGCGCGTCATTTCGACTCAATCCACGGACATTCGCGCGCGCGCCGGCGCTCGCCGCATCGTGCCGCGCATGGACTTGCCGGGCCGGGTTGCCGCGGTTATCGATACCGATGGGTGCTACGGCATTGCATCGTCGTAATCGAGTCTTACACATCTGACAGTTGACGCGACAACGGATTATTGGGCATCTTGTCCGGGTTTCCGCTTGCGGCGGGGTGCCAACCGCCGCGACATCCGCGCCGTCCGCCGGCGTGGTGCCGGGGCGAGTCCCTGGCCGTGACGGCGGCGCCCAATCGAGGAGTGCATTCATGTTGAAACCCGAAGTCGACAGCCTGGTTCCCCACGTTCCGTTCTCGCGCCGCAAGTTCATGCAGGCCGCGCTGGGCGGCACCTTCGCGGCGGCCGTGCTGCCCGTGTCGGCGCAGACCATCACGACCGACAGCAGCGGGCTGGACGTCGACACCATCGAGATCCGCTCGGGCGACGCGAGCATCCCTGCGTATCGCGCGCAGCCGGTCGACAAGACGAACCTGCCGGTCGTCATCGTGATCCACGAGATTTTCGGCGTGCATGCGCATATCGCCGACGTCTGCCGTCGCTTCGCGAAGCTCGGCTATCTGGCGATCGCGCCCGACCTGTTCGCGCGCCAGGGCAATGCATCGAAGTATCCGACGATGAAGGAGCTGTTCGACAACATCATCAGCAAGGTGCCCGACCGGCAGGTCACCGAGGATCTCGATGCGACCGTCGCATGGGCCGGCAAGAACGGCGGCGACCTGTCGCGTCTCGGCGTGACGGGGTTCTGCTGGGGCGGCCGCCAGGCGTGGCTGTACGCGGAGCACAATCCGCACGTGCGGGCGGCCGTCGCATGGTACGGGTTCGTCGAGGGCACGACCGACGAGATGACGCCGTTCAATCCGGTCGATCATGCGTCGTTGCTGAAGGTGCCCGTGCTCGGGCTGTACGGCGAGAAGGACACGAACATCACGCAGGCGTCGCTCGCGGACATGCGCAAGGCGATCCAGACGAGCGACTCGAAGCTCGCGCGCCAATCGGAGATCGTCGTGTATCCGGATGCGGGACACGCGTTCTTCGCCGATTATCGGCCGAGTTACGTGAAGGGCGATGCCGAGGACGGCTGGAAGCGCGCGATCGAGTGGTTCCACAAGTACGGCGTGATGTAAACGAAGCAGCGGCGGCGGATGCCGCCGCCTTGTCGTCGCGCCACGCAGGTGCTTATGGGTTCGGGCCGGTCGCGATCGGTCGCGACGGATCGGCGCTCCATTCGCTCCACGAGCCCGGATACAGCGACGCGCCATGCAACCCCGCGATTTCGAGCGCGAGCGCGTTGTGGCATGCGGTCACGCCGGACCCGCATTGCAGAATCACGCTGTTCGGTTCGGTGCCGGCGAGCAGCGTGGTGAACGTCTCGCGCAGCTCATGACCGGTCTTGAAACGGCCGTCGGCGGCCAGGTTGTCCTTGAAGAACCGGTTGCGTGCGCCGGGAATGTGGCCGCCGACACGATCGATCGTTTCGTTTTCGCCGCGATAGCGATCCGGTGCGCGCGCATCGATCACGACGCGCTTGGCCGACGTCACGTTCGCGAGCACGGCCGCCGCGTCGACCGTCGATTCGAGCGGGGTCGTTGCGCGGAAGTCGCCGGCGGCCTGGTGTGGCACGTCGGCGGTCAGCGGCTGGCCGGCCGCTTCCCATGCCTGCAGGCCGCCGTCGAGCACCGCGACGGAATCGTGCCCGAGCCAGCGCAGCAGCCACCATAGCCGCGCCGCATAGGCGCCGCCTTGTGCGTCATAGGCGATGACCTGCTGGCCCTGCTTGACGCCGCGGCTGGCGATCAGCGTCGCGAATGCGTCGCGGGTCGGCAGCGGATGGCGGCCGTTGGTGCCGGTCTTGCGGCCGGACAGGTCGCGGTCGAGATGGAGATACTGCGCGCCGGGAATATGGCCGGTCGCATAGGCGGCCTCGCCTGCGCCCGGATCGACGAGGTCGAAGCGGCAGTCGAACACGGCGACGCTGCCCGGCGCCGCGGCCAGCCGCTCGGCGAGATTGGCTGCGGAGATGAGCGTGGTGTAGTGGGTATGTGGCATGACGGCTCCCTGGAGTGCAAACGGCCTGATACTCCAAGTCTAAACAAAAAAAGACGGGCCGAAACCCGTCTTTTCATATGCCGAATGCCATGCGGCGCCGGCGCGCCGCGCGCGGTCAGATGTCGCCGAGGTGGCGGCGCAGGAACTCGTGGAAGTGCTGCATGCCGTCTTCCATCGGGCTCTGGTACGGGCCGACCTGCGATTCACCGCGCGCCATCAGTGCGCGGCGGCCTGCGTCCATCCGCATCGCGATTTCGTCGTCCTCGACGGCCGTCTCCATATAGGCGGCGCGCTCGGCCTCGACGAACTCGCGCTCGAACAGTGCGATTTCCTCGGGGTAATAGAACTCGACGATGTTGGTCGTCTTCTGCGGGCCGCGCGGAATCAGCCACGACACGACGAGCACGTGCGGATACCACTCGATCATCAGGCCCGGGTAGTAGACCATCCAGATCGCGCCGAACTCCGGCGGCACGCCGTTGCGGAACTTGAGCACCTGCTCGTGCCACCTCTGGTAGGTCGCGCTGCCCGGTTTCGCGAGAGCGTTGTGCACGCCGACCGTCTGCACGCTGTACCAGTCGCCGAACTCCCATTTGAGATCGTCGCACGACACGAAGCTGCCGAGGCCCGGGTGGAATGGAACGACGTGATAATCCTCGAGGTAGACCTCGATGAACGTCTTCCAGTTGTAGTCGCACTCGTGCACTTCGACGTGATCGAAGTGATACTCGGAGAAGTCGAAGTGATGCTTCGTGCCGAGGTTCGCGAGATCGCGCGCGACGTTGCGGCCTTCGGCCTCGAACAGCAACCCCTGCCAGTTCTGCAGCGGGCTCTTGCCGAGGTTCAGGCACGGCTTGTCGGGGAAGTGCGGCGCGCCGAGCAGCTGGCCTTCCAGATCGTACGTCCAGCGGTGCAGCGGACACACGATGTTCTGCGTATGGCCGCGCCCGTTCAGCATGATCGCCTGCCGGTGACGGCACACGTTCGACAGCAGTTCGATCTGGTTCGCCGGGTTGCGGACCAGCACGCGGCCTTCCTTTTCGGACGGCAGCGCAAAATAATCCCCCGCCTCGGGCACCATCAATTCGTGCCCGACGTAACGAGGTCCTTTCTTGAAGAGGGTTTCGATCTCGCGCTCAAGGAGCGCCTCATCGAAATATGCAGTGACTGGAAGCTGGCTGTGAGCCGACTTCAACTGAAGCGCATCGCTCAGATTGGACATTCCCACTCCCGGTGTTAGCGTGAAAGCAGTGAACAACCCAACCATCGAAAAATCGATTTAGGGAAACGCGGAATTATACCCGGTTCGCCTCGCAAGGCTAGGATTAAGTGCCTGATTTGTGTCAATTTTTTGTCGGCAGGCAATCCGGGTGCGCACCCCGTGTGTCGAAGATGGGGCCGGAAGATGTGCCGGGCTGCCCACGTCGGCAGATCGGAGAATTCTCTTTTGCCGTAGAATGTCCGACTTGTTTTGAAATTTGACACCCTCGTCCATGGCGAAAACCGCATCCCCAGGCGCCACGCCGCCCGGCAATGGCACCGAACCGTTGCCGGACAATTATGAGATGGCGCTCGCGGAACTCGAGACGCTGGTTGCCCGGATGGAAGGCGGCGCGTTGAGCCTCGAGGATTCACTGGCGGCGTATCGCCGCGGTGCGACCCTCGTTGCGTTTTGCCAACAGCAGCTCGAGAAAGTGGAGCAGCAGGTTCGCGTGCTCGACGGCGCGACGCTGAAGCCGCTTTCGTCCGGAACGGCCGCCACGGACGGCGAAGACGACGATCTATGACATTCGAACAATGGATGCGGTCCGTGCTCGACCGTGTCGAGGACGCACTCGGCCACTATTTGCCGGCTGATAATGTGGTGCCCACGCAACTTCACGAGGCGATGCGCTACGCGGTCCTTGGCGGCGGCAAACGCGTTCGCCCGCTGCTGTGCCATGCAGCAGGCGAACTGACCGGCGCGACCGAAGCGGCGCGCAACGCAGCGGCGGCGGCGCTGGAGATGATCCACGTTTACTCGCTCGTGCACGACGACATGCCGTGCATGGACGACGACGCGCTGCGACGCGGCAAGCCGACCGTGCACGTGCAGTATGACGAGCCGACGGCGCTGCTGGTCGGCGATGCGCTGCAGTCGCAGGCATTCGTCGCGCTGACCGACGCCGCGGCACTGACTCCGGTGCAGCAGGCTGCGCTCGTGCGCGAGCTGGCGCTGGCGAGCGGCTCGATCGGCATGGCCGGCGGGCAAGCGATCGACCTGGCGAGCGTCGGCCTCAAGCTGACGCGCGAACAGCTCGAGACGATGCACCGGATGAAGACGGGCGCGCTGCTGCGTGCCGCCGTGCGGATGGGCGCGCTGGCAGGCGACACGCCGTCGGCGGAAGCGATGGCCGCGCTCGACGTTTACGCGGGTGCCGTGGGTCTGGCCTTCCAGGTCGTCGACGACATTCTCGACGTCACGACCGATTCGGCGACGCTCGGCAAGACGGCCGGCAAGGATGCGGCGAACGACAAGCCGACGTACGTATCGATCCTCGGCCTCGACGCATCGCGTGAGCTCGCGGCCCAGCTGCGCGCCGAAGCGCACGATGCGCTGAAACCGTTCGGCGCACGCGCACAGCGTCTCGCCGAACTTGCCGACCTGGTGGTGAACCGGGTCAGCTGACGCGAAGCCCGCCGCTGCGCACACGCTACGGTGCGTGCAATAGAATGCGGGCGCGTTTGATTTCCTACAATGGAACGACGATGTACGACTTGCTGAAAACCATCGACGACCCGGCGGATCTGCGCCGCCTCGATCGTCGCCAACTCCAACCGCTCGCGGATGAACTGCGCGCGTTCGTGCTCGACAGCGTGTCGAAGACGGGCGGCCATCTGTCGTCCAACCTCGGGACGGTCGAGCTGACGATCGCGTTGCACTACGTGTTCAACACGCCGAACGACCGGATCGTCTGGGACGTGGGTCATCAGACCTACCCGCACAAGATCCTGACGGGCCGCCGCGACCAGATGCATTCGCTGCGCCAGTACGACGGCATCTCGGGTTTCCCGCGCCGCAGCGAGTCCGAATACGACACGTTCGGCACCGCGCACTCGAGCACGTCGATCTCGGCGGCGCTCGGGATGGCGATCGGCAGCCAGCTGAACGGCGACGACCGCTTCTCGATCGCGGTGATCGGCGACGGCGCGATGACGGCCGGCATGGCGTTCGAGGCGATGAACAACGCGGGCGTGTCGGAGGATGCGAAGCTGCTCGTGATCCTCAACGACAACGACATGTCGATTTCGCCGCCGGTCGGCGCGCTGAACCGCCATCTCGCCCGCCTGATGTCGGGCCGCTTTTACGCGGCCGCGCGCGCGGGCGTCGAGCGCGTGCTGAGCGTCGCGCCGCCGGTGCTCGAACTCGCGCGCAAGCTCGAGGAGCACGCGAAGGGCATGGTCGTGCCGGCCACGCTGTTCGAAGAGTTCGGCTTCAACTACATCGGCCCGATCGATGGTCACGATCTCGATTCGCTGATCCCGACGCTGCAGAACATCCGCGAACTGCGCGGCCCGCAATTCCTGCACGTGGTGACGAAGAAAGGCCAGGGCTACAAGCTCGCCGAAGCCGATCCCGTGCTCTACCACGGCCCCGGCAAGTTCAACCCGGCAGAAGGCATCAAGCCGTCGACCACGCCCGCGAAGAAGACGTACACGCAGGTGTTCGGCGAATGGCTGTGCGATGAAGCCGAGCGCGATTCGCGCGTCGTCGGCATCACGCCCGCGATGCGCGAAGGCTCGGGCATGGTCGAGTTCGAGAAGCGTTTCAAGGATCGCTATTACGACGTCGGCATCGCCGAGCAGCACGCGGTGACGTTCGCGGGCGGCCTCGCGACCGAAGGGCTGAAGCCCGTCGTCGCGATCTACTCGACGTTCCTGCAGCGTGCGTACGACCAGCTGATCCACGACGTCGCGCTGCAGAACCTGCCGGTCGTATTCGCGATCGACCGCGCGGGCCTCGTCGGCGCGGACGGTGCGACGCACGCGGGCGCGTACGATCTCGCGTTCATGCGCTGCATTCCGAACATGACGATCATGGCAGCGTCCGACGAGAACGAATGCCGCCAGATGCTGCACACGGCGCTGCAGCAGCCGAACCCGACCGCGGTGCGCTATCCGCGCGGCGCGGGCACGGGCGTGGCGACGGTGAAGGAATTCACCGAAATCCCGCTCGGCAAGGGTGAAGTGCGTCGCCGCACGTCGCAGCCGGAAGGCAAGCGCGTCGCGATTCTCGCGTTCGGCACGATGGTCGCGCCGTCGCTCGTGGCGGGCGAAGAGCTCGATGCAACGGTCGCGAACATGCGCTTCGTGAAGCCGGTCGACGCGGCGCTTGTGCGTGAACTCGCCGAGACGCACGACTACCTCGTCACGGTCGAGGAAGGCTGCGTGATGGGCGGTGCGGGCTCGGCCTGCGTCGAAGCCCTGATGGACAGTGGGGTTATCCGACCCGTAATACAATTGGGCCTCCCTGACCAGTTCATCGATCACGGCGATCCGGCGAAGCTGCTGTCGCAATGCGGCCTCGACGGCGCGGGCATCGCGAAGTCGATTCGCGAACGCTTCCTGAGCCCGGCGGCCGATGTCGCCGGTCAGGCGAAGCGCGTCGCATAAGCTGGCGCCGCCTGCGGGCGGCGTCGGTGCGACTGGCGCAACCGGTCTACATTGATGCGGAAAACATGGGCCTGCGGGCCCATGTTGCTTTTCCGGCTGCCGCATGACGCGGCGTGCGCGTCGTCGGACGCGCGGCTTACAAGGATTGAACAAGATGAACCAGATGAATCCCGCCTTCGTGATGCCCGACGTGCAGAGCACGGTGGATACCCGCCAGATTCCGATTCAGCGCGTGGGCGTGAAGGCGGTCCGGCATCCGTTGACGGTGTGCACCGAGAGCGGCGACGTGCAGCCGACCGTCGGCGTCTGGAATCTCGACGTGCGCCTGCCTGCCGATCAGAAGGGCACGCACATGTCGCGCTTCGTCGCGCTGCTCGAGGAGAATCGTGCGCCGCTGACGGTCGAGCGCTTCCGTGCGATGCTCGCGTCGATGCTCGAGAAGCTGGAAGCTGAGGCCGGCCGCATCGAGGTCACGTTCCCGTACTTCGTGAACAAGACGGCGCCGGTGTCGGGCGTGCAGAGCCTGCTCGACTATGAAGTGACGCTCGCGGGCGAGAGCCGCAACGGCGAAGCGCGCCTGTTCCTGAAGGTGCTCGTGCCGGTGACGAGCCTGTGCCCGTGCTCGAAGAAAATTTCGCAGTACGGTGCGCACAACCAGCGCTCGCACGTGACGATCGACGCCGAGCTCGCGGCCGACCTGCCGGTCGAGGCGCTGATCCGCATCGCGGAAGAAGAGGCGTCGTGCGAACTGTGGGGCTTGCTGAAGCGTCCGGACGAGAAGTTCGTCACGGAGCGTGCGTACGAAAACCCGAAGTTCGTCGAGGATCTGGTGCGCGACGTCGCGCAGCGTCTCGATGCGGACGAGCGCGTGGTCGCCTACGTGCTCGAAGCCGAGAACTTCGAGTCGATCCACAATCACAGCGCGTATGCGCTGATCGAGCGCGACAAGCGGCACGCCGCGTAACGTTGCGCTGCTGCGGCGTTTTGCCGCTGCAACGGAAAAGGCCGCTCGATCGAGCGGCCTTTGTGTTTTGGCTGGCGTATTCCGAAACGTGCCGGTGCGTCGTGCGAATCAGCGTGCGAGCGACGCGAGATCCCAGCGCGGTTTCACCGTGAACGCGTAGTCGGCGTTCGCCTGCTCGGGCCAGCGGCCGAGCCGCAACGCGCCGGCGAGCGCGATCATCGCGCCGTTGTCGGTGCAGAGCGCGAGATCCGGATAGTGCACGTCGAAGCCGCGCTTGGCCGTGGCGGCCGACAGCGCCGCGCGCAACTGGCGGTTCGCGCCGACGCCGCCCGCGACGACGAGGCGCTTGAGCTTCGTCTTCTTGAGTGCGGCGAGCGACTTCGCGACGAGCACGTCGACGGCCGCGTCGACGAAGCCGCGCGCGAGATCGGCCTTCGCGCGTTCGAGCGCTTCGCCTTCGAGTTTTGCCGCCTCGAACTTCTTCATCTGCGTGAGCACGGCCGTCTTCAGGCCGCTGAAGCTGAAGTCGAGGTCGCCCGAATGGAGCATCGGACGCGGCAGCACGACGGCGCCCGGCGTGCCCGTTTCCGCGAGCTTCGACACTTCCGGGCCGCCCGGGTAGCCGAGGCCGATCAGCTTCGCCGTTTTGTCGAAGGCTTCGCCGGCCGCGTCGTCGAGCGTCTCGCCGAGCGTCTCGTACACGCCGACATCGGTCACGCGCATCAGCTGCGTGTGGCCGCCCGACACCAGCAGCGCGATGAATGGGAACGGCGGCGGCTCGTCGACGAGCAATGGGGACAGCAGATGGCCTTCGAGGTGATGGATGCCGACGGTCGGCTTGTTCCATGCCAGCGCGAGCGCGTTCGCGATGCTCGCGCCGACCAGCAGCGCGCCGGCGAGGCCGGGGCCTTGCGTGAATGCGATCGCGTCGATGTCCTCGCGGCGCGTGCCGCTTTGTGCCATGACTTCCTCCAGCAGCGGCAGCGCGCGGCGGATGTGGTCGCGCGATGCGAGCTCGGGCACGACGCCGCCGTATTCGCGGTGCATCGCGATCTGCGAATGAAGCGCGTGCGCGAGCAGGCCGCGCTGCGTGTCGTAGAGCGCGAGGCCGGTTTCGTCGCAGGAGCTTTCGATGCCGAGAACGAGCATGGTAGAGGCGGGGCGAGCTGCGTCGAGCGCGCCGCAGGAAGGTAAACGTAACCGCAAATTATAGCAGGCGAGGGCCTGCCGCCGCCGGGGCGCGGCCCGGGTGCGCGGCCGGGCAGGTACAATCCGCGCCATGGAAACATATGACATCGCCGTGATCGGCGCGGGCGCCGCCGGGATGATGAGCGCCGCGGTCGCCGGGCAACTCGGCCGCCGCGTGGTGCTGATCGACCACGCGCCGCGGCTTGCCGAGAAAATCCGCATCTCGGGCGGCGGCCGCTGCAACTTCACGAATCTCTACGCGGGCCCCGACAACTACCTGTCGTCGAATCCGCATTTCGCGCGCTCGGCGCTTGCGCGCTACACGCCGCGCGACTTCCTCGGGCTGCTCAAGCGCCATCACGTCACCTGGCACGAAAAGCACAAGGGGCAGCTCTTTTGCGATCACGGCAGCGACGCGGTCATCGACATGCTGAAGCACGAATGCGACGCGGGCGGCATTGCCTGGCGCCGGCCGGTGGTTGTCGACGCGGTGCGCCACGCGTCGGCCGACGGCTTCACGCTCGACACGCAGCAGGCGGGGTCGATCCGCGCACGCGCGCTGATCGTTGCCACCGGCGGCCTGTCGATCCCGAAGATCGGTGCGACCGACTTTGGCTACCGGCTCGCGAAGCAGTTCGGCCACAAGCTCGTCGATACGCGGCCCGCGCTCGTGCCGCTCACCTTCGCGCAGCAGGACTGGGAACCGTTTGCGGCGCTGTCCGGCGTGTCGCTCGAAGTGCGCGTGTCGACCGGCGACAAGAAGCGCGGCGGCGAATTCGTCGAGGACCTGCTGCTGACCCATCGGGGCCTGTCGGGCCCCGGCATCCTGCAGATTTCCAGCTACTGGCAGTCCGGCGATCCAATCCGCATCGACCTGCTGCCGCAGCGCGACGCGGTAGCCGACCTGCTCGACGCGAAACGCACGTCGAAGCGCCAGATCGGCTCGCTGCTCGCGGACTGGGTGCCGTCGCGCCTCGCTCACGTCTGGCTCGACACGCACCGTGTCGCGGCCGATGCGCGGCTCGCGGACCTGCCCGACAAGACGCTGCGACAGATCGGCGACGCGCTGTCCGGCTGGACGCTGACGCCGAACGGCACCGAGGGCTACAAGAAGGCCGAAGTGACGAAGGGTGGCGTCGATACGCGCGAACTGTCGTCGGCGACGATGATGAGCGCGCGGGTGCCGGGGCTGTTCTTTGTCGGCGAGGCGGTGGACGTGACGGGCTGGCTCGGCGGCTACAACTTCCAGTGGGCGTGGGCATCCGGCACGGCGGCCGGGCAGGCGGCGGCGGAGTTTGCGCGGGGCGCCTGACACGGCTGCGCGGGCCCGCCATTGACGGGACCCGGCCCTTATGTCTTTGCCTGGCGCTCTGCTATACTCATAAATCTTCCCTGCAAACCTTTATTCGTGTCGGATCATGACGATCATTCGCGTTAAAGAAAACGAGCCGTTCGAAGTCGCCATGCGCCGCTTCAAGCGCACGATCGAGAAGAACGGTCTGCTGACCGAGCTTCGTGCGCGGGAGTTCTACGAGAAGCCGACCGCCGAGCGCAAGCGCAAGAAGGCTGCCGCGGTGAAGCGTCATTACAAGCGGATCCGCAGCCAGACGCTGCCGAAGAAGCTGTACTGAACGATTGAGCGCCGCACGATTCACTGAGCGGCGCACCGGCGACCTCCGCGCGATCGGCCTCGATCCGGGGCCGCGAGTCGCCGATGCCGGATTCGAGCAACCCGCTTGAGACTTAGTCCCAAGCGGGTTTTTGTGTTGACGCCCGTTCGCGGGCGTCGAAGTCACGTTTCCATCCCGGGTGCAAGATGAGTTTGAAAGAGCAGATCAGCGAAGACATGAAGGCCGCGATGCGCGCGAAGGAAAGCGAGCGTCTGGCGACGATTCGCCTGCTGATGGCCGCGATCAAGCAGCGCGAGGTCGACGATCGGGTCACCCTCGACGACGCGGGCATCACCGCGGTGATCGACAAGATGATCAAGCAGCGCAAGGACTCGATCAGCCAGTTCGAAGCCGCCGGCCGCGACGATCTCGTCGCGAAGGAACAGGCCGAACTGACCGTGCTCGGCGCATACATGCCCGCGCAGCTGTCGGACGCCGAAGTGGCTGCCGAAGTCCAGGCCGCGGTCGCGGCAACGGGCGCGGCTGGCCCGCAGGACATGGGCAAGGTGATGGGCGTGCTGAAGGGCAAGCTCGCCGGCCGCGCCGACATGACGGCCGTTTCCGCGCAGGTCAAGGCCGCGCTGTCGAAGTAAAACCCGCTTCCCGGCGCGCCGCGTTCGCGTGCACCGGGGCGTCGTATTGTCTTTTTTTCGCTCGATCCCACGGTGATTCCGCATTCGTTCCTGCAGGATTTGCTGAACCGCGTCGATATCGTCGACGTGGTGGGCCGGTACGTGCAGCTCAAGAAGGGCGGCGCCAACTTCATGGGGTTGTGCCCGTTCCACAACGAGAAGAGCCCGTCGTTTACCGTCAGCCCGACCAAGCAGTTCTATCATTGCTTCGGCTGCGGCGCGCACGGCACGGCGATCGGCTTCCTGATGGAACACGCGGGGCTCACGTTCCCGGAAGCCGTGCAGGAGCTCGCGCAATCGGTCGGGCTGACCGTGCCGCACGAACCGTCGATGCGCGGGGGTGGCGGGGGCGGTGCGGGTGGCGGCGACTATCCGGCGCCCGTGTCGAAATCGGTCGCGACCGCGCTGTCCGACGTGATGTCCGCCGCGTGCGACTACTACCGCAAGCAGTTGCGCGGCGCGACGGTCGCGATCCAGTATCTGAAGAACCGGGGCCTGACCGGCGAGATCGCCGCGCGCTTCGGGCTCGGTTATGCGCCGGACGGCTGGCAAAACCTCGAAACAGCGTTCCCGGACTACCGCGACGACTCGCTCGTCGAATCGGGCCTCGTGATCGTCAGCGAGAAAACCGATGCACAGGGCGTCGCGCGCCGCTACGACCGGTTCCGCGAGCGAATCATGTTCCCGATCCGCAACGTGAAGGGGCAGGTGATCGGGTTCGGCGGCCGCGTGCTCGGCAGCGGCGAGCCGAAGTATCTGAATTCGCCCGAAACGCCGCTGTTCAACAAGGGCAGTGAGCTGTACGGGCTGTTCGAGGCGCGTCTCGCGATCCGCGAGCGCAAGTACGTGCTGGTTGTCGAAGGCTACATGGACGTCGTCGCGCTCGCGCAGCTCGGCTTTCCGAACGCGGTCGCGACGCTCGGCACGGCATGCACGCCGATTCACGTGCAGAAGTTGCTGCGTCAGACCGACACGGTCATTTTCAGCTTCGACGGTGACTCGGCCGGCCGGCGTGCGGCGCGCCGCGCGCTCGAGGCGTGCCTGCCGCATGCGGCGGACAACCGGACGATCCGATTCCTTTTCCTGCCGTCCGAGCACGATCCGGACAGCTACGTACGCGAATTCGGCGCGGAAGCGTTTTCCGAGCAGGTCGAGCGCGCAATGCCGCTGTCACAATTTCTGTTGAACGAAGCAATTGCCGGCAAGGCGCTCGACCAGCCGGAAGGTCGCGCGAAGGCGCTGTTCGACGCGAAGCCGCTGCTGCAGGCGCTGCCGGCGAACGCGTTGCGTGCGCAGATCATGCACATGTTCGCCGACCGGCTCGATATCCCGTTCGAGGAAGTCGCGGGGCTGTCGGACGTCGATGCGCGCATCGCGACGCCGGCGCGCCAGGCGCCCCCGCGCAGCGAACGGCGGCGTGTGACCGACAGTGAAAAGCGCGCGTTGCGTACGCTCGTGATGCATCCGCGGATCGCGACGCAGCTCGACGACGAACAGCTTGCGACCCTGCGCGCGCTGCCGCGGATCGGCGAGCTGTTCGCCGAAGTCGTCGAGCATGCGCGTGCGCTGGGCGACGGCGCGGAGTTCCGGCTGCTGTCGGATGTCCTGCGGACGTCCTCGAATGGCGCGACTTACGAGGAAATCTTCCGCGAAATTCTGGACTATGATGAAAACGTCCGCGATTTGCTGTTACAGAATCCGGAAGACGAGACGGTGCCCGAGCGGCAGCGTGAACAGGAACGGATCGCGGGGGAGGAACTGCAGGCCGCGGTGCTCAAGATGCGCTATGACGCCTGCTGCGACCGGCTCGACCGGCTTGCGCGGCAGTCCACCTTCACACCCGAGGAACTGGCGGAATTGACGGAATTGAACCAGCAGCGAACCGACATGAAGCGTCGGCTCGGGCTGTAGGCGGCCGGGGCGCCAAGAGAGGGCGCCCCAGCGTGCTATAATATAAGGTTTCCAGCGGTTTGTTTTCCAAGCAGAGGCGAGAATCGCGATGGCAAAGACGACAGGCGGAAAGAAAGCAACAGGCAAGGGCTCGACGGAGCCGACCACGAAGGTCACAGCGGCCAAGTCTGCTTCTTCCACCAGGACAACGTCTTCAGCCACGTCAGCCCCTGCAGGAAAGAAAACCGCGGCCGGCACTGCTCAGGCTGCGCCGGCGCCGGCAGCCAGAACACGGGCTGCCGCCAGACCCGACTCCGGGCCGGCCAAGCCGGCGGCGAAGCGGGCAAGTGCGAAAAGCGCAAGGGACACGACTGCCGCCGCGGACGAAACGGCAGTACGTACTACTCATGCACCCACGGTTCAACCGGCTGTCGTCCAGCAGCCGCGAGTCGATATAGCCGGTACGGCGAACTCCATGACCAAAAAGCTGAACGAAGTATCCGTCGATGACGACGCAAATCAGAGCGACGAGCAGCCCGCAGCCGCGGCTGCCCCGGGCAAATCCAAGGTGCGCGATCGTCGCGCCAAGGAAAAGGCGCTGCTGAAGGAAGCGTTCGCGACGAGCACGCCCGGCACGGCCGAGGAGCTCGAAGAGCGCCGCGTGAAGCTGCGCGCGCTGATCAAGCTCGGCAAGGAGCGCGGCTTCCTCACGTATGCCGAAATCAACGACCACCTGCCGGACAACTTCACCGAAACTGAAGCCCTCGAAGGCATCATCGGCACGTTCAACGACATGGGCGTGGCGGTTTACGAGCAGGCTCCGGACGCGGAAACGCTGCTCCTGAACGACAACGCGCCGGCCGCATCGTCGGACGACGAAGTCGAGGAAGAAGCGGAAGTCGCGCTGTCGACCGTCGATTCGGAATTCGGTCGCACGACCGATCCGGTCCGGATGTACATGCGCGAGATGGGCACGGTCGAGCTGCTCACGCGCGAAGGCGAAATCGAGATCGCGAAGCGGATCGAGGACGGCCTGCGCCACATGGTGATGGCGATTTCCGCGTGCCCGACGACGATCGCCGACATCCTCGCGATGGCCGAGCGCGTCGCGAACGAAGAGATCCGCGTCGACGAACTCGTCGACGGCCTGCTCGATCCGAATGCTTCGGACTCCGCCGATACGGACGGTTTCTCCGCGAAGGAAGCCGAAGCCATCGAGAACGAGGACGAGGAAGCCGAAGAGGAAGAGGAAGAAGAGGAAGAGGAGGAGGATGACGGTGCCGCTCAGGCGTCGGCCAACGCCGCTCAACTCGAAGCCCTCAAGCGTGCATCGCTCGACAAGTTCTCGCAGATCAGCGAGTGGTTCGACAAGATGCGCCGCGCGTTCGAGAAGGAAGGCTACAAGTCGAAGTCCTACCTGAAGGCGCAGGAAACGATCCAGACCGAGCTGATGACGATCCGCTTCACCGCGCGTACCGTCGAGCGTCTGTGCGACACGCTGCGTGCGCAAGTGGACGAAGTGCGTCAGGTCGAGCGTCAGATCCTGCACATCGTCGTCGACAAGTGCGGCATGCCGCGTTCGGAATTCATCGCGCGCTTCCCGGGCAGCGAGACGGATCTCGACTGGGCCGAGAAGATCACGGCCGAAGGCCATCCGTACAGCGCGGTCCTGTCGCGTAACGTTCCGGCGATCCGCGAACAGCAGCAGCGTCTGATCGACCTGCAGGCGCGCGTCGTGCTGCCGCTGAAGGACCTGAAGGAAACCAACCGCCAGATGGCGGCCGGCGAACTGAAGGCGCGTCAGGCGAAGCGTGAAATGACCGAGGCGAACCTGCGTCTCGTGATCTCGATCGCGAAGAAGTACACGAACCGCGGCCTGCAGTTCCTCGACCTGATCCAGGAAGGCAACATCGGCCTGATGAAGGCGGTGGACAAGTTCGAATACCGTCGCGGCTACAAGTTCTCGACCTACGCGACGTGGTGGATCCGCCAGGCCATCACGCGTTCGATCGCGGACCAGGCGCGCACGATCCGTATTCCGGTTCACATGATCGAAACGATCAACAAGATGAACCGCATCTCGCGGCAGATCCTGCAGGAAACCGGTCTCGAGCCGGATCCGGCAACGCTCGCCGAGAAGATGGAGATGCCGGAAGACAAGATCCGCAAGATCATGAAGATCGCGAAGGAGCCGATCTCGATGGAAACGCCGATCGGCGACGACGACGATTCCCATCTCGGCGACTTCATCGAGGACAACAACACGGTCGCGCCGGCGGATGCCGCGCTGCATGCAAGCATGCGCGACGTCGTGAAGGACGTGCTCGATTCGCTGACGCCGCGCGAGGCGAAGGTGCTGCGGATGCGTTTCGGTATCGAGATGAGCACCGATCACACGCTCGAGGAAGTCGGCAAGCAGTTCGACGTTACCCGCGAGCGGATCCGTCAGATCGAGGCGAAGGCGCTGCGCAAGCTGCGTCACCCGAGCCGTTCCGACAAGCTGAAGTCGTTCCTCGAAGGGAACTGATTTCCAGCGTCTTACTTGCGAACGCCGCCGGCATCCGCGTGATGCCGGTGGCGTTTGTCCTCTTTGGTGTCTTTGTTGTTACAATGCCGGCCCGGCTTCGTTGCCGGCGTGGCGTGTAGCACACGTTGCTTCTCGTCTGGGCCCCTAGCTCATGCTTGGTTAGAGCAGCGAACTCATAATTCGTTGGTGCCGGGTTCGACTCCCGGGGGGCCCACCAGATTCGCTTCCTAGGTTATCCGGGGAAGTCTCGAAACCCGCGACGCCGCAAGGCCTCGCGGGTTTTTCTTTTGCGCGCTGCCTGAATGTGTCGAGCGTGTTGGATACGTTCACGCCGGCGTCGCGTGTCGCATCGCCGCCACCGGGGAAACGCGCGGAGCGTGCCGTCCCGATATCAATCGAAGTATGCTGTAGCGCGGTCGGCGCGCACGATCGAGAATCGCCGCGCGCGCGAACCGCAGGCCAGCGCCGCGTTCCGCCCGGCGGTCAGAACAAACACAAACAGACTTCGCCCGACAGTGGGGGCGGCCATCATGATCATGTTGCGTTCGTGGAGTGCGATTCTGTCGTTGCTGATGCTTGCCGCGTGCGCCAGCCTGCCGCCGCAGGCCGGTCGCGCGCCAACGCACGCATTCACCGATACCGAAACCACGCGCCTCGGCATCGCGTTCCGCCAGCAGGCCGCCACCCATCCGGGGCAGGACGCGTTTCACCTGCTGCGCGATCCCGTCGATGCACTCGATGCGCGCGTGCTGCTCGCCGATCGCGCGGACCGCTCGCTGGACCTTCAGTACTACATCTGGCACGACGACCTGACCGGACACGAACTCGCGGACGCGATCATCCGTGCGGCCGATCGCGGGGTTCGCGTGCGTGCGCTGCTCGACGATCTCGGGACGAACGCGGACGATCGCAAGCTGCTCGAGATCAGTTCGCATCCGAACATCGAGATCCGGCTCTTCAACCCGGTCGCCACGCGCCACTTCAAGAAGATCGGCACGGTGCTCGAGTTCTCGCGCGTCAACCGGCGCATGCACAACAAGGCGATGATCGCGGACAACCAGGCGGCGATCGTCGGCGGCCGCAACATCGGCGACGAGTATTTCGGCGCGTCGTCGATGCTGGAGTTCGGCGATCTCGATGTGGTCGTGCACGGCCCCGTCGTGAACGACATCTCGACCGAATTCGATACGTTCTGGAATTCGCCGTATGCGTATCCGATCGATGCGCTGGTCGGGCACGATGCAGCGCCGGGCGGTCTCGACCGGGAGCGCGAACGATTGCGCGATTACTTGCGCGCGATGGAGGACAATCCGTACGTGCTCGAGGCGCGACACAGGCTCGACCAGATCGTGCACGGGCAGGGTACCGAGTTGTCCTGGGGGCAGGCGACGGTCCTGTACGACGATCCGGCGAAGATTTCACGCTCGCCGAAGGACAGCGACGGCCACCTGATGCCGCAACTGCGCGCACTTGCGTTGCGGCCGGAGCAGGAACTGCTGATCGTGTCGCCGTACTTCGTGCCGGGCAAGGACATGGTCGAACGGCTGCACGCGCTCACGGCACGCGGCGTGCGCGTGACGATCCTGACCAACTCGCTCGCATCGACCGACGTCGCGGCCGTGCATGCCGGCTACCGGCGCTATCGGAGTGCGCTGCTGGAA
The DNA here is from genome assembly GCF_902833195.1 of Burkholderia sp. BCC1638. Lineage (NCBI taxonomy): Bacteria > Pseudomonadati > Pseudomonadota > Betaproteobacteria > Burkholderiales > Burkholderiaceae > Burkholderia > Burkholderia sp. BCC1638. The sequence goes on from NZ_CADFEC010000007.1 coordinate 230,561, forward strand.
GCCGGCGTGCGGCTTTACGAACGGCGACCGTCCGGTGACAAGAGCATCGCGAAGCAGGTCATCATCGGCTCGTCGCGTGCTTCGCTGCATGCGAAGACTTATGTGTTCGATCGCAAGAGTATCTTCATCGGTTCGATGAATCTCGATCCGCGCTCGCTGAACCTCAATACCGAGATCGGCGTTTACTGCGAGAGCCCGGCAATTGCGTCGGAGGTTGCGACGGACCTGGAGCCGCGGCTCGATCGAATCGCGTGGCGAGTCGAATCGCGGACCGATCCGGCCGGGAAGGGGCGGCTCAAGTGGATTCAGACCGATGCGGACGGGACGGTGACCGAGCTCGATCACGAACCGGAAGTGTCGGCGGCGCGGCGCATGGAAGTGTGGTTTCTCGGCTTGTTTCCGATCGAATCGCAGCTGTGATTTCGCTGGCCCGCGACGACCGCGGGCGGTGTGTGCCGATGCGCAGCGTCAATCTGGAGGCGCCGCGCGCAGCGGTGCAGATACGGCTCCGGGCGCGCGAAACGACCCGCGCCCGGAACCGCACCGCTCATTGCACGATCGATCAGCGCGCGAAATCTGACGTGCTCTGGATGAACGTGTTCAGCTTCGAGATGTTCACGCTGCCGAAGCCCGTCGTCGCGTCCCAGCCAGCCTTCGCCTTGTAGCCGTACGTGCCGCTGCCGTTGTTGCCGGACGTCACGTCGTGCACCAGCGCCGCATTGCTCGGGAAGTATTTGTAGATGCTCGACGCCGGGAAGCCGAGCGCGTTGTTGTTGGCCGATTGCAGTCGCGCCCAGATGCCGGTGAAGATCGGCGCGGCGAGGCTCGTGCCGCCTTCGTTGTTCAGGTACCCGGAGCCCCACAGCGTGTCGGACGTCTGGCCGTTCACCACGAGGATCGCGCCGGTGCGCAGGTCGGCGTCGAAGCCGACGTCCGGCAGTGCGCGCTTGGTCGACCCGGTGAGGCTCGACGATTGCCACGACGGCGCGGCTTCGTACTTGCTATAGCCGCCGCCCGTGGACCATACGGTGCCCGGCTGCCAGCTCGGATCGTTCCACACGATTTCACTGTTGTATGCGTTGGTCGACGTGTTGGTGAACAGCGTCGTGCCGCCCACCGCGATCACGTACGGCGACGTCGCGGGCTCGCTCACCGTGTAGGTCGAGCGCGACGGCGAGCCGCTCGCGCATTCGTACGCACCGTGGTCGCCGGCCGATACGGAGAAGGTCTGACCTTGCGCGACGGCCTGCTTGAAGATGGTGTCGTCGGTCGCCTGGGAGCCGGTGCTGTACGCGGACGATTCGCACACGCCGAGCGACACGTTGATGACCTTCGCGACATTGTCGCTCACCGCCTTGTTGTACGCGGCGGTGATCGCGGTGAGCGTCATCGACGGCGCCACGTAGAACACGACCTGCTTCACGCTGCCGCCGGCGGCGCCGACGATCGACTGGCTGTCGAGGTTCCATTCGACGGTGCCGGATGTATCGGTGTACGAACTGCCTGATGGGCCCGTCGGCACGACGCTGCTGCTGATCGTGCCGAGGCCGTTGTTGGCGGCGAACGTGTTGAGGTCGCTGACCGTCTGCGACAGATCGCCTTCGGAGATGATGCCGACGGTGGTTTGCGAGGCCGTCGGCGTGCCGTCGCCGCCGTAGAGCGACGAGAATTCCGTCGGGTAGTGCGGCACCGCGGATGCGCCTGCCGGAATCGTCAGGTTGCTGGTGTTGCCTTGCGGCTTGCTGCCCGCGCCGGTATGCATGAGTTCAACGTTCTGCAGGCCCAGCACGGCACCGACGATGCTGGAGATTGCATTCGGCACCTGTGCGGCATCGGTGTTCGCGTAGACGTTGCGGCCGTTGCGCGTGAAGCGCTTGAGTGTCGTGCGGAACGCCGATTTGACCGTTGCCGCGGTGCCCGACGCGGACACGAGCAGGCGGTTCGGCGCGACCACGATGTTGACGAAGCCGGCCTGGCGCAGGTGCGCGACGACGGAGGCGACCTGCTGGTCGGTCGGCGCGTATTGCGCGGCGAACTGTGCCGACGTGAGGAACTGCTTGTAGTGCGGTGAGCCGGGCGTATGCAGGTCGTGCAGGTATTGATCGAGTTGCGCCTCGTTGCGCAGGTTTAGTCCGAGCACGATGTCGACGGATTCGCCGGGCGCCATCTCGGTGGCAGCCGCGGCAGCGGCGGCGGTGCTGGCCGCCGGCGCACCGGCGGTACTGCTGCTTTCACCTTGCTGGACGAGCGGCAGGAATCCCTTGGTGCGCGTTTCCGTCCAGCCGGCGGCCGGTGCGGCATGGACGGCCGTCATGCCGAACGAAGCGGCTGCTGCGGCGGCGAAGGCGAGCTTGACGATGCGGATGTGCTTTTGTTTCTTGTTTGCAACCTGATTCATTTTGAATTACCCCTCCGGTTGAACATCGAACTGCACGAACAACAACGGTCGACAGCGGCGCGGATCGTGCGCCGCCGCTATCCGTCGCGCTCGCGCGGATAGCGCGGACGCGACGGGGCCTTTCGCCCGACCCGGACGGGTGATGATCCTCCGGGGGCGAAATGCTGGAAAGCTCGGTAATGAAGGCACTGGGCCGCGACGAGGACCGGCCGCGCCAGCAGGCCTGATGCAGGCGGGATGGCTAGAGCAACAGCTTCGGTGTCCTGCTCATCTGGTTCGGTCCTTCGGACTGCTGCCGGATGGCGGCTGCCCAATGAGTGCATCGGGATGTTGCATGCGCCAACGGAAGAAGCGATTGTCGGCGGCGAGAGCTTCGGTGCGGCGGAAACGAGATGCGTCGAGCGGGAACGATTGCGTGGTTTGCAATTCGTCGGATTGCTTGAATCGGACGGTATCAAGAACGAAAGTTCGATGTCAAACTTTTTCTGATTATATGAAACAAAGTTAAATGGAATAAGTTGAAATGTTTTTGAAAAATCAGGGGGTATTTTGTAATTTTCAAACCCGAAACCGGATGCAATTTCAGATCTGTCGGCCGAATAATTCGCGATTCGATTCGTAATGAACGAACGGTATTCGAGAAATCATTCGAATCTCCCGCGGTCGTCTTCGATTGGGATGGTTGTGACCGTGAAGTTGGCGAGCGGGTGGCCGACGCGAAGTGGGCAGCGCTGGCGAACGCGGCGAAGCGCGTTCAGCGCGCGATGAAAACCGCCGCGCGTTGAGCACGGCTATCGGTCGTTCAATAGCACAGGCACGGCACGATACGCGGTGGCCGAGCCCGCGGCATCCGCACGATCAGTCCGGCTTGCGGTCTGGTGAAGCGGGCGGCGGCGGTTGCTCCGCGGCCGGCGTGCCGGCGGTAGGGGCGCCGTTCGCATCGTTCTCGGGCGCCACGGGCCGCGAACCGTCGTCATACGCGACGAGGCTGCGCTGCGGATTCGCGATCCGGATTCCGCGTTCGTGGAACAGCACCGCGATACGCCGGTTGAATTCGCGCTGCACGCCCCAGCGTGCCGAGTCCTTGCACTGGATCTGTCCGGCCAGCGCAATCGTCGCGCCGTCGACCTGGTCGATGCCCCAGTAGCTGAAATCCGACAGGATGCCGTCCTTGTAATTCGGATCGTCGCGCAACGCGGCGCCGATCTCCTTCAGTGTCGCGATCGCCCGATCGATGTCCTGGCCGTATGCGATGCTGACCTTGACGGCTGCGTTGCCGAGCCCGCGATTCGTGTTGTTGACGGTCGTCACCGAGCTGAACGGGATCGTATACAGCGACCCGTCGCCCGCGCGCAGTCGCACCGTGCGGATCGACAGATATTCGACCGTGCCGGACACGCCGGCAAGCGTGACCCAGTCGCCCACCTGCATCGCGTTCTCCATCAGCAGGAAGATGCCGGTGATGAAATCCTGCACGAGCTTCTGCGAGCCGAAGCCGAGCGCGACGCCGAAGATGCTGGCGCCGGCGAGCAGCGGCCCGATGTTCACGCCGATTTCGCTGAGGCCCGTCAGCACGACGACGAGCGCGATCATGATGAACAGCAGCGAACGCAGCATCGGCAGCAGCGTGCGCAACCGCGCCGCGCGCACGAGGTTGCCCTCGCGCGTCCACTGCTGCAGGCGGCGCTCGATCGCGATGTTCGCGGCTTCCCACACGATCAGCGCGATGACGGCCGCGATCGCGATCGTGATCAGCGCCGACGCGAGCCGATGGCCGATCGTGCCGGTCTGGAACGCGTGGAAGATCGGCACGCCCCAGATCTGCAGCAGCAGCACGACGGTCACGACGGCGATCGCCGCCGACACGATCTGGCGCACCAGCGGGTAGTAGCGGTAAGCGTGCAGGTGGACCAGCGTGCGATCGTCGTCGCGGCGCTGGAACACTCGAGCGAGCGCACCGAACACGACGATCGACACGATTCGCATGCCGATCATCGCGGCGATCGAGCGGCCGCCGAGCGCGATCAGCACGCGGTAGCCGTTGTGGACGTCGAGCGCCCACACAAACCACAGCGCCATCACGACGAACACCGACACGGGCGCCCACGCATCGGCGAGCGCGTTGCCGATCATCGCGAAGGCCGGCCGATCGTCGCCGGCCGCGCGGATGCGGGCGGCGACCGGCTGGCGGCACCGGAGAATCAGCGCCGAGATCATCAAGTGGCCGACGAGCGCGACCGCTTTCAGCAGCGCGACGTGACCGGCGTCGCTGAGGCCGAAGCTCGCGGCGATCTCGACCGCGGCCGTGCAGACGCCGACGACGATCGCGATCCGCGCGATCGAGCGCTGCGCGATCGCGGCCCATGCATCGCTGACGTGCAGCAGTCGCAATTGCCGCGCATCGGGCTGGAAGAACAGCCGGCTGACGATCGTCACGAGACGGCAGATCACATAGATGTCGATCAACGATTCGAGCGCGGTTTCGGTTGGCGTGCCGGCGCCGTCGAGCACCGACATCGTCAGGCTCGCGATACCGACGAACACCAGCAGCGGCACCACGCGCAGCGCGAGGCTGACCAGCGCGCGCGGCATCCGGCGCAGCAGCGTGGTGTGGCGCCGCGCATGGCCGCGGCCTTGCGACGACGTATCGGGCGCGGCGGTGCCTTCGGCGCTGGCGCTGGCGTCGGCGTCGGCGCTGGCGTCGGCGTCGGCCGGCGCTGACGCCCTGGAATCGTCCGCCTCGGCGGGTTCGGGCTCGGCCCGACGCGACGATTCGGCCCGACGCGTGCCCAGGGCAGCAAGCGCGCGCCGCAGCAGCCGCTTCGCGAACCATTCGACGACGAACGCGGGCACGAGCACGGCGAGGATGACCAGGAGCGCGCGCGTGAGGACCGCACGTTCGTCGGCGCGCACCAGCCGCTCGTGCCACCAGCTGCCGACGGAGCCGACATCGAGCAGCGAGCGCAGCGATTCGTTCAGCGCGCCGCCGATTTCGCCGGCCCAGCGTGCTCCCTGCCGGACGAGCATCGACGCGAGGCCGTTTGTCGTGAGCGCGGCGGTGGCGGCCGATGCCGCGCTGGCCGGTGCCGCGGCGCTCGCCGGAAGCACGGGCGTGCTCAGCACGCCGACGGCCGCGATCGCGCGCAACGTCGTTTCGACCTGTTCGCGCTCGCGCGGATTTTGCAGGACGGAGAGGGCGCGCTGCGCCTGTTGCGGCGTCAGTGTCGGCGCCGCGCCGGAGGCGGCCGACGCGGCGGCTGGTGCAGGGGTAGCCGCGTGAGCGATCGATACGACGGCGGCGAGCAGCCAGCCGAGCAGGAAATGTCGCATGGGTTGGCATGCGGGCGCACATCGAAATGTGGCCCGCCGGTCTGGACGATGGACGGAAGTTAACATGATCGCGAACGGACCCGAATAGTTCCGTCGACGAGTATTCGAATCGGGCATGCGGCAGGCGGCGCGGCTTGTTTTCGCGTGCCGGCGGTGTTCGCGAGCCCTTGTTCGCGCACGTCGACTCTTGTGACGGTCAGGCCAGGAACGAAACGTGCTCCCGGGCACATCGATTCGGTGCAAACCACGACTGCTGCTACCTGCAGCGAACTCCGGACTCCTGATGAATCAACCCTGCTCGTCGTGAAAGATCGGCAGCACGTGCTCGGCGATTTCCTCGATGACCTCGCGCACGGGCCGGTCCGAGCCCGGATTCAGCGTGACGTGGTGCGTGCCGGCTGCGCGCATGTCCCGCAAGATGCCGATCAACGCGTTCCGTCCGGTCGCGTAGCCGAGCGACAGCGCGCGGGCCGGCGCATCGCGATTCGCATCGAGATCGAGCCGCATCGACACGCCGAACGCGCGGAAGCCCGGTTGCGCGAGCCGGTCGACGGCCGTGCGCCACATCGAATAACGAGAACGCTGCGTGTCCGGATCGCGGTGGTACGTCATCCAGCCGATCGCGTTCCGTGCGATCCAGTCGACACTCTGTCCGCCCGAGCCGACCGCGAGCATCGGCACCGAGGCGTCGCCGCGCGGCAGCAGCGTGAAGTCGGGCGCGTCGGGCGGTGTTTCGTCGGGCAGCACGCGGGACGGCACGCCGAGCGCGGCCGCGACGATGTCCCAATGCCGGCGATACCGATCGCGCCGCGTTTCCGCATCGACGCCGAACGCCGCATATTCGGGCGGCCGGTCGCCGGAACCGAGGCCGAGGACGAAGCGTCCGCCGGACAGCGTCGCGACCGACAGCGCGCCCTTCGCGATATGCAGCGGATGACGCAGCGGCAGCACGATCGCGCCGCTGGCGAGCACGATCCGGCGCGTGCGCGACGCGAGCGCGCCGAGCAGCACCCACGGATCGAGGTGCCCGACCGGGTCGGGATAGTCGGCGCTGTTCAGCGGAACGTCGCGAACCCACAGTGCGCGAAAGCCGAGCGAATCGGCCAGCGCCGCGAGTTCGAGCTGCTCGTTGAAATCGGCGACGGTCCGGCCGCCGCGCAGCAGCGGCAGCGTCAGGCCGATCGACAGCCGCTCGGGCGAGAAGACGCGTTGCGCGACGTCGGCGCGGCCGGAGGCGGGCAGGGGCATGTCCATTCCTTGAAGACGGGGCGAAGCGGGCGCGCCGTACGGTGTTCGCATGCTAACGTGTTTGCGCGACGCTTGCGACGCGCCGCGAGCGATGCACGGCGGCATCGTCAGTTCCGGCATGATCGGCGCCTTCGGTCATCGGGCAGTCAATCTGCACGAACGCACTGCGGACGACGCCCGGGGCGCGTCGGCAGCCGGGACGCACGCATGTTCGACCTGCGCGTTCGATCCCGCATGCGTGGTCAGGAGCAGGCGATTGTAAGCAGATCGTCGGCGTCGTTCACGTGCAAACGCCTCGCCGGCGCACACGTCACATTCCTGCAACATTGGCGTCGCGTCCATCCGCCGGTCGCGCACGCCGCTTCCCGTCGTTTCACTTTCGAAACGTTCACGTATTTCTGTCGCCGCACGATCTGCATCGGGGTCACTTCACCGGCCGCGCGGCCTTGCGCCGCGAAGCATGGTGCGCTCCTTGCATGTCTGTGTGCGCCGTGAGCGCGATCGCCGGCGCGGTAAAGGGCCGGCCATCGCTTCAGTGGGTCGGACGCATCGAAGACGGGGACAAGAGAATGAGAACAGACCGAATCGCAACGTGTCGTGTTGCAAACATGAATCGCCGACCTGCCCGTGAATTCGCTTTGCCGCTGATCGCGGTGACATGAGCGTGCGGCCTTTCGTTCCATCCGAACAATTCGGGTTCGTTCCGAACGACGACGTGCATGCATGACGCACGAGGCCGACCGGTGCCGGTCGGCCGTCGGGGATGAACCGCCCGTGCACGCAGATGGGCAATCATGAGTTCCGGATCGTCATGCCGGCGCGCGAAACGCACGCGTGCCGAGCGCGACGCATGCGTGTGCCTGCCGCACGCGGTGCCGCGTGGCGATCCGCCCGACATCAGGAAATCGAAGGTGTAGTCCAGGGGAAAGGTCCGCCGGCCGCGCCGCGGTGGATCTGACGACATTGTGCTGTCAGTTGATCCACTACCCCGATGGATCAATTGTTGGAGCGCCCATCGCCTTGTGGTCGATGGGCGTCTTTTTTTGCCGCGCCGGTGTCGCGCGGGTCGCCGGCCCGATCGCGCGGCGTTCTGTATCATGTGCTGGCGCGCTGGCCGCACGGTTTGCCACCGCGCCCGATCACGCGCCGCCAACATGAACGACATCGCCTTGCCCACCCCCTCATCCGCCAGCATCGATCCGGCCGCGCTCGATGCGCTGCACGCGTTCGTCGAGCGCCATCCGCGGCTGCTCGTGCTGACCGGTGCGGGCATCAGCACGGATTCCGGCATTCCCGGCTATCGCGACCGCAACGGTCAATGGATGCGCTCGCCGCCGATCCAGCTCCACGAATTCCTCGGTTCCGACACCGCGCGCCGCCGCTACTGGGCGCGCAGCATGATCGGCTGGCCCGTGGTGGGCCGTGCGCAGCCGAACCGCTCGCACGTCGCGCTCGCGCGGCTCGGCGGCACCGGCCGGATCGAGCGCCTTGTCACGCAGAACGTCGACGGGCTGCACCAGCGTGCCGGCAGCGGCGACGTGATCGAACTGCACGGCGGCATCAACGGCGTCACATGCCTCGATTGCGGCGCGCATCACGCGCGCGCGACGATCCAGACCTTGCTCGAAACGGACAACCCCGAGCTGCTCGGTGCGCAGGCGGAACCCGCCGCCGACGGTGACGCGCACCTCGAATGGGCCGCGCTCGACACGTTCCGCATTCCGGCCTGCCCGGCCTGCGGCGGGTTGCTGAAGCCGGCTGTGGTGTTCTTCGGCGAGAACGTGCCGCGCGAACGCGTCGCGCTGGCGTCGCAGGCACTCGATGCGGCCGATGCGCTGCTCGTCGTCGGCTCGTCGCTGATGGTGTATTCCGGCTACCGGTTCTGCGTGTGGGCCCAGGCGCAGAACAAGCCCGTTGCCGCGCTGAACCTCGGTCATACGCGCGCCGATCCGATGCTGACGCTGAAGGTCGAGGCGCGTTGCGCGCCCGCGCTCGATGCGCTGAACGTGCGGCTGGGCGTCGCCGGCGACGCGCCGGAGCACGCATCGTGACCGGGCCGACGTCCTCGCCCGATCCGTCCGCGCGGCTGTCGGCGCCGGCGGCCGAGCGTAATCGCGAGCCGATCCTCGAGGTGCTGCGTCGCGTGCTGCCGGCCAGCGGCGACGTGCTCGAGATCGCGAGCGGCACCGGGCAGCATGCGGTCCATTTCGCGCGGGCGCTGCCGGCGCTGCGCTGGCAGCCGAGCGATCCCGACGCGCACGCGCGCCGCTCGATCGCCGCGTGGGTCGCGCATGCCGGCCTCGCGAACCTGGCCGAGCCGCTGGCGTTCGACGTGCGCGACGCGTCGTGGCCGGCCGCGGCATTCGACGCGATCGTCTGCATCAACATGATCCACATCTCGCCGTGGGCCTGCACCGACGCACTGTTCGCCGGCGCGTCGCGCGTGCTGCGTCCGGGCGGCGTGCTGTTTCTGTACGGCCCGTACCGTCGCGAAGGCCGGCACACCGCGCCGTCCAACGAAGCGTTCGACCAGCAGTTGCGCAGCCGCGACTCGTCGTGGGGCGTGCGCGATCTCGAGGCGGTCGTCGCGCTCGGCCTCGACCGCGGGCTCGACTGCATCGAGGTCGTCGAGATGCCGGCGAACAACCTGAGCGTCGTGTTCCGGCGCCTGCCGCACGCGGAGCAATGACACGCAACTGCGCATCGCAGCCGGGTTTCCACTATCCTTTCGCCTGTGCGCGCGGCCCGGTTCGGGTCGCGCCCTGTTTTTTCCGGAGAATTGACTAATGGGCAAACAAGCAATCGGTGTGATCGGGCTGGCGGTGATGGGCCGCAATCTCGCACTCAATATCGAGAGCCGCGGTTACGCGGTGTCGGTGTACAACCGCAGCCGCGAGAAAACCGACGAACTGATCGCCGAATTCCCCGGCCGTAATCTGGTACCGACCTATACGCTCGAAGAGTTCGTCGCGTCGCTCGAGACGCCGCGCCGGATCCTGATGATGGTGAAGGCCGGCGAAGCGACCGATGCGACGATCGCATCGCTCAAGCCGCTGCTCGAGAAGGGCGACGTGCTGATCGACGGCGGGAATACGCATTTCACGGACACGATCCGCCGCAACCAGGAACTCGCGCAATCGGGCCTGCATTTCATCGGCACCGGCGTGTCGGGCGGCGAAGAGGGCGCGCTGCGCGGCCCGTCGATCATGCCCGGCGGCCAGCGCGACGCGTACGACCTGGTCGAGCCGATCCTCAAGCAGATCGCCGCGAAGGCCCCGTCGGACGGCGAGCCGTGTGTCGCATACATGGGGCCGGACGGTGCGGGCCATTACGTGAAGATGGTCCACAACGGCATCGAATACGGCGACATGCAGCTGATCGCCGAAAGCTATGCCGTGCTGAAGGACGTCGCGGGCCTGACCAACGACGAACTCGGTGTGGTGTACACCGAGTGGAACCAAGGCGAGCTCGACAGCTACCTGATCGAGATCACGTCGAAGATCTTCGGCAAGAAGGACGAAGAAACCGGCAAGCACCTCGTCGACGTGATCCTCGATCGCGCCGCGCAGAAGGGCACCGGCAAGTGGACGAGCCAGAACGCGCTGGATCTGGGCGTGCCGCTGCCGCTGATCACCGAGTCGGTGTTCGCACGCGTGCTGTCGTCGCTGAAGACCGAGCGCGTCGCGGCCAGCAAGATCCTGTCGGGCCCGGCCGCCGCGCCGTTCGACGGCGATCGCGCCGCGTTCGTCGAAGCGGTGCGCCGCGCGCTGTACCTGAGCAAGGTGATCTCGTACGCGCAGGGCTTCGCGCAACTGCGCACGGCGTCCGAAGAGTATGGCTGGAACCTCGATCTCGGGACGATCGCGAAGATCTTCCGCGCGGGCTGCATCATCCGCGCGCGCTTCCTGCAGAAGATCACGGACGCGTACGCGAAGGATCCCGCGCTCGCGAACCTGCTGCTCGACCCGTACTTCAAGGACATCGCCGCGAATTACCAGACGGCGCTGCGCGACGTCGTGGTGGCCGCGGTGAAGGCAGGCGTGCCGGTGCCGGCGTTCGCGTCGGCGGTCGCGTACTTCGACAGCTACCGTTCCGAGCGGCTGCCGGCGAACCTTGTGCAGGCGCAGCGCGACTTCTTCGGCGCGCATACGTTCGAGCGTACCGACAAGCCGGGCAGCTTCCACGCGAACTGGTCGTAACCGGCGGGCGAGGATGGCATTGTTGCGAAATTCTATTCTTTGAGTAGGGTTTTTCGTTCCCGGATGCCGGAATTGTTGGCTTCGAGGAAACAGTGTTTTCGTTCTTTCATGGTTTTCCCTAGGTGATCTCGGGACTAAACTTTGTTCCATCGCTGCAGACATGGTGTGTGCGGCGGAGCAAAAAAATCCCGGAGGTAATCATGAAATCGCTGATCGCAACGTTCGCTGCTGCTGCTGTCCTCGCTGTTCCCGCCGTCTCGTTCGCCCAACAGAACGCCCCCGTCACCCGTGCGCAGGTGAAGGCCGAACTGGCCCAGCTGCAACAGGCCGGCTACAAACTGGGCAGCGACCGTACCGACTACCCGGCAGGCATCCAGGCAGCCGAAGCCCGCGTGAACCCGCAACAAAACGTGGCCGCTGCCGATACGAGCGGCTACGGTGCGCAACCGGTCGCCCAGCAGGAATCGGGCGCTCCGGCGGTCGCCAAGACCGGCTGGCAGGTCAAGCGCGTGTCGGATGGCGCACCGGTCTACAAGGGTCGTTAATCGGCATCGATCACCGGGCCGCACGTGCGGCCTGATGTGACCCCACGCAGTACCCGCAGCCCGTCGTTCCGCATCACGGAACGACGGGCTGTTTTCATTGGGGGCGCCCGCCGCGTCAATGCAGCGGCCGCGGCCCGCGGCCGATGTCCCGGAACAGCGCGTCGGCCGGTTCCAGCGCCTGGAGCCAGGCCTCGTCGTAGCCGCTCAGCGTGTCGAGCGCGTCGCGCAGTCGCTCGATCGCGAGTGCCGGCAGCTCGACGCTGTGCCGCGTGGCGCCGCTCAGGTGTGCGACGCTCGCCAGCTGGACGAGTGCGTCCGCGGCTTCGGCGACGTCCGTTGCGAACAGCAGGTGCCGGTTGAGCAGTTCGACGAGGCCGCTGGAACCGGCGAAATCCTCGGCGTTGAGTTGCACGGACAGAAACGTCGCATTGTTCATGGTTTTCTCCTCGTTATCGCTGGAACCTGCGGTGCACCTCCGAGTATAGGAGGCGGCCGGAGGCGCGGTGGAGGTTGTCGGCGAGACACGGCTGGCGGCTGCGGAACGGCGGCCTGAAGCCGCTCCGGACACCCCACGCGATGCGGCTCGCGGCCCGCCGACACGCGTCTGCGAGACCGCAAGATTGTTGCCGGATCGGGCGCCTGTCGCGGTCCTGACCACGACAGATGGTATCTTTGACGGCCGGGACGACGCGAAAATGGCGCGAAAAAGGGGCCGGTGAGCCCGTTCGCGCCGACGTCCCGCTGTGGAAACTGACGGCCGCGAGAGCGGTCGGATACTGGTTGGTCCGGCCTCTGGCCGGACATCGTGCGCCGCACGCCGGAGGGCGGTGGGCGGCGCAACGACGCAAATCCGGGAGAACCCTTGAGAAAAACGATTCCGATCCACGATGCGCTTGCGCGCTGGTTGCCTCAGGCGGCGCTCGTCGTCGCGGCCGCCGCGCTGACGGGCTGTACGATGACGCCGTGGACCGACAGCTGGCAGCCGGTACGACCGTCGACGCCGGCGTCGGTCGCCACGCCGGGCGTGATCGCCGGCTATTACCGCGTGAATCCGGGCGACACGCTTGCCGGCGTCGCCGCCGCCTACGGGCAGCGCGTGCAGGACGTGGCCAGCTGGAACCACATGTCGCCGAATGACGCCGTGTCGCCCGGCCAGGTGCTGCGCGTCGCGCCGCCGCCTGCCGCGACCTCGCTCGGGCAGGCGCCCGCCGCGGCCGCGCAACCGGGCTCGCTGGCCTGGCCGGCCACGGGCATGGTCGCCGCGCCATTCCTGGCCGGCAAGACGCGCGGCATCGTGATCGCCGCGACCGGGCCCGACCGTTCGGTGCGGGCCGCGGCAAACGGGCGAGTGGTCTACGCCGGGTCCGGCGTCAAGGCATACGGCCCGCTGGTGATCCTGAAGCACGACAACGGGCTCATCACGGCCTACGGGCACAACGGCAAGCTGCTCGTCAACGAAGGCGATGCGGTGCGCGCGGGCCAGCCGGTCGCCGAGATGGGCACCGACGCGAGCGGTCGCGCGACGTTCGACTTCGAAGTCCGGCAGAACGGCAAGGTCGTCGATCCGATGAACTTCCTGCCGCGCAACGGCGGCTGACGTGCTGCGTCAAGGCGTGTGCGCCGCGCGGCGCACACGTTCCCGTCTTCACCCTTCCTTGAGCTCCGCGGTGCCGGACTGCCTCGCATGATTGCCGAGCCAGCGAATGCCCAGCGCGAGTCCCGCCGCGCCGAGCGCGATGAGCGAACACTGGATCGCGACCGGCACGTACCCGTGCGGCCGCGGATCGACGAACGGATAGGGATACCAGTTCTCCAGCGCGCCGCGCACGAGCGTATAGCCAAGATAGACGACCGGAAAGCCGAGCCACGCGAACGCGCTGCGCCACGCGATCGGCGAGCGCGGTTCCACGTACAGCCAGTCGCACAGCACCACGAGCGGCACGATCCGGTGCAGGACCCAGTTGTTGAGGGCCGGCGTGACGTGGCGCAACGCATCGAGCCGCGCGAGCAGTAGTTCGTAGACGATCGCTGTGATCAGCACGTAGAGCACGGCGGCGCCGCGCATCGATTCGTAGCGCGCCGAGCCGGGACGCGTGACACGCGACAGCCCCACGACCAGCATGGCCGCGGCATAGAGGCTGCTCAGTTGCGTGAAGTAGCTGAAGTAGTCGCCGAGATGGAAGGCAGGCATGCCCCAGTAGCCGGCGACGCTGTGCAGCGTGGTCGACACCGCGAGCAACGCGGCGATCAGCCGGTAGGCCGCAACGAAGAACGCTTTGCTCATGATGCCCGCGCAACGTCGCACCAAAGCTTCATCCTGCCACAGCGGCGGGCACGCGCGATTCGGACTTTCCATATGGCGGGCCAGTGGACGGGCCGCACGGATTCCTCGGATATTTGATCCGGCCGGACAACGCCGGTCGCGCGTGAGGCTACAATCGGGGCAACCGCCGGGGCGCCGTCAGCCGCGGCATGTGGCGGCCCCGCATACCACACGAGAAATTACGAGACACAGCATGAAAAACATCCTCGCGAAACAGACGCGTTACAGCTCACCCGCGATCTTCTTCCACTGGGCCATCTTCCTGCTGGTGGCGCTGGCCTACCTGGCCATCGAGATTCGCGGCCCGAAAGGCAGCGACAGTCGCGTGTTCTGGATGAACGTGCACTTGCTGGCAGGTACCTTCGTGCTCGTGCTGTCGGTGCTGCGCGTGCTGTGGCGCATGATCAGCCGCGTGCCGGACGCCATTCCGCAGACGACGCTGCTCAAGTGGCTGTCGAAGCTCGCGCATTTCGCGCTGTATGTATTCATCATCGCGCAGCCGCTGCTTGGCATCATGCTCGTCAATATGGGCGGCAAGCCCGTGTCGCTCGACTGGATCGGCGTGTCGTTCACGCTGTTCGGCCCGGACAAGGCGCTGCGGCCGACGATCAAGGAAGCGCACGAACTGATCGGTAACGCGTTCTACTTCGTGATCGGCCTGCATGCGCTGGCCGCGCTTTACCATCACTTCATCCGGCGCGACGACGTGCTGCGACGCATGGCACCGTGATGGCCGCGCGCTGAAGCCGCGCAGCAGCCGGGGGCGCATGGTTGTATCGACAACCATGCGCCCCGGTTCGTTTACCACGATGCGCGACTGGCCATCGCGGCGAACATTCTGTAACATCTCGGCTGCTTTTACATTCCGCTTACGCATCGCCGCGCATGCTGCACCGACATCGTCACCTGACCGCCTGGCTCGGCGTGTTCGCGATCTGGCTCGCGATCGCGGCGCCGCTGGTGTCGCAGTGGCGCATCGCGCAGGCGGCCGCCCCCGACTCAATCGTCTGTAGTGCAGAGCATGGCGCACACCGCGCGCCCGATGCGGGCCGCGCGCACGACCATGCACTGCATCTCGATGCGTGCGGCTATTGCGGCTTCTTCGCGCACAGTCCCGCGATCGGCGGCGCGGCCGCCGCATCGTTCGCCTTCGTCCCCCCTGATGCCGTTTCCGCCGCCGCGCCGCATGCGGTCGCGGCACGCGCCGACTGCTATCCGCGCGCGTACCCACGCGCACCGCCCGAGCGCGCCTGACGCGCTGTCTTCCGTTCCATTCATCGCCGATATCCGTGCGGTCCGTCGAGGCCGCGTGGAGGGCGTCACTCGGGCTTTCGACCATGACCATTCTTTCCTTGCGCGCGCCGAGGGCGGCGCGCCATTCCCGTGCGAGGCGCGTGCCGCGCATGCTGAAACTCACCGTTCCCGCGCTGGCCGTCGGCGCGATGGCCGCCGCCGCGGCCGCGACCGAATCCGCGCAGGCCGCCGGTGCGCCGACGGACGACGCGGCCGTGCTGCTGCCGCCCGTCGAAGTCGTAGCGTCGCCGCTGACGACGCCGCTCGTCGTCGTCACGGATCCGAAGACGCCGCGCCAGCCGCTGCCGGCGAGCGACGGTGCCGACTACCTGAAGACGATTCCCGGCTTCACGTCGATCCGCAGCGGCGGGACCAACGGCGACCCCGTGCTGCGCGGGATGTTCGGGTCGCGGCTGAACATCCTCGCGAACGGGATGCCGACGCTCGGCGCGTGCCCGAACCGGATGGATGCGCCGACCTCGTACATCGCGCCGGAAAGCTATGACAAGGTCACCGTCGTGAAGGGCCCGCAGACGGTGCTGTACGGCCCCGGCGCATCGGCCGGCACCGTGCTGTTCGAACGCGTGACGCCGCGCTTCGAGCGGCCCGGCATGCGCTTCGACGGCAGCGTGGTCGGCGGATCGTTCGGCCGCAACGATCAGAACGTCGACGTGACGGCCGGCACGCCGGACGTCTACGGCCGCGTGATCGCGAACCATGCGCATGCGCAGGACTACGAGGACGGCAACGGCAACACCGTGCCGTCGCAATGGGACAAGTGGAACGCTGACGCGGCGCTGGGCTGGACGCCCGACGATCACACGCGCGTCGAACTGACGGCGGGCACCGGTGACGGTTATGCGCGCTACGCGGGGCGCGGGATGGACGGCGCGCATTTCCGCCGCGAGACGTTCGGCCTGTCGTTCGACAAGCGGCATCTCGGCGACGTGCTCGACCGGATCGAAGCGCGCGTGTACTACAACGAAGCCGACCACGTGATGGACAACTACACGCTGCGGCAACCCGATCCGACCAGCAGCATGCCGATGCGAATGGCATCCGAGGTGCGGCGCCGCACGCTTGGTGCGCGGGCGGCCGCGACGTTCCGATTCGGCGACGATTTCAAGCTCGTGACCGGCGTCGATGCGCAGTCGAACCGGCTCGACGCCCGCTCGGCGATGGGGCGACAGAACTACGGCGACCAGCCGTGGGATGCGCAGGCGACGATGTGGAACGCCGGCGCGTTCGGCGAGCTGACGTGGTATGCGAGCGATGCGTCGCGCGTGATCGGCGGCGCGCGGGTCGACTACGCGAGCGCGCGCGACAAGCGTGCGACGACGCGCGGGATGATGTCGAGCAAGCCGAACCCGACCTTCGACGACGATCGCGCGCGCGTGCTGCCGAGCGGCTTCGTGCGGTACGAGCGCGATCTCGCCGCGCTACCGGTCACATGGTACGCGGGGATCGGCCACGCGGAACGCTATCCGGACTACTGGGAGCTGTTCTCCGCGAAGCGCGGGCCGGCCGGTTCGATCAACGCGTTCTCGGCGATGCAGCCGGAGAAGACCACGCAGCTCGACATCGGCGCGCAGTACAAGAGCGACCGGTTCGATGCGTGGGTGTCGGCCTACGCGGGATATGTGCAGGACTACATCCTGTTCAACTACGCGGCCGGGATGATGGGTCCGACCACGCAGGCGACCAACGTCAACGCGCAGATCATGGGCGGCGAAGCCGGCGTGTCGTGGCGGCCGGTCGCACCGCTGCGCGTCGAGACGTCGCTCGCGTATGCGTGGGGGCGCAACGCGACGAGCGGCGATCCGCTGCCGCAGATGCCGCCGCTCGAGGCGCGCTTCGGGCTCGAATACACGCGCGGCGCATGGTCGGCCGGCGGCCTGTGGCGGGTCGTTGCACCGCAGCATCGCTATGCCCTGAACGAAGGCAACGTGGTCGGCAAGGACTTCGGTCCGAGCGCTGGATTCGGCGTGCTGTCGTTGCATGTGCAGTACAACGTCAGCAAGAAGGTGCAGATCTCGGTCGGCATCGACAACGTGCTGAACAAGGCCTACACCGAGCATCTGAACCTCGCCGGCAATGCGGGCTTCGGCTATCCGGCGAACGCGCCGGTGATGGAGCCGGGGCGCACGGCATGGGTGCGTGTGAGTGCGAAGCTGTAACGCGCGGCGCGCGTGTGCGATGCAGCATGCGCACGCGTGAATGCAGCCCCGCCCGAATGGGCGGGTCGCGTCAACCGATTAGAGAACCGTATCTAGTCAGGGCGCAAACGTTCGCGACTCGTGATTCACTCCTGTACTCGACGCACACGTTGCCCGCGACCGTCCCGTTCGCGACCTGCCGTGCGCGTCGATCCGATCTCATTCGCACCGGCAGCACAATAATCAGGAGAACATACATGGCCAGATCGATGCGTTCCAGGGTGGTGGCAGGGGCAGTGGCTTGCACGATGAGCGTCGCGCCGTTCGCGGGGACGACCGCGCTGATGACGCTCGCAACGACGCACGCGGCGATGGCGGCAACCGCGCCGGCGGACGACTACGCGGCGACGCGTTATCCGATCATCCTCGTGCACGGGCTCACCGGCACCGACAAGTACGCGGGCGTGCTCGAGTACTGGTACGGCATCCAGGAGGACCTGCAGCAGCATGGCGCGACCGTCTACGTCGCGAACCTGTCGGGGTTCCAGAGCGACGACGGGCCGAACGGGCGCGGCGAACAACTGCTCGCTTACGTAAAGACGGTGCTCGCAGCGACCGGGGCGACCAAGGTGAACCTGGTCGGTCACAGCCAGGGCGGCCTCACGTCGCGCTACGTCGCGGCCGTCGCGCCCGATCTCGTCGCGTCGGTGACGACGATCGGCACGCCGCATCGCGGCTCGGAGTTCGCCGACTTCGTGCAGGGCGTGCTCGCTTACGATCCGACCGGATTGTCGTCGTCGGTGATCGCGGCGTTCGCCAATGTGTTCGGTATCCTGACGAGCAGCAGCAACAACGCCAACCAGGACGCGCTCGCCGCACTGAAGACGCTGACGACTTCCCAGGCCGCCACGTACAACCAGAATTACCCGAGCGCGGGCCTCGGCGCGCCGGGCAGCTGCCAGACGGGTGCGCCGACGGAAACCGTCGGTGGCAATACGCACCTGCTGTATTCGTGGGCCGGCACGGCGATCCAGCCGACCGTCTCCGCGTTCGGCGTGACAGGCGCGACGGACACCAGCACGATTCCGTTGATCGACCCGGCGAACGCGCTGGACCTGTCGACGCTTGCGTTGTTCGGCACGGGCACGGTGATGATCAATCGCGCCTCGGGCCAGAACGACGGGCTCGTGTCGAAGTGCAGTGCGCTGTACGGGAAGGTGCTGAGCACGAGCTACAAGTGGAACCATCTCGACGAGATCAACCAGTTGCTCGGCGTGCGCGGCGCGAATGCGGAAGATCCGGTCGCGGTGATCCGCACGCATGCGAACCGGCTGAAGCTCGCGGGCGTGTGATCGATGACGGCACGTGAAGGACGCGCGCCGCTCGCGCGGCGCGTAGCGGTCTATGGCGCGGTGGGGCTGGCGGCGATTGCCGGCGTCGCGATCTGGAGCGGCACGGCATCGCATCGCGGCGCCGACGCGACGCATGCGGCGGCCGATGCGGCAGTGCTCGGCGGTACGCGTGTCGCACCGCCGCAGGCCGCATTACCCGCGAGCGCGGGCCTGCCGCCGCCGCTCGCCGGTTCCAGTGCGCCGAGGCTGCCGCTCGATGCCGGCGGCCATCTCGCGAAGGCGCGGGCCGTGCGCGATTTCTTCGACTACTGCCTGACCGCGCGCAGCGACCTGAACGCGGCGGCGCTCGATGCGCTCGTCGTGCGCGAGATCGCCGCACAGCTCGACGGCACGGCGGCGCAACCCGAGGCGCTCGACGTCTGGCATCGATATCGCGCGTATCTCGACGCGCTGGCGAAGCTGCCGGAGGCGGGCGCGGTCGACAAGTCCGATCTCAGTGCGCTGCAGCTCGCGCTCGATCAGCGCGCGTCGATCGCGTCGCGCACGCTCGGCGATTGGAGCCAGCCGTTCTTCGGCTCGGAGCAGTGGCGGCAACGCTACGATCTCGCGCGCCTGAAGATTGCGCAGGACCGCACGCTGACGGATGCGCAGAAGGCGGAGCGGCTCGCGGCGCTCGCGCAGCAGATGCCCGCCGACGAACGCGCGGCACAGCAGAAGGCCGATCGGCAGCAGGCCGCGATCGACCAGATCGCGCAGTTGCAGAAGAGCGGGGCGACGTCGGACGCAATGCGCGCGCAATTGACGCAGACACTTGGCCCGGAAGCCGCCGCGCGCGTCGCGCAGATGCAGGAGGACGACGCATCGTGGCAGAGCCGCTACGCCGACTATGCGGCGCAGCGCGCGCAGATCGGCGCGGCCGGATTGTCGCCGCAGGATCGCGACGCGCAGATCGCCGCGCTGCGGCAGCGCATGTTCACGAAGCCCGGCGAAGCGATGCGCGCGGCGTCGCTCGACCGCGGAACGGCTGCCGCGCAGTGACGCACACGGTCATGCCGCGCGCGTGAAGTGCCGCGGCAGATGCTGTTCGATGGTGGCCGCGAGCGTGTCGAACGCGGGGCCAATGCCTTCGTGCGCGACGCACGCATAGCCGAGCAGCAGCCCGCGCCGCGCGGTGTCGAGGTTGCTGTAGTAGCTGGTCAGCGGACGCACGATCACCCCCGCGTCGAATGCGCTTTGCGTGACCGCGCGATCGTCGCACGTGTCGGGCAGGCCGAGCACCAGATGCAGGCCGGCCTCGTCGCCCATCACGGGCAGCGCGTCGCCGAAGCGCGCGTGGATCGCATCGATCAGCAATTGCCGGCGCTCGCCGTACAGCGTGCGCATTCGCCTGACGTGCGAAGTCAGGTGCCCGTCCATGATGAATTCGGCGAGCACGGCCTGCTGCATCAGCTGGCCCTCGCGATACAGTTCCGACAACCCGGTGCGGAACGTGTCGACAAGATGCTCCGGCACGACCATGTAGCCCATCCGCAGGCCCGGGAACAGCATCTTGCCGAGGCTGCCGACGTAGATCACGCGGCCGCCGTCGTCGAGCCCCTGCAGCGACGCAAGCGGGCGGCTGCCGTAGCGGAATTCGCTGTCGTAGTCGTCCTCGATGATCCAGCAGCGGTGCTGGCGCGCGTACTCGAGCAGCATCCGGCGCCGTGCAAGGCTCATCACCATTCCGAGCGGATATTGGTGCGACGGCGTGACGAGCACGAGCCGCGGCGGATGCTGCATGTCGCTCGCGCTCGGATCGATGCCTTCCTGGTCGACCGGCACCGGCGTGAGCGCGAGGCCGGTCGCCTGCAGCACGCTGCGCACGCCCCAGTAGCACGGCTCCTCGACCCACGCGCGATCGCCGATGTCGGACAGCAACCGCACCGCGAGGTCGATCGACTGGTGGATGCCGGTCGTGATGATCACCTGGTCCGGCGAGCATTTGACCGAGCGCGCGACGCGCAGGTAGTCGGCGAGCGCACGGCGCAGCGGCCGGTAGCCGCCGCCGGGCGCATAGGTCAGCAACTCGGGATTCGCTTCCTTCCACAGGCGCGCCTGCAGGCGGCTCCAGGTGCGGCTCGGGAATTCCGATACGTCGGGCACGCCCGGCATGAACGCGCCCCACTGGCGCCGCGACACGCCCGCATGCTCGATCAACTGCCGGCCACGCATCGACAGGTCGCCTTGTGCGTCCTGCTGCGCCGCCGCACCGGCGTCGGACGGCGGCGGCGCGGCGCCCGGCACGCGGATCGCGGCCGCGTCCGGGCGCGTGTCGGCCACATAGGTGCCGCTGCCGGTCGTCGTCAGCACATAGCCTTCGGCCGTCAACTGGTCGTACACGTGCAGCACGGTATTGCGCGCGATCGACAGATCTGCCGCGAGGGTGCGCGAACTGGGCAGCTTCGTCCCTGGCCCTAATTCCCCGGTAAGAATGGCTTGCTGCATCAGTTGCAGCAACTGCCGATACATCGGCTCGGACGAGCTGCGGTCGAGACGGGCGGAGAGCCAGTCGGCCAGGATCACGGTATCCAAAGTGGTCCTACTAGGAATATTGAAATGGTTCCCTATTGTAGAACCGTACGCACCGTATAGTGGGCCCATCTCAAAAACGTTTGTCGCGCAGCAAGGGGACAGCCACGATGAAGTCCGATGATGTGATCGTCAGCTTTCGCGGCGTGCGGAAGACCTATGACGGCGAGACGCTGGTCGTCAAATCGCTCGACCTCGACATCCACCGAGGGGAATTCCTGACGCTGCTCGGGCCGTCCGGCTCGGGCAAGACCACCTGCCTGATGATGCTGGCGGGCTTCGAGTTTCCGACGGGCGGCGAGATCCGCCTCGACGGCGAACTGCTGAACACCGTGCCGCCGCACAAGCGCAACATCGGCATGGTGTTCCAGAACTACGCGCTGTTTCCGCACCTGACCGTCGAGCAGAACGTCGCGTATCCGCTGTCGGTGCGCAAGCTGCCGCCGGCCGAGCGCGCGGAGCGCGTCGCGCATGCGCTGAAGATGGTGCAGATGGAGCGTTTCGCGAAACGCTATCCGGCGCAGTTGTCGGGCGGCCAGCAGCAGCGCATCGCGCTCGCGCGGGCGCTCGTGTTCGAGCCCAAGCTCGTGCTGATGGACGAGCCGCTCGGCGCGCTCGACAAGCAGTTGCGCGAACACATGCAGTACGAATTGAAGGCGCTGCACGAGAAGCTCGGCGTGACCTTCGTCTACGTGACGCACGACCAGGGCGAGGCGCTGACGATGTCCGATCGCGTCGCGGTGTTCGACAAGGGCATCGTGCAGCAGCTCGATACCGTCGACCGCCTGTACGAATCGCCGTGCAACGAATTCGTCGCGAACTTCATCGGCGACAGCAACCGGCTGCGCGGCACCATCGCGCGCGTCGACGGCGAATTCTGCGAATTCCGCCTCGACGACGGCACGCAGCTCGTCGGTCGCCGCATCGGCGACGCGGCCGAAGGCGCGCCGGCCGTCGCATGCATCCGGCCCGAACGCATGAGCCTCGCGAACGGCCACGCGAACGGCACCGCCAACCGCGTGAACGGCGAGGCGCGCAGTCTCATCTATTTCGGCGATCACGTGCGCATGCGCTGCGCGCTGCCGGGCCAGGACGAATGCTTCGTGAAGGTGCCGCTCGGCACGGGCGCGCTCGACGCGTTCTCGCCCGGCGCGCCGGTATCGCTCGCATTCGCGCCCGAGCATCTGCGCGTATTCGCCTGACGCAGGGTTTTCCCGCTTTTATCGCAGCACGTCGTCAACAACAACTGCCCACTTCCACCACGAGAGGAGAGGAACCATCATGAACGGAGCAAGCTCTACCGCGCGTCGCACCGCGCTCGCACTGGCGCTCGCCGTCGTCGGCGCATCGGCCTCGGCGGCCGAACTCACGGTCGTCAACTTCGGCGGCGCGAACGGCGACGCGCAAAAGGCCGCATTCAACCAGCCGTTCGAGAAGGCGACCGGCAACAAGGTCACGGCCGTCGAGTACAACGGCGAGCAGGCGAAAGTGAAGGCGATGGTCGAGGCGAAGCACGTCAACTGGGACGTGGTCGAAGTCGAATCGGGCGACCTGAACCGCGGCTGCGATGAAGGGCTGTACGAAAAGCTCGACTGGTCGAAGATCGCGAAGAAGTCCGACCTGATTCCCGAATCGCCGCAGGTGTGCGGCGTCGGCTTCTTCGTGTGGTCGACCGCGCTGTCGTACAACGCGGACAAGCTGAAGACCGCGCCGACCGGCTGGGCCGATTTCTGGAACGTGAAGAAATTCCCCGGCAAGCGCGGCATGCGCAAGG
Organism: Burkholderia sp. BCC1638; assembly: GCF_902833195.1. Taxonomy (NCBI): domain Bacteria; kingdom Pseudomonadati; phylum Pseudomonadota; class Betaproteobacteria; order Burkholderiales; family Burkholderiaceae; genus Burkholderia; species Burkholderia sp. BCC1638. Next base: position 253,747 of record NZ_CADFEC010000007.1, read on the forward strand.
GTGCGCGCTACAACCTCGAGTTCGCGCTGATGGCCGACGGCGTCGCGACGAAGGACGTGTACAAGGTGCTCGGCACGAAGGCCGGCCAGGACCGCGCGTTCAAGAAGCTCGACGAGCTGAAGCCGTACATCCAGTGGTGGGAAGCGGGCGCGCAGCCGCCGCAGTTCCTGGTGGCCGGCGACGTCGTGATGTCGACCGCGTACAACGGCCGTATCGATGCCGCGCAGAAGGAAGGCAAGAACCTGAAGGTCGTGTGGAACGGCAGCATCTACGACCTCGACTACTGGGCGATTCCGAAGGGCTCGCCGAACAAGGCGCTGGCCGAGCAGTACATCGCGTACACGCTGACGCCGAAGCCGCAGCAAGGGTATGCGCAGCACATCGCGTACGGCCCCACGAACATCTCGGCGATCAAGTCGCTCGACGCGAAGACGCTCGCGAACCTGCCGAACTCGCCGGCCAACGGCAAGAACGCGGTGCTGGAGGACATCGGCTTCTGGACCGACCACAGCGACGAGCTCGAGCAGCGTTTCGCCGCGTGGGCGACGAAGTAACCGCTACTCAGGTGTCCTGATGAAACCTGCCGCGCGGCGCATCGACTGCGTCGCGCGGCATTCCGCCGGATCGAGCCCGGCCGGAGAGAACCGTTGAACACGATGACGATCGCTCCTTCCTCGCCGTCGACAGCTGCGCTCAAGCGCGAGCTGAAGGCAGCCGAGGCCCGCAAGCGCACGATGGCGCTGCTGCTGATCGCGCCGCTCGCGATCTTCCTGCTGCTCATCTTCGTCGTGCCGATCGGCACGCTGCTCACGCGCGCGGTGCAGAACCCCGAGATCGCGACCGCGCTGCCGAACACGATCGCCGCGCTGTCGGGCTGGGACCGCAAGGCGCCACCGGCCGACGCCGCGTATGCCGCGCTCGCGGCCGACATGACGAAGGTCGCCGACAGCGAGGCGATGGGCGCACTCGCGCGGCGCCTGAACACCGAGATTCCCGGCTACCGCTCGCTCGTCGCGAAGACGGCGCGCGCGATGCCGCTGAAAGGCGACAACGACGCGGCGCTGACGCCCGCGCAAACGCGCGCGAAACTGATCGATCTCGATTCGCGCTGGGGCGACGTCGCGTACTGGCAGTCGATCGCGAAGAACGGCAGCCAGATGTCGCCGTTCTACCTGCTCGCCGCGCTCGACCACAAGCAGGACGGCTTCGGCCGGATCGTGCAGGCCGATCCCGATCAGTCGATCTATCTCGCGATCTTCGGCCGCACGTTCGTGATCGGCGTCGCGGTCACGCTGTTCGCGCTGCTGCTCGGCTATCCGCTCGCGTACTGGATCTCGACGTTGTCGGAGCGGCGCGCGAACCTCGTGATGATCCTCGTGCTGATTCCGTTCTGGACCTCGGTGCTGGTGCGCGTCGCCGCGTGGATCGTGCTGCTGCAGAGCGAAGGGCTCATCAACACGGCGCTGATCGGCAGCGGGCTGATCTCGCATCCGCTGACGCTGCTGTTCAACCGCGTCGGCGTGTACATCTCGATGACGCACATCCTGCTGCCGTTCATGATCCTGCCGCTCTACAGCGTGATGAAGTCGATCCCGCCGACCTACCAGCGCGCGGCCGTGTCGCTCGGCAGCCATCCATTCGCCGCGTTCTGGCGCGTGTACGTGCCGCAGACCTATCCGGGCGTCGGCGCCGGCGCGCTGCTCGTGTTCATCCTCGCGATCGGCTACTACATCACGCCTGCGCTGCTCGGCGGGCCGAACGACCAGATGGTCAGCTACTACGTCGCGTACTTCACGAACGTGACGATCAACTGGGGCATGGCGTGCGCGCTCGGCGGGCTGCTGCTCGCGGCGACGCTGGTGCTGTATGCGGTATATGGGCGCTTCACGCGCACCAACGTGAGCCTCGGCTGAGCGCCGCGCACAACGAAACGGGAAGGGGATGCCGACCATGAAACTCGCCAGGCCGCTGTTCGCGCCGCACATGTCGTTCGTCGAGCGCGCGTGGTACGTCGCGTTGCGCGTGCTCGTCGTGCTGACGCTGCTGTACCTGATCCTGCCGGTGCTCGCCATCGTGCCGCTGTCGTTTTCGTCGAGCACGTTCCTCGTCTATCCGATCCCGGGCTTCTCGATGCGCTGGTACGAGAACCTGATCGCGTCGGACGAGTGGCGGATGGCCGCGAAGAACAGCTTCATCGTCGCGCCGTCGGCGACCGTCGTCGCGACCGTGCTCGGCACGCTCGCCGCGATCGGCCTCACGAAGGCGGACTTCCGCGGCAAGGGGCTTCTGATGGCCGTGCTGCTGTCGCCGATGATCGTGCCCGTGGTCGTGGTCGGTGTCGGCATGTATCTGTTCTTCGCGCCGCTCGGGCTCGCGAATACCTACACGGGGCTGATCGCCGCGCACGCGGCGCTCGGCGTGCCGTTCGTCGTGACGACGGTGGCTGCGACGCTGCAGGGGTTCAACCAGAACCTGGTGCGCGCGAGCCTGTCGCTCGGCGCGAATCCCGTCACGACGTTCTTCCGCGTGACGCTGCCGGTGATCGCGCCGGGCGTGATGTCGGGTGCGCTGTTCGCGTTCGCGACGTCGTTCGACGAAGTCGTCGTCACGCTGTTCCTCGCGGGCGCGGACCAGACGACGCTGCCGCGCCAGATGTTCACCGGCATTCGCGAGAACATCAGCCCGACGATCGCCGCGCTTGCGACGATCCTGATCATTTTCTCGACGAGCCTGCTGCTCGCGCTCGAATGGCTGCGCGGGCGCAACGCGCGGCGCGCGGTGTCGTGACGGCCGGAAGCGCAGCGTCCGGTGTGCCGTCGATCGTTGCGTTTTCAACGATGCCGCGCACTCGACGCGGCGCCCCGAAGCTTTCGTTTCGCTGACTGACGACGCGGTCGCCTGCACGTTCGATGCGGCTCTGCAACAATACGGCTCGCAGTGCCGCGCGTTCCGTTCTTGCAGCAGGGGCGCCCGGTGCCGCGCCGCTCAATCCGCGACGCCGCGCGTCGCTCGTCAGTCGAGCCTCATCTTGTCCGAATTCGCATCCCCTGCCGGCGCCCGGGAGCCGGCCGTCAACTGGCGCGCGATGTCCGCCGTGCTGCTGGCCGTCGCGCTCGCGACGCTCGACACGGCAATCGCGAACACCGCGCTGCCCGCGATCGCCACCGACCTGCACGCGTCGCCGGCCGCGTCGGTGTGGATCATCAACGCCTACCAGCTCGCGATGGTCGCGACGCTGCTGCCGTTCGCGTCGCTCGGCGACATCGTCGGTCACAAGCGCGTGTATGTCGCGGGCCTCGCGGTGTTCACGCTCGCGTCGCTCGGCTGTTCGCTCGCGGCGACGCTGCCGCAGCTGACGGCGGCGCGGATCGTGCAGGGCTTCGGCGCGAGCGCGATCATGAGCGTGAACGTCGCGCTGATCCGCAACCTGTTTCCCGCGCACCGGCTCGGGCGCGGCGTCGGCTTCAACGCACTGGTCGTCGGCGTGTCGTTCGCCGTGGGGCCGACGATCGCGTCGCTGATCCTGTCGGTGGCCGCCTGGCCGTGGCTGTTCGCGGTGAACGTGCCGCTCGGCGTGCTCGCGCTTGCCGTGGCGATTCCGTCGCTGTCGCAGACGGCGCGCGGCAAGCATGCGTTCGATCCGCTCGCCGCGCTGTTCAACGTGATCACGTTCGCATCGCTGATCTTCGCGCTCGGCGAATTCGCGCAGCGCGGGCCGCTGTCCGTCGTGTTCGCGGCTGCCGCGGTCGCGCTCGCGTTCGGGGCGCTGTTGATCCGCCGCCAGCCGGGGCACCCGGCGCCGATGCTGCCGGTCGACCTGTTCCGCCGGCCGGTGTTCACGCTGTCCGCGCTGACGGCCGTGTGTGCGTTCGCCGCGCAGGGGCTCGCGTTCGTGTCGCTGCCGTTCTACTTCGAAACCGTCCTGCATCGCGACGCGGTGGAGACCGGCTTCCTGATGACGCCATGGTCGGCGATCGTCGCGCTCGCCGCGCCGATCGCGGGCCGGCTTTCGGATCGCTATCCGCCCGGATTGCTCGGCGCGATCGGTCTTGCGCTGCTGAGCGCGGGGATGGTGTCGCTCGCCGCGCTGCCGGCGGCGCCGAACGTCGTCGACATCGGCTGGCGGATGATGCTGTGCGGCGCGGGCTTCGGCTTCTTCCAGTCGCCGAACCTGAAGGCGTTGATGTCGAGCGCGCCTCCCGAGCGCAGTGGCGGCGCGAGCGGCATCATCGCGACCGCGCGGCTGATCGGGCAGGCGACCGGCGCGGCGCTCGTCGCGCTGTCGTTCGGGATCGCCGGGCGTCATGGGCCGACGCTCGCGCTGATGCTCGGTGCGGGTTTTGCCGGCGCCGCGAGCGTCGCGAGCGGGCTGCGGCTCTTCGCACCGTCGCATCGGGCCGGTGCGCCGGTCGCATCGGTCGCGGCGACGCCGGCGAAGGAGCCGGCGACGGAGTAGCGTTCCGTACGCGCCCGCTGCCCGCGAGTTTCCCGGCCGGCGCGCGGCGAACGACCGCCGCGCGCCGGCCTTCGCATCACGCTCAGAAGCCGCCCGTCTGGATCAGCTTGTTGAGGTTCGCGATGTTCAGGCTGCCGAAGCCGGTCGTCAGATCCCAGCCGGTGCCCGCGTTGTAGCCATACCCCTGATAGCCGTTGTTCCCCGACACGACGTCATAGCGCACGAGCGACGGGTTCGACGGAATGTCAGCATAGAACTTGCCGGCCGGGAAGCCGAGACCCGTGCCGTTCGCCGCGAGCAGACGCGCCCAGAAACCGGTGAAGATCGGCGCGGCGAGGCTCGTGCCGCCGATCTGCTGCAGCTGGCCGTAGTTGTAGATGTACGCGCCCGTGCTTTGCGCGGCGTCGAACGATACATCGGGCAACTGACGATTGCTGCCCGACTGCCACGCCGGCGCCGGCAGGACCGTGCTGACGCCGCCGCCCGTGGCCCACAGCTTGCCGTTCCCGTCGAGGCCTTCGTTCCACACCGTTTCGTTCGAGAATGCGCCCGCCGACGTGGTGTACAACGTCGTGCCGCCGATCGCGAGCACGTGCGGCGACGCGGCCGGCCACGACACCGTGTAGTTCGCGCCGTCCGGATAGCCGCGGTTGTTGCATTCGTAGACGCCTTCGTCGCCCGACGATACCGAGAACGTCTGGCCCTGCGCGGCAGCCGTCGTGAAGATCTGTTCCTCGGCGTCGATCGTGCCGTCCGCGTTCGCGTCGGTTTCGCACCAGCCGAGCGACACGTTGATCACCTTCGCGGTGTTGTCCGACACCGCGCGGTTGAATGCCTGCGTGAGCCCCGTGTTGCCGGCGGCGTTCAGGTCCGCCATGTAGAACAGCAGCTTGCCGACCTGGCCGCCGGCCGAGCCGACGATCGACTGGCTGTCGAGATCCCATTCGCCCTGGCCGTCCTGGTCGTCGCTGTAGCTGCCGCTCGTGCCGGTACCGTTGGTCTTGACGGTCTGGGTCGTGACCGTGCCGTAACCGTTGCTCGACGTGAACTGCTTCAGGTCCTGCAGCGTCTGCGACACGCCGCCGATCGTGATGATGCCGACGGTCACGCCGGCCGCGGTCGGCACGCCGGTCGCGTTGTAGAGGCCCGGGAATTCCTTCGGATAGTGGCCGGTGGCCGTGCCGGCCGCGAGTGCCTGCGGCTTCGCGACGTTGCCGATGCGGAGCATCGGCCGTGCGCGGGCGACGTTCTGCAACCCGAGCACCGAGCCGACGACGTCGCCGAGCGCGCGCGGCACCTGCGCGGTGGACGCGTTCGCGAAGCCCGAGCGGCCCGCGTACTGGAAATGCACGAGCGACGTGTTGAACGCGGTCTTCACCGTGCCGGCCGTGCCGCGTGCGGATACCAGCAGCCGGTTCGGCGCCACTTCGATGTTCACGAAGCCGCTCTTGCGCAGATAGTCGACGACCGACTTCACCTGCGCGTCGGTCGGTGCGTAGCTGGCGAGGAACTGCTCGTGCGTCAGGTACTGGCGGTAATGCGCGTTGCCGGGCCGATTCACGTCGTGCGCGAGCTGCTTGAGCTGCGCGGCGTTGCGCAGCTTCAGGCTGACGACGACGTCGGTCGTCTCGCCGGCCGCGAGTTCGAGCGACGGCGCCGCGCTGCGCGCCATCAGTTGCGGGCCGGTCAGAAAGGCCTTCGTGTGGGTGTCGACCCAGTCCGTCGTCGCATGCGCCGCGCCGGCGGCGAGCACGAGCGGCCACGCGCACGCGAGGCGGCGGGGCGACGGAAGGGGGAGGGCAAACCAGGCGTTCCTTTTCATCGGGAGTCCTTTTTAGGAGAGACGACGTTGCTGGAGCACCCGGCCCTTGTGGGGCCGCGAGCGGTGACGAGCGTAGGGCGTCGGTGCCGTTCAGGTAGCTGCCAGTTTCCATAGCTGTCAGTTCTGACATCGGCATGTACGCGCGCATGCGCGGCGGCGTCGACGCACGCGGCATCGGTGCCGCCGAAGGGAACCGGTTCGCGACGCGATCGCGCTGCGGTCGACGACGTTTGCACGCACGACTCGTTCGTCGCGGTATCGGAATGCGCGCGATTGCGGAGCGAATCGCCGCGAAAGCGCATTGCGTGTGATGGGGCGTCGGTGCGTCGCGCGTTGCACTATGTGGTCAAGCGTCGCCATGACGCCAACGCGACGACGCCGCGATGCGCGGATGCACAGAAACGGGGCCGGTCGATCGCGAGCGTTTCCCGAACTGTGGAACAGCGCGTTGCCGAGTCTTGCAGCGCGCTTTCGGTTCACGGGTCGGGCGAGCGGATTAGAGGAAATGCTCGAATGCGAACGATGGCGCCGATTCGGCGCGCGCCGGATATCCGTCGCCAGCGGTTCCGTTGCCGCTCGCCCTGCGCCGGCGAACGAGCACACTGCGGGATCGAACGACGTCACGCGCGAAATTCCTCCTTGACGCGTATCGTTCTCCGGCTATGCTTCAATCCATAACCGTCGGGTTATTAATTCGAACATGCACGACGCTCACGACCTGCTTTTCAGAACACTGGCCGATCCGACGCGCCGCGCGCTCTTCGAGCGGCTGTGCGAGGAGGGCGAGTTGACGGTCGCCGCGCTTACGGCCCATGCAGGCGTGTCGCAGCCGGCGGTATCGAAGCATCTGGGCGTACTGAAGCAGGCCGGGCTCGTGAGCGACCGTCACGAAGGCCGGCAGACGCACTACAGCGCGCAGCCGCAGGCGCTGATGCCGTTGATCGACTGGACCAGCCAGATGGCCGGCTTCTGGCAGAACCGGTTCGACGCTCTCGAAGATCTGCTCAAAAGGATGGATCAATGAACCAGGCCACTACCGAAACGCGTACCGTCGTCGTCGAACGGGAACTGTCGCATCCGCCGGAGAAGATCTGGCGTGCGCTCACGCAACCGCACCTGATCGAGGCGTGGCTGATGCAGAGCGACTTCGAACCCGTCGCGGGCCGTGCGTTCAGCTTCCGCGCCGACTGGGGTTCGGTCGACTGCACGGTGCTGACGATCGAGCCGCAGCGCGTGCTGTCCTATACATGGGCCGCGTATGGCCTGGAAAGTGTCGTCACGTGGACGCTCACGCCGACGCCGGCCGGCACGCTGCTGCGCATGGAGCAGGCCGGCTTCCGCGCGGATCAGGAACAGGCGTATCGCGGGGCGCAGCACGGGTGGGTGCGATTCTTCGAATCGCTCGAACAGGTGCTGGCGCGGCCCGATGGAGAACCGGAGGCCGGGGCATGAGCGCATCGGACCTGGAGCCGTCGGCACGCATCGACGCGCTGATCGCGGGAATCGCCGACTGGCGAGGCAAGACCTTCGCCGAACTGCGCGAGACGATCCTTGCCGCCGAAGACGGCATCGTCGAGGAATGGAAATGGATGGGCAGCCCGGTGTGGTCGTGCGACGGGATGATCGCGGTCGCGAACGCGCACAAGGGCAAGGTGAAGCTCACGTTCATGCACGGCGCGCACCTGCCCGATCCCGACGGGCTGTTCAATGCCGGCCTCGACGGCAATGCGCGGCGCGCGATCGATTTCCTCGAAGGCGACAAGCTGGACAAGCGGGCATTGAAGCGCCTCGTTCGCGCGGCGATCGACTACAACCGCGCGCACCTGAAGAAGAACGTGCGGGCGGGGGCCAAGGCACGCGGCGACAAGGCCGCATGACGTACTGCCGACATCGCGCTCCCGCCGCGCGCGCATAAAAAAAGCCCGACACGAGGTCGGGCATCCAAATCGGCCGCAACCGCCGCGAGGCGGCTGCGGCACCTGCAAAAGCAGGACGCTTACGCTGCGAGCAGCGAGCGCAGCACGAACGGCAGGATACCGCCGTGCTTGTAGTAGTCGACTTCGATCGGCGTATCGATGCGCAGCAGCACCGGCACGCGGGTCGCTTCGCCGTTCTTGCGGTGGATCACGAGCGTGACGTCCTGCTGCGGCTTGAAGTCGTCGCCGAGGCCCTCGATGTCGTACGTCTCTTCACCGGTGATGCCGAGCGACTGGACGCTGTCCGCGCCCTTGAACTGCAGCGGCAGCACGCCCATGCCGACCAGGTTCGAGCGGTGGATCCGCTCGAAGCTGCGTGCGATCACGGCCTTCACGCCGAGCAGTTGCGTGCCCTTCGCGGCCCAGTCGCGCGACGAGCCCGTGCCGTACTCTTCGCCTGCGAACACGACGGTCGGCGTGTCGGCCGCGACGTACTGCATGGCCGCGTCGTAGATCGACTGCTGTTCGCCGCTCGGCTGGTGGATCGTCAGGCCGCCTTCGACGCGCGTGCCGTCCGCCTTCGCCGGGATCATCAGGTTCTTGATCCGCACGTTCGCGAACGTGCCGCGCATCATCACGTCGTGGTTGCCGCGGCGCGAGCCGTAGCTGTTGAAGTCGGCCTTCTGCACGCCGTTCTCCTTCAGCCACTTGCCTGCCGGCGAGTCTTCCTTGATCGAGCCTGCCGGGCTGATGTGGTCGGTCGTGACCGAGTCACCGAAGATGCCCAGTGCGCGCGCGCCCTTGACCGTCGGGATCGACGCTGCCGGCTCCATCGAGAAGTCGTTGCCGAAGAACGGCGGCTCGGCGATGTAGGTCGACTTCGGCCAGTCGTAGACCTGGCCCGTTTCGCCCTCGATCTTGCTCCAGAGGTCGCCCTTCTTGGTCAGCTTCGAGTAGTTGTCCTCGAACTTCTTCGGGTCGAGCGCGAACTTGAGCAGCGCGTGGATTTCATCGCTGGTCGGCCAGATGTCGCCGAGGTAGATGTCGTAGCCGTCCTTGCCCTTGCCGACCGGCTCGGTCATCAGGTCGCGCGTGATGTTGCCGGCGATCGCGTAGGCGACGACCAGCGGCGGCGACGCGAGGAAGTTCGCGCGGATGTTCGGGTGGATGCGCGCTTCGAAGTTACGGTTGCCCGACAGCACCGCAGCCGCGACGATGTCGTTCTTCGTGATCGCTTCGTTCAGTTCCGGCGTCAGGTCGCCCGCGTTGCCGATACAGGTCGTGCAGCCGTAGGCGGCGACTTCGAAGCCGAGCTTCGCGAGGTAGGGCAGCAGGCCCGTCTTCGTCAGGTATTCGGTGACGATGCGCGATCCCGGCGCGAGCGACGTCTTGATGTGCGGCGCGACGGTCAGGCCGGCTTCGACGGCCTTCTTCGCGAGCAGGCCGGCGGCCAGCAGCACGCTCGGGTTCGACGTGTTCGTGCACGACGTGATCGCGGCGATCAGCACGTCGCCGTTCTTCACGTCGACGCCGTTGCTCGTCGTGTATTGCGCGTTCAGGTCGTCCGCCTTCTTCGCGAAGCCGTTTTCCGCGACCGGCTTCGAGAACAGGTCGGTGAACGTCGACTTGACGTTGCCGATCTCGATGCGGTCCTGCGGGCGCTTCGGGCCGGCCAGCGACGGGGCGACCGTTGCCAGGTCGAGCGTCACCGTCTTCGTGTAGTCGATGTCGCCGGCCTTCGGAATGCCGAACAGCTTCTGGGCCTTGAAGTAGTTTTCGAACGCGGCGATTTCCGCCTTCGTGCGGCCCGTGCCTTCGAAGTAGTCGATCGTCTTTTCGTCGACCGGGAAGAAGCCCATCGTCGCGCCGTATTCCGGCGCCATGTTGCCGATCGTTGCGCGGTCCGGCAGCGACAGCGACTTCGTGCCTTCGCCGAAGAACTCGACGAACTTGCCGACGACCTTCTCCTTGCGCAGCATTTCGGTGATCGTCAGCACCAGGTCGGTGGCCGTTACGCCTTCGCGCAGCTTGCCCTTCAGCTCGACGCCGACGACGTCCGGCGTCAGGAAGTACACCGGCTGGCCGAGCATGCCGGCTTCCGCCTCGATGCCGCCCACGCCCCAGCCGACCACGCCGATGCCGTTGATCATCGTCGTGTGGCTGTCCGTGCCGACGAGCGTGTCCGGGTAGTACACGGTGTCGCCGCCGTCCGCCTTCTTGTGGACGCCGCGCGCGAGATATTCGAGGTTCACCTGGTGGACGATGCCGACGCCCGGCGGCACGACCTTGAACGTGTCGAACGCCTGCATGCCCCACTTCATGAACTGGTAGCGCTCGTTGTTGCGCTGGAATTCCAGCTTCATGTTCAGGTCGAGCGCGTCCTTCTGGCGGAAGTAGTCGATCTGGACCGAGTGGTCGACGACGAGATCGACCGGGACCAGCGGCTCGATCTTCTTCGGGTTCTTGCCCGAACGCTCTGCCACACCGCGCATGGCCGCGATGTCGGCGAGCAGCGGCACGCCCGTGAAGTCCTGCAGCACGACGCGCGACACCACGAACGGAATCTCGTCGACGCGCTTCGCGGTCGGCTTCCAGTTCGCGAGTTGCTCGATGTGTTCTTCGGTGATCTTCTTGCCGTCGTAGTTGCGCAGCACGGACTCGAGCACGATACGGATCGACACCGGGAGGCGTTCGATCTTCGTCTTCAGTTCCTTGCCGAGCTGCGGCAGCGAGTAGAACTTGCCTTTGCCGGAACCGCTGTCGAATTCCTTGAGGGTCTTGTGGAGATTGTGGGCCATGGTGATTTTCCTGGGTTTAAGGCTAGGAAACAAAGAGTCCTGTAAATGACGGCTATATCACGTACAGATCGACGTACTCATCGACCGGCATCGCTTCGAGCTTTGCCTGGTCCAGCGACACGTCGAGAATCGCTTGTTGCTGCTTTGCCGGGAAGCGACGGGCGAGGTTGGTCCTGAACTTCTCGACCAGGAGCGGGATGCCGTCCGCACGGCGTCGCTGATGGCCGATCGGGTATTCGACCGCCACTTCGGCAAGCTTCGACCCGTCCGCGAATTCGATCGTCAGCGCATTCGCGATCGATCGTTTGGCCGGGTCATGGTAATCCTTCGTGAACTGCGGATCCTCGACGCACACGGTTTTCGCGCGCAGCGCGTCGATGCGCGGATCGGCGGCGACCGCATCTTCGTAATCGGCCGCGGTCAGCCGGCCGAACAGCAGCGGCACGGCGACCATGTACTGGATGCAATGATCGCGGTCGGCCGGATTGGCGAGCGGACCCTGCTTGTCGATGATGCGGATCGCGGCCGCGTGCGTGCGGATCGTGATCCGGCTGATCTCGTCGGTCGTGCGGCCCGCCGCGGTGAGCTGCGCGTGCAGTTGCAGCGCAGCCTCGGCGGCCGTCTGCGCGTGGAATTCGGCGGGGAACGCGATCTTGAACAGCACGTTCTCCATCACGTACGTGCCGTACGGGCGCTGGAAGCGGAACGGCTGCCCGTTGAACAGCACGTCATAGAAGCCCCAGGTTTTCGCGGTGAGCGCCGACGGGTAGCCCATTTCACCCGTTTTCGCGATCAGCGCGAGGCGCACCGCGCGGGACGTCGCGTCGCCGGCCGCCCACGACTTGCGCGAACCGGTGTTCGGCGCGTGGCGGTACGTGCGCAGCGCCTGGCCGTCGACGAATGCGTTCGATACCGCGTTGATCAGCTCGTCGCGCGTGAGGCCGAGCAGGCGGCCGACGACGGCCGTCGACGCGACCTTGACGAGCAGCACGTGGTCGAGCCCGACCGCGTTGAACGAATTCTCGAGTGCGAGGCAGCCCTGGATCTCGTGGGCCTGGATCATCGCGACGAGCACGTCGCGCATGGAAAGCGGCTTCCTGCCGGCCGCGACGGCCGTGCGGGACAGCCAGTCGGCCGTCGCCAGGATTCCGCCGAGATTGTCGGACGGATGACCCCATTCGGCGGCGAGCCAGGTGTCGTTGAAATCCAGCCAGCGGATCATCGCGCCGATGTCGAAAGCGGCCTGGACGGGATCGAGCTGGAAGGACGTGCCGGGCACCTTCGCGCCGTTCGGCACGATCGTGCCGGGCACGACGGGGCCGAGCAGCTTGGTGCAGGCCGGGTAGGACAGCGCCTCGAGTCCGCATCCGAGCGTGTCGATCAGGCAATGACGCGCCGTCTCCAGCGCGAGCGCGCTGTCGATTCCGGTGTTCAGCACGTAGTCGACGATATCGACGAGTACCGTATCCGGAGCGGGGCGGACGTTGGAGACCGAGGCGGACATCGAGGGGCCTGGGAGCGTGAAGACGCGGGCGCTTAGTTCGTTGCCGGCTTCAGTTCGTTCGATTGCGTCGGAGCCGGCGTGCCTTGCGCCATTTCCGGCGTCACGCATTCGTCGGCGAGACGCTCGCCGCCGTTGGCGTCGCTGAACAGCATCGCCTTGCTCGGGATCACGACCAGCTTGAAGCCCGCGGCCGGATCGTAGAACGTGTCGGCGCCCGTCGTCGTGGCCTGACGCGGCAGCTTGTAGTTCTTCTTCGCCCAGTGAACCGTGACGACCTGGTCACGCTTCATGTCGCCGGCGAGGTCGAACGACAGGCCGTCCTTGCACGCCCACTTGACTGCGCCGTCCGGTACCGGATCGACCTTGGCCGCGGCACGCGCCTGCGCCTTCTTGCTGCGCGGAACGATGCGCTTGGCCGGCGCCGGGCGCTTGGCCGTCTTCTTCGCGGTCGTCGCCGTATCCTGGGCGAACGCGCTCGGAGCCGACACCAGCATCGTGGCGGACAACGCGCCGATGGCGGTAGCGATCAGGAGTTTCTTCATGGAGTCAGAACCTTTCGATAATCAGTTGACAAGGGCCGGCGGCAGACACCGTCGGCCGGTTTGAAACTGCACGCGCCCCGGAAGCGCGCAGCGGCCGCTATTTTCACCTATTTGGCCGCGCATATTTCAGGTTTTCGGGCTCCGTTACGTTTTTTGTCGTTTCGCAAACCTGTCTCGGGTTCACGCTCCGGTGATTCGATGAAATGCGTGTGTCGGCGCGCGCTCACCGCGCGTCTCCGGCGGCCGGGCCGAACAGCGGCGCGGCCTCGGCCGGCACCGGCTGGCCGGTCGCCCGTGCGCGGCGCAGCACCGACCAGTAATAGCGGTAGCTCGCGCGGTCGTGCAGTGTATCGCCGTGGCGCGTCGGGCCCCAGTCGGCGGCCTGCGCGGCCAGCAGGATCTCGGCGGCCAGCGCGACTTCATCGGTGCGCGGCGCGAATGCGTCGACGATCGGGCGGATCTGCGCGGGATGGATGCTCCACATCCGCGTGAACGCGAACTCGTCGCGCGCGCGACGCGCGTCGCCGGCGACGACGGCCATGTCGCGCACCTCCGTCGTCACGTTGTGCGACGGCGTCTTGCCGTGCGCGTGGCAGGCGGCGGCGATTTCGAGCTTCGCACGGCGCACGAGCGGGTGGTCGAACTGGCCGGGCGAGCGCATCGCCGCATCGGGAATCGCGCCGTGATGCGCGGACACGAAGTCCATCAGCCCGAAGCTGAGCGTGCCGACCAGCGGCAGCGCGGCGAGGGCGGCCGCCTGCGCGAGCGCGCCGTGCGTCTCGACCAGCACGTCGACCGGGATCGGCTGCGCGAGGCCGAGCTCGCGGCGCGTGCCTTCGATGAACGCGACCATCTCGGCCGCGTCCGCGGCGCTCGCGATCTTCGGCAGCGTGACGTAGGCCGGCGCGCGCGCGGCGCGCAGTACGATGCGCACGTCGTCGCGCCAGTGGGGATGGGAAAAGTCGTGGATGCGGACGCCGACACGCCCGAAGCGGTTTTCGGCGCTGCCGAGAAGTTCGGCGACGAGCTGCGCGTGCGCGGCTTCCTGGCCGACGGCTGCGCCGTCCTCGCAGTCGAGCGTGATGTCGAACACGGGGCCGAGTTCGGCCTGGAGCGCGAGCGACTTGCGCATCAGCTTCTCGCTGCCCGCGTAGTGATCGCAGCAGGGCAGGATCGCGGGCGGGGACGCCCCGTCGTACAGCACTTGTGCAGGAGTGAGCGCGGACATCTCTTCTACGTCAAGGAGGCGGGCAACGTGGAGAAAATCGGATTCGGGCGCGTTCTGGGCCGGCGCGCGGGGCGCCTGGGCGGCAAAACGTGCCCGGATCGGATCGGGCGGCGGGGCCGGCTGCCGGCCCGCCGCCCGTGCCGTGACCGGACCGCCCGGAGGTGGCCCGGCCATGCAGTCTGCTTAGTTCTTCAGCAGGTGAGCGACGCCGTCGCGCTCTTCGAGCAGTTCGGCCAGCGTGCCGTCCATCTTCTCGCGCGAGAATGCGTCGATTTCGAGGCCTTCGACGCGCTTGTACTCGCCGTTTTCACACGTGACGGGCACGCCGTAGATGATGTCTTCGGGGATGCTGTACGAGCCGTCCGACGGGATGCCCATCGTGACCCACTTGCCGTTCGTGCCGAGGACCCAGTCACGCACGTGGTCGATCGCCGCGTTCGCTGCCGACGCTGCCGACGACAGGCCGCGCGCTTCGATGATCGCCGCGCCGCGCTTGCCGACGGTCGGGATGAACGTGTCGCGATTCCACACGTCGTCGTTGATCAGCTTCAGCAGCGACTCGCCTTCGACGGTCGCGAAGCGGAAGTCGGGGTACATCGTCGGCGAGTGGTTGCCCCACACGGCGAGCTTCTCGATCGAAGCGACCGGCTTGCCCGACTTCGCCGCGAGCTGCGACAGCGCGCGGTTGTGGTCGAGGCGCAGCATTGCCGTGAAGTTCTTCTTCGGCAGATCCGGCGCCGACTTCATCGCGATGTACGCGTTGGTGTTCGCCGGGTTGCCGACGACCAGCACCTTCACGTCGCGGCTCGCGACTTCATTCAGCGCAGCGCCCTGGACCGTGAAGATCTCGGCGTTCGCCGACAGCAGGTCCTTGCGCTCCATGCCCTTCGAGCGCGGACGTGCACCGACCAGCAGCGCGACGTCTGCATCCTTGAATGCAACCTTCGGATCGTCGGTGATCACGACGCCCGCGAGCAGCGGGAACGCGCAATCGTCGAGTTCCATCACGACGCCTTTGACGGCGGCTTGGGCTTGCGGGAGGTCGAGCAGTTGCAGGATGACCGGCTGGTCCTTGCCGAGCAGGTCGCCGTTCGCGATGCGGAACAGCAGGGAGTAAGCGATTTGACCTGCGGCGCCGGTGACGGCAACGCGCTTTGCGGGCTTAGCCATTGAAAATCTCCAGGACGGGTGAAGCGGTGGACGCTAGGCAAAACGCCATTCTATGCGCGTTACGCGTAGCGTTGCATTGAAGCAGGGCGGAGGACTCGCGAAAGGCAGACGCGGTGAACCTGGAGACGGCCGTGGCACGTAGCCGGGGACGCATTTTGCACCCGCGAACCCTTGCTCGCCCCGGAGTGTAGGAGCCGATGGACCCAAAGTCAAACGGTATCATATGTCTTATATAAGACAGATGTTTTGCGGAATTTGAGTGGACGGAAAAGCGCGGTTTGTGATGAAATGCGCGCCATGACATCGAACCAGGCGAACAACGCGAATCCGACCGGCGCAGGCGGCCCAGGGCAGCCGGGCGCGGCCGATTCCGTGCCGGCGCCTGCCGCTTCGCCGTCGCCGACATTCAGTCCGTTATACCAGCAGATCAAGTCATTGATCACGCAAAGCCTGGAATCCGGCGAGTGGAAGCCGGGCGAGATCATTCCGAGCGAAGTGGAGCTCGCGGCCCGTTACAAGGTCAGCCAGGGCACCGTTCGCAAGGCGATCGACGAACTGGCCGCTGAAAACCTGGTGGTCCGGCGGCAGGGCAAGGGCACTTTTGTTGCAACGCACAACGAAGATCGCGCGCAGTTCCGCTTTCTGCGTCTGCTGGCCGACGACGGTGCTGAGCATCCGCACGTGAGTCGCCTGCTCGAATGCCGGCGCCTGCGCGCGCCGGCCGAGATCGCGCGGCAGCTCGACCTGAAGCCGGCCGACCCGGTCGTGCAGGTGCGCCGCCTGCTGGAGTTCGAGAACGAAGTGACGGTGCTGGACGAGATCTGGCTGCCGGGCGTGATGTTCCGCGGGCTCACGTTCGAGCGGCTGAGCGAGTACAAGGGGCCGCTCTATGCGATGTTCGAGACGGAATTCGGCACGCGGATGATCCGCGCGACGGAGAAGATCCGCGCGGTGGCGGCGGAGCCGGCGGTGGCCGACCTGCTGCACGTGCCGGCGGGTTTTCCTTTGCTGTCTGTGGAGCGTGTGTCCTATACATACGGAGACCGGCCGGTGGAAGTGCGACGCGGCTGGTATGTCACAACCGGGTATTACTATCAGAATGACTTGAGCTGACGACGTATCGGCACAAGCAGCGTGCGCGCGCACTCCCCATGTTCGCGTAGCACGTTTCGGGCCGCCTTTATTCCCGTTCGCGTAATGATCCAGAGCAGACTTTCGCTGCAGCGCGATATAAAAAGGCGCTAAAATCGCGGATTAGTGTGACAACATAGTAGGGGTCTAGCATGACTGACGCAGTAAGAAAGCCGAGGCCGGAATACCGGAACATCGGATTCGGCGATATCACGATGAAATATCGCATGCCCTTGGCGGCGATATTGTCGATCCTCCATCGAGTCAGCGGCGCGCTGCTGTTCCTGTTCCTGCCGTTCCTGCTGTTCCTCTTCGATCAGAGCCTCACCTCCGAGCTCAGCTTCGAAGTCTTCAAGGGTTTCCTCTCCAACATCGTCGTCAAGCTGATCGTCCTCGCGTTGTCCTGGGCGTTCCTCCACCATTTCTGCGCCGGCATTCGCCACCTGCTGATGGACGTCAATCACGACGCCGTCTCGAAGGAAGGCGGCAAGCGGACGGCCGTCGTCGTCTTTGTCGTCTCGATCGCCCTGACGATCGCCATGGCACTCAAACTGTTCGGAGCATTCTAAGAAAATGGCAGCCAATAACCGAATCGGCTCGAAGCGCCTCGTCGTCGGCGCTCACTACGGCCTGCGCGACTGGCTCGCGCAGCGCGTCACCGCCACGATCATGGCGGTCTACACGGTCATTCTGCTCGTCCTGTTCTTCGGCGCGCATGACTTCTCGTACGAAGGCTGGGCATCGATCTTCTCCGCGCAATGGATGAAGCTCGCGACCTTCGTGACGCTGCTTTCCCTCTTCTACCACGCATGGGTCGGCGTGCGCGACATCTGGATGGACTACGTGAAGCCCGTCGGTGTGCGCCTGCTGCTGCAATCGCTGACCATCGTCTGGCTGCTCGCATGTGCGGGCTACGCCGCGCAGATTCTCTGGAGAGTGTAAAGAATGGCTGCAATCAAAACTTCCCTGCCGCGCCGCAAGTTCGACGTGGTGATCGTCGGCGCGGGCGGCTCGGGCTTGCGCGCAGCGCTGCAACTGTCGCGCGCGGGCCTGTCGGTCGGCGTGCTGTCGAAGGTGTTCCCGACCCGTTCGCACACGGTGGCCGCACAGGGCGGCATCGGCGCGTCGCTCGGCAACATGAGCGAAGACAACTGGCACTTCCACTTCTACGACACGATCAAGGGTTCCGACTGGCTCGGCGACCAGGACGCGATCGAGTTCATGTGCCGCGAAGCACCGAACGTCGTGTACGAGCTGGAACACTTCGGCATGCCGTTCGACCGTAACGCGGACGGCACGATCTACCAGCGTCCGTTCGGCGGCCATACCGCGAACTACGGCGAGAAGCCGGTCCAGCGCGCTTGCGCGGCCGCCGACCGTACCGGTCACGCGCTGCTGCACACGCTGTACCAGCAGAACGTCGAAGCGAAGACGCAATTCTTCGTCGAATGGATGGCGCTCGACCTGATCCGCGACGCGGACGGCGACGTGCTCGGCGTGACGGCCCTCGAGATGGAGACGGGCGACGTCTACATCATGGAAGGCAAGACGACGCTGTTCGCGACGGGCGGCGCAGGCCGGATCTTCGCGGCGTCGACCAACGCGTTCATCAACACCGGCGACGGCCTCGGCATGGCCGCGCGCTCGGGCATCGCGCTGCAGGACATGGAGTTCTGGCAGTTCCACCCGACCGGCGTGGCCGGCGCGGGCGTGCTGATCACCGAAGGCGTGCGCGGCGAAGGCGGCATCCTGCGCAACGCGAACGGCGAGCGCTTCATGGAACGCTACGCACCGACGCTGAAGGATCTGGCGCCGCGTGACTTCGTGTCGCGTTCGATGGACCAGGAAATCAAGGAAGGCCGCGGCGTCGGTCCGAACAAGGACCACGTGCTGCTCGACCTGTCGCACATCGGCGCCGAGACGATCATGAAGCGTCTGCCGTCGATCCGCGAAATCGCGCTGAAGTTCGCGAACGTCGATGCGATCAAGGAACCGATCCCGGTCGTCCCGACGATTCACTACCAGATGGGCGGCATCCCGACCAACATCCATGGTCAGGTCGTCGGCACGTCGCGCGGCCACAAGGATCCGGTCAACGGCTTCTACGCAGTGGGCGAGTGCTCGTGCGTGTCCGTGCACGGCGCGAACCGCCTCGGCACGAACTCGCTGCTGGACCTCGTGGTGTTCGGCCGTGCGGCCGGCAACCACATCGTCGAGCACGTGAAGAACCAGAAGGAACACAAGCCGCTGCCGGCCGATGCAGGCGAATTCTCGCTGGCGCGTCTGAACAAGCTCGACAAGTCGACCTCGGGCGAGTACACGCAGGACGTCGCCAACGACATCCGCGCGACGATGCAGAAGCACGCAGGCGTGTTCCGCACGTCGGCACTGCTGAAGGAAGGCGTCGACCAGATGGCCGGCCTGAAGGCACGCGTGGAAAACATCCACCTGAAGGACAAGTCGAAGGTGTTCAACACCGCGCGCGTCGAAGCGCTCGAGCTGGAGAACCTGATCGAAGTCGCCCGCGCGACGATGGTGTCGGCGGAAGCGCGCAAGGAAAGCCGCGGCGCGCACGCACACAGCGATTTCGAACATCGCGACGACGACAACTGGCTGCGCCACACGCTGTGGTACAGCGAAGGCGATCGCCTCGACTACAAGCCGGTTCAAATGAAGCCGCTGACGGTCGACTCCGTGCCGCCGAAGCCGCGCACGTTCTAAGCCGAGTCAAAGGAATCCGAAATGGCAAAACGCATTTTTGAAGTCTACCGCTACGATCCGGACAAGGACGCGGCGCCGCGCATGCAGACGTACGAGCTCGAGATCCAGCATGAGCGCATGCTGCTCGACGCACTGGTCAAGCTGAAGGCCGTGGACGAGACGCTGTCGTTCCGCCGCTCGTGCCGTGAAGGCGTGTGCGGTTCCGACGCGATGAACATCAACGGCAAGAACGGTCTGGCGTGCCTGACGAACCTGAACGACCTGCCGCAGAAGATCGTGCTGCGCCCGCTGCCGGGCCTGCCCGTCGTGCGCGACCTGATCGTCGACATGACGCACTTCTTCAACCAGTACCACTCGATCAAGCCGTACCTGATCAACGACGCGCCGCCGCCGGAGAAGGAACGTCTCCAGTCGCCGGAAGAACGCGACGAGCTCGACGGCGTGTATGAGTGCATTCTGTGCGCGAGCTGCTCGACGTCGTGCCCGAGCTTCTGGTGGAACCCGGACAAGTTCGTCGGCCCGGCCGGCCTGCTGCAGGCTTACCGCTTCATCGCCGATAGCCGCGACACCGCCACCGGCGAGCGTCTCGACAACCTGGAAGACCCGTACCGTCTGTTCCGTTGCCACACGATCATGAACTGCGTCGACGTTTGCCCGAAGGGCCTGAACCCGACGAAGGCGATCGGCAAGATCAAGGAACTGATGGTCCGTCGCGCGGTTTAAAGTTTGTGATGAGCGACGATTCGCATCAATCCGACCCGCACCGTCGCGCGCGCCTCCGCTGGCGCGCGCGGCGGGGTCTGCTGGAAAACGACATCGTATTCGAGCGTTTCTTCAGCAGATACGAGCATGACCTCACCGATGCAGACGTAGGCGCGTTGTCGCGCCTGCTCGATCTGAGCGACAACGACCTGATGGACTTGCTCCTCGCGCGCAAGGAACCAGAGGGCGACCTAGACAGCCCGGACGTTCACCGGCTGTTGGAGATGCTGCGCAACGTGTAACGCGTTACGCCCGTTATCGAATCCCGTTTCTTTATTTCGATTGAGGATGTGCCATGACTCCGTCTGATGTTAAAGCCACGCTATCGTTCAGCGACAATTCGCCGAGCGTCGAAATGCCGATCTACAAGGGGACGATGGGCCCGGACGTGATCGACATCCGCAAGCTGTACGGCCAAACCGGCAAGTTCACTTACGACCCGGGCTTCATGTCGACGGCAGCTTGTAATTCGGCGATCACGTACATCGACGGCGACAAGGGCGAACTGCTGTACCGCGGCTACCCGATCGACAATCTCGCGCAAAACGCGGACTTCCTCGAAAGCTGCTACCTGCTGCTGAAGGGTGAACTGCCGAACGCAGCACAGAAGAAGGAATTCGTCGACACCGTCACGAAGCACACGATGGTGCACGAGCAGATGCACTTCTTCTTCCGTGGCTTCCGCCGCGACGCGCACCCGATGGCAGTGCTGGTGGCTGCCGTCGGCGCGCTGTCGGCGTTCTATCACGACTCGCTCGACATCAACGATCCGCGTCACCGCGAAGTGTCGGCGATCCGCATGATCGCGAAGCTGCCGACGCTCGTCGCGATGGCGTACAAGTTCAGCATCGGCCAGCCGTTCGTTTATCCGAAGAACGAACTGTCGTACAGCGCGAACTTCATGCACATGATGTTCTCGAACCCGTGCGAAGAGTACAAGGTCAACGACGTGCTCGTCCGCGCACTCGACCGTATCCTGATCCTGCACGCCGACCACGAGCAGAACGCTTCGACGTCGACGGTCCGTCTGGCCGGCTCGTCGGGCGCGAACCCGTTCGCGTGTATCGCAGCCGGTATCGCATGTCTGTGGGGCCCGGCGCACGGCGGTGCGAACGAAGCCGCGCTGAACATGCTCGAGCAGATCGGTTCGCCGGACAACATCCCCGAATTCATCAAGCAGGTGAAGGACAAGAATTCGGGCGTGAAGCTGATGGGCTTCGGTCACCGCGTGTACAAGAACTACGACCCGCGTGCGAAGCTGATGCGCGAAACGTGCTACGAAGTGCTGAACGAACTCGGCCTGCACGACGACCCGCTGTTCAAGCTCGCGATGCAGCTCGAGAAGATCGCGCTGGAAGACGAATACTTCGTGTCGCGCAAGCTGTACCCGAACGTCGACTTCTACTCGGGTATCGTTCAGCGCGCGCTGGGCATCCCGACGTCGATGTTCACGTGTATCTTCGCGATGGCACGTACGGTCGGCTGGATCGCACAGTGGAACGAAATGATCGCGGATCCGGAACAGAAGATCGGCCGTCCGCGTCAGCTGTTCATCGGCGACACGCCGCGCGAAGCGAAGCCGCTCAACGCACGTTGAGTCGTGCGCGGCGCGAACGGCCGCAAGGCCGCTCGCGTCCGGCAATCGCAACGCCCCGACACCCCGGTGGGTCATCCCGCCGGGGTGTTTTCATTTGCGCGGCCGAACGGCATGGCGTTCCAGCGACGGCGGCCGCGTGTCGAGCGGTGGCGGCGCGCCGGCGTCGGGAGCGTGGCCATGCCGCGCGAAGAACTGCCGGTATGCGCCGGGCGTCATCCCGCGCGCGGCGAGGAACTGGCGGTTGAAGTTCGCGGCATTCGGAATGCCGCAGCGCGCGGCGACCGTCGCGATCGGCCAGTCGGTGCCCACCAGGTGGCGGCACGCATGCGCGAGCCGCAGCCGTTGCACGTAGCGGCCGACACTTTCGCCGAGGTGCCGCACGAACAGCCGCTGCAGCGTGCGTTCGGACATGTGCGCGACGGCGGCGAGCGCGTCGATGCGCAGCGGCTCATGGAAGCGCCGGTCGATCGCGTCGAGCACGCGGTCGAGGCGTTCGGCTTCGGGTGCGGCCGAGTCGGCCGATGACGCGGCTGCGTCGGGCCGGCCGTAGGCCTGGGCGGTGGCGAGCGGTTCGCCGCCGGCTTCAGCGAGATCGGCGAGCGTGTCGAGTGCGGCCGCGAGGCGGACGCGCGGCGATGAGTCGAGCAACTGCGGCAACCGCGCGCGCATCGCGCGGGCTGTCTCGGCGTCGAATGCGAGACCAGGCGCCGCGCGACGCAGCAGCGAGCGCAGCGGCGCGTACTCGGGGCAGCAGTCGGCCATGCGCCGTGCCCAGTCGCCGTCGAACCAGACGACGAGCGCGACTTCCGGCGCGTCACGATCGATGCGCGCATTCGACGACCACGTGTGCGGCAGGTTGGGCGGGACGAGCACCAGGTCGTCGTCCCCGTAACGGGCAACATGATCGCCGACGAAGCGCCGGCCTCGGCTGTTCAGCGTCAGCGTCAGTTCGTATTCGGGATGTCGATGCCATTCGAACGGAATGTGCGCGAGTTGACGGTGATACACGCGAATCGAACAGCCGGGGGCGAACGTCACATGCTCGTATTGCGGCTTCATCGCGACCTCCGGTCGAGCGGGGCAGCGCGCCGTGGCATGATCGTGATCGATCGTCACGACGGAGCGATGCCATGTTTTCACATGTTTGCGTAGGCGTCAGCGATACCGCGCGCGCGTACGACTTCTACGCGCCGCTGTTCGCGGAGCTCGGGCTGCGTCTGAAGTTCAGCGAGCCGGACGGCTGGTCGGGCTGGATGCCGGCCGATGCCGACCGGCCGCTGTTCTTCTTCGGCTGGCCCCTCGACGGCCGCGCGCCCGAACCGGGCAACGGCCATACGATCGCGTTCGACGTGGCGACGCGCGCGCGGGTCGACCGCTGTCATGCGCTCGCGCTGCAGCAGGGCGGCACCTGCGACGGCCCGCCGGGGCTGCGGCCGCACTATCACGCCGACTACTACGGCGCGTATTTCCGCGACCCGGACGGCAACAAGCTGTGCGTGGTCTGCCATCGCCCCGAGTAGCGAGTGGTTGTCGGGATTGTATCGATAGTTGACCGGATAGTGTCGATGACGGCGCCGCGTCGGCCGTACGCTGAATGCTCGACACGACACACGATTCAGCGAGGAGACGACGATGCACCTGACGATTGACGATCTGCCGGCCGCGGTCCGCACGGCGAAACGGGCGCTGCGCGCCGATCTGCCCGGGTACGCGGCCACGTTCCGCGAGCTGGAGGGCGATATCGCGCGGCAGGTCGACGCGATCCGCCGCGCGCACGCGCAAGGCCGCGACGTGATTCCGGTGCTGCGATTCGCGGATATCGCGAACGACACCGTCGATCCGCGGGCGATCGCCGCGATCCGTGCGCATGGCGCGGCGGTGATCCGCGGTGTGTTCGACGCGCAGCAGGCGCGCGACTGGAACGACGAGATCGGCGCCTATCTGGACGCGAACCGCTTCGCCGAGCGGCTGCATGCGCGCGCCGAGGACCGTTACTTCGGCAACCTCGCGTCGGGCAAGCCGCAGATCTACGGCGTCTACTGGTCGAAGCCGCAGGTGGCCGCGCGCCAGTCGCCGGCCCTCACGCGGGCACGCGTGTTCCTGAACCGGCTGTGGCGTCATGCGGACGGCGCGCGCACGCATTTCGATCCCGACCAGGTGCCGGCCTACGCGGACCGGATCCGCCGCCGGCCACCGGGCTCGACGTCGCTCGGGCTGTCGCCGCACGTCGACGGCGGCTCGGTCGAACGCTGGCTCGGCGCGAATTTCCGGCAGGTCTACCGCCACGTGCTGGCCGGCCACTGGCGCGATTACGATCCGTTCGACGCGGCGTTCCGCCCCGACGTCGAGGAGATTCCGTCGCCGGCCGTGTGCTCGATGTTCCGCACGTTCCAGGGCTGGACTGCGCTGACGCCGCAAGGGCCCGGCAACGGCACGCTGCAGCTGATCCCGGTTGCGAACGCGATGGCGTACGTCGTGCTGCGTGCGCTGCAGGACGACGTCGCCGACGACGACCTGTGCGGCGCGCGTCCGGGGCGCGCGCTGTCGATCCTGCCCGAATGGCATGCGCTGCTGCTCGACGCGCTGGTGCCGATCCCGCACATGGAGCCGGGCGATGCGGTGTTCTGGCATGGCGACGTCGTGCATGCGGTCGAGGATGCGCATCGCGGCAGCGGCGACAGCAACGTGATGTACATCGCGGCCGCGCCCGGTTGCGCGAAGAACGATGCGTACCTCCAGCGCCAGCGGCTCGCGTTCCTGCGCGGCGACAGCCCGCCCGATTTCCCGGCCGATCATTTCGAGGTCGATTTCGACGGACGCGGCGGCGAGGGCGATCTGACGGCGCTGGGGCGTGCGCAAATGGGGTTCGCGCCTGTCGCCGCATAACGGATGCAGCGCATGGACGCGTCGGTCGCTCCGGCATCCGCGTACGGTGCGTTTGCGCCGCGCACGCCAGCCGTCTGCCGAATCCGCTGCGTCACGCACGCAATTCGACGCGATCGGCTGCGGGCACGCCCGAATTCGACGCGAATTGCGCAATTTGGCTTCCGATAATGGTCCGGACACAACGCAGCTGCCCCGCGCGCCGCACGGGGCAGCGTGACCATGGAGGAGTCGATGCAATTCACGCAAGCGATCGTTCGCCGTCCCGCGCCGTCCTGCGGCGCGGGTCTCACCACCGCCGCGCTCGGCGCGCCCGACTACGACAAGACGCTCACGCAGTTCCACGCATACTGCGACGCGCTGCGCGGCCTCGGTGTCGAACTGACCGAACTGCCGCCGCTGGACGCGTTTCCCGATTCGCACTTCGTCGAGGACGTCGCTGTCGTCACCCCCGAATTAGCGGTGATCACGCGCCCCGGCGCACCCGCGCGGCGCGGCGAGACGGCGCATATCGAAGCGGCGCTCGGCGCGCATCGCGACCTGCTGCCGATGCAGGCGGGCCGCCTCGACGGCGGCGACGTGATGCTCGTCGGCAAGCGCTTCTACATCGGCCTGACGAGCCGCACCGATGCCGAGGGCATCGCCGCGTTCGAGTCGCTGGTGTCGCGCTACGGCTACTCGGTCGTCGCGGTGCCGGTCGGCGCCGGCCTGCATCTGAAATCGGTGGTCAACGCGCTCGGCGACGACACGCTGCTCGTGACCGAGGCGCTGGCCGAGCATCCGGCGTTCGCCGACTATCGCCGGATCGCCATCTCGGCCGCCGATGAATACGCGGGCAACACGCTGCGCGTGAACGGCACGCTGATCACACCGGCCGGCTATCCGCGCGTGCACGACGCGATCGGCTCGCTCGGGCTGCCGCTGCACGTGATCGACACGAGCGAGTTCCGCAAGATGGACGGCGGCCTGACCTGCCTGTCGCTGCGCTTCTAGCCGATTGGCGCGCGGCCGCTTCGGCCGGATAATGTGGCCCCCGCGCGGAACTGGAGCAGACGCTCCACGCGCCAGCCACCACCCGACCGGAGCGAACGCGGATGACCGACAAGAAGATGCAGCTCGACAAGATCGACCTCCGGATCCTCGACATCCTGCGCACCGACGGACGGATTTCGTACCGGAAGCTGTCGGAGCTCGTGAACCTCACGCCGCGCCCATGTCAGGCGCGCGTGGAGCGGCTCGAGGCGCTCGGCGTGATCGAAGGCTATCGCGCGGTGATCAAGGCGCCGCGCGCGACCAAGCCGATCGTCGTGATCGCGCAGATCGTGCTGGCCGACCACGGGCGTTCGCAGGCGCCGTTCGAGGACGAGATGCGGAACAATCCGGCGGTGCTCGACTGCTGGCTCGTCAGCGGCACGTTCGATTTTCTCGTGCGGCTCGCGTGCGAGGATCTCGACGAATACCGGCGGATCGCGAACATGTGGCTGGAAAGTCAGCGGTTCCGGATCGAGAAGATCGTGACGACGGCCGAGCTGCAAGCGATCAAGCGCAGCGTCGTCTGAGGTGGCCGTGCGCGTCCGGGCCGCCCGCATCGGACGCGCGGCCCGGCGAACAGGACCGTTCTTCGACGCGAATAACCGGGCCAATCGGTTGGTATTCCGAATCAATTGGAGCGGCCCGAATCCAATCAGGATGAACACTATGGATGCTTTGCAAGCGGCAGTGGAGACGGCCGCGTCGTCCGGAACGGCGCTGAAGCGCCGGCTGCAGAGCCGCCACATCGCGATGATCGCGATCGGCGGCTCGATCGGCACGGGGCTGTTCGTCGCGTCGGGCGCATCGGTCGCGCAGGCGGGGCCGGGCGGCGCGATCGCCGCGTATATCGCGATCGGGCTGATGGTCTACTTCGTCGTCACCGGGCTCGGCGAGATGGCCGCGCTGATGCCGGTGTCGGGCTCGTTCGCGATCTACGGCGAGAAGTACGTCGACGAAGGCTTCGGCGTCGCGCTCGGCTGGACCTACTGGTACAGCTGGGCGGTGACGATCGCGATCGAACTCGTCGCCGGGCAGATCGTGATGCGCTACTGGTTTCCAGCCGTGCCGGGCGTGTGGTGGGGCGCGGGCTTCCTGGTGCTGATCTTCCTGCTGAACACGCTGTCGGTGCGCGGCTTTGGCGAATCCGAATACTGGTTCTCGCTGATCAAGGTCGTCACCGTGATCGCGTTCATCGCGGCGGGGTTGTTGATCGCGGCTGGCCTGCTCGGCAACGGGCATCCCGTCGGCTGGCGCAACTTCAGGACCGGCGATGCACCGTTCGTCGGCGGCGTGCACGCGATGATGAGCGTCGCGCTGATCGCGGGCTTCTCGTTTCTCGGCACCGAGCTGGTCGGGATCACGGCCGGCGAATCGGAAAACCCGCGCAAGACGATCCCGCGCGCGGTGAAGCAGATCTTCTGGCGGATCATGCTGTTCTACGTGCTCGCGATCTTCGTGATCGGCCTGCTGGTACCGTACACCGACCCGAACCTGCTGAAGAGCGACGTGACCGACATCGGCGTGAGCCCGTTCACGCTCGTGTTCAGCCATGCGGGCTTTCCGCTCGCCGCGGGCGCGATGAACCTCGTGATCCTGACGGCCGTGCTGTCGGCCGGCAACTCCGGCACGTATGCGGCCACGCGGATGCTGTACAACCTCGCGGCGGAAGGCCGCGCGCCCGCGATGTTCGCGACGCTGTCGCCGGGCGGCGTGCCGCGCAACGCGCTTTACGCGACGATGGCGGTGGGCGGGCTGTGCTTCCTCACGTCACTGACCAACAACCAGCGCATCTATCTGTGGCTGCTCAATACGGTCGGCATCACCGGCTTTATCGCGTGGCTCGGCATCGCGGTCTGCCACTACCGGTTCCGCAAGGGCTTTCTGAAGCAGGGCTACCGGCTCGATCAGCTGCCGTATCGCGCGAAGTGGTTCCCGTTCGGGCCGTTGTTCGCGATCGCGATCTGCATCGTGATCTCGCTCGGGCAGGATTACCAGGCGTTCTTCGCCGCTCGCATCGATTGGATGGAAGTGCTGTCGATCTATGTGTGGATTCCGCTGTTCGTCGCGATCTGGTGGGCGTATCGCCGCGCGCGCAAGAGCCGGCTCGTGCGGTACGAGCAGATGGAGATCGGGCCGTGGCTGACGCGCCCGGTCGGCGACGCGGGGGAAACGCGCGAGCGGTCGTCGCGCGGCGCGTAGCGTGCATGCGGCCGCGGGCCGGGATACCATCGCCTTCGCGTAGCGTGCCGGACAGGGCCTCCGGCACGTCGCGCGTTTCCCGATCGATTCCGCGTCCAGCACACAACATGACAATACAGCCGAACCGCGTTTCTTCCTCTTCATTCGTTTCCGCCGCCAGCGTGCGCGAGCTTGCCGATGCCGTGCGCACGGCCGAACGCCGCGCTGTCGATCTGGCCGACGACGCGCTCGCGCGTCTCGCGGCGATCGCGCCGCTCAATGTGATGGTGCACGTCGATGGCGAACTCGCGCGCCGCACGGCCGAGCACGTCGATGCGCGCGTCGCCCAGGGCGACGTGTTACCGCTTGCCGGCGTGCCGTTCGTGATCAAGGACAACCTCGATACCGCCGGGATGCCGACGCTCGGTGCGAGCCCCGCGGTGAACGGCTATCGGGCGGCCTCGGACGCGCTGACCGTGCGGCGTCTGCTTGACGCCGGCGCGGTGCCGCTCGGCAAGGCGAACATGCACGAGCTTGCGTTCGGCATCACGAGCGGCAACCGGCACTTCGGCGCGGTCGGCAATCCGCAGGATCCGCGGCGTATCGCCGGCGGGTCGAGCGGCGGCACGGCGGCGGCCGTCGCGGCCGGTATCCCGTTCGGTCTCGGTACCGATACGGGCGGCTCGGTGCGGATTCCGGCCGCATTCTGCGGTGTCTACGGATTGCGGCCGTCCGCGCAGCGCTATTCGGCGCATGGCGTGCTGTCGCTGTCGCCCACGCGCGACACGGTGGGGCCGATCGGACATGGCATCGACGATCTGCTGCTGCTCGACGCGGTGCTGACGCGCGACGACAGCATCGCGACCGCGCCCGAGTGGCCGCAGTTGCGCATCGGCGTGCCGGGCGCACCGTACTTCGACGCGCTCGATCCGGGCGTCGCGACCTGCATCGAGCGTGCGCTCGCGTCGTTCGCGGCAGCCGGCGCGACGCTCGTGCCATTGCCGGCGATGCCGCTGCACGAGGCCAGCGAAGCATGCGGCTTTCCGCTCGTCGGATACGAGGCGAACCAATACTGGCGCCGCTTCGCGGCGGAACGGCTCGGCATCCCGTTCGACACGTTCGTCGAGCGGATCGCGAGCGACGACGTGCGCGCGATCTTCCGGTCGTTCGTGTCTACGCCAGTCGATGCGCAGGCGTATGCGGACGCGATCGGGTGCCGTCGGCGTCTCGTGCGCTGGTACGACGACGCGTTCGGTACGCCGGTCGACTGCATCGCGATGCCGACTGTGCCGGGCGAGCCGCCGTCGCTCGACGACACGGCCGCGATGACCGCCGCGCAGGATGCGGCGCTGTTCGCGCGCGTCGCACGCCAGACTTCGCCGGCGACGCTCGCCGGCGTGCCGTCCGTCTCGATCCCGGCCGGACGCTCCCCGCAAACGGCGCTGCCGGTCGGGCTGATGCTGGAAGGGCCATGGGGCGGCGATCGCCGTCTGCTCGCGATCGCCCGGCGGATCGACGCGCTGCTGCGGGACGATGCGGCGCGCGCGTGAGTCGCCGCGCGCCTGCCACGTTCACGCCGGGTTCAGGCGAGATATGCCTTCATGAAGTCGACCCATGCACGTACTTTCTGCGGTACGTGCGGGGTCGACGGGTACAGCGCATAGACGGCCTGCGGCGGAAACCGGTAGCCGGGGAGCGCATCGACCAGCGCGCCGCTCGCGAGATCGTCGCGCACGAGCCATTCGGGCAGCAGCGCGACGCCGCTGCCTTGCCGCGCGAGCACGCGCAGGACCGACGCGTTGTCGACCACGACGCGCGGCTTGGCGCCGGGCCGGAACGCGTGCGGGTTGCCGTCGCGATCGGCGAGCGGCCACGTGGCGATGCGCTCGAGCCGCGTATGGCCGAGCTGCGGCAGCCGGGCGAGCGTGTCCGGCGAATCGATGTGCGACAGGCCGGCCGCGGCGAGCAGTGACGGCGCGATCACGGGCCGCACTTCGTACGTCGCGAGGCACGCGCCGCGGTACGGCAGATCCTGGAACTGTTCGAGGCGGCCGAGCCGGATCGCCACGTCGACGCGCTCGCGCACCAGATCGACCTGCGACGCATGCGTTTCGAGCCGCACGCGCAGCGCGGGATGCCGCTGCATGAACGTGTGCAGCGCGGGGGCGACGACCATCGTCCCGTACTCGACGGTCGACGTCACGCGCAGCACGCCGTGCATCCCGCCATGCTCGCTGCGCGCGTCCTCGATCGCGCTTTCGGCTTCCTCCAGCACGCGCAGGCAGCGCGCATGGAAGCGCTCGCCCGCGTCGGTCAGCTCGACGCGCCGCGTGGTGCGCGTGAGCAGGGTGACGCCGAGCTCGGCTTCCAGCTGCTTGATGTTGAAGCTCACCGCGGCCCGGGCCTGGTTCAGCTGGGCGGCGGCGGCCGTAAACGACCCTGCTTCCACGACGGCGCGGAAGACGGCGAAACGATCGAGACTCACCATGGCGTGTCGGATGTGAGGCGGAAAACCGACATGGTGCCCTGATTGTCAAAATTTTTCGACCAGTCTTGCCGTCCGGCCGGGCTTATCGACGTGCGCGGCGAACCTTACACTGCGGCGTTTCGTTCGTCTTCCGCCGCCATGACCGATCGCTCGAAAATCGCCGCCGTCTATCTGCTCGGGTTCGCGATCGACCTCGCGAACATGTTCGTCATCAACGCCGCCTATCCGACGATCCAGCGCGAGCTGCACGCGTCGGTCGCGCAGCTGGCGTGGATCGGCAACGCGTACGTGCTCGGGCTGACGGTCGTGATCCCGCTCGGCACGTGGCTCGCGCGCCGGTTCGGCGAGCGCCGGCTGCTGATCGCGTCGCTGCTGCTGTTCGCGCTCGGCAGCCTCGGCGTCGGCCTGTCGGCGTCGATCGGCGCACTGCTGGCATGGCGGCTGATCCAGGGGCTCGGCGGCGGATTGCTGATCCCGGTCGGGCAGACGATGGCCTACCGTGCGTATCCGCCCGATGCGCGGGCGCATCTGACGTCGATCGTGATGATGGTCGCGCTGCTCGTGCCGGCGCTGTCGCCGGCGCTGGGCGGCGTGGTCGTGGATCGCGTGTCGTGGCGGGCGATCTTCTTCGGAATGCTGCCGCTCGCTGCGGTCACGAGCGTGCTCGCGTTCGCGTGGCTGCCGGCCGACGAACCGGACGGCAGCCCGCCGGCGCTCGACGTGCGCGGCCTCGGGCTGAGCGCCGCGGCGCTCGTTGCGCTGCTGCTCGGCCTGACGTTCGCGGGACAGCCGGGCGCGGGCCGCGACGCGTTCGTTCCGCTCGCGATCGCGCTCGTCGCCGGTGGTGCGTATGTCGCGCACGCGCGCCGGGCTGCCGCGCCGCTGCTCGATCTGCGCCTTGTTGCGCAGCCGCTGCTGCGGATCGGGCTGATCGTCTACCTGTGCGTGCCGGGCGTGTTCACCGGCGTGAACCTCGTCGCCGCGCTGTATCTGCAGAACGCGCTCGGGCTCAGCGCGACGCATACGGGCGCGCTGATGGTGCCGTGGGCGATCGCGTCGTTCGCCGCGATCGCGACGACGCGCCGTTGTTTCCCGAAGTGGGGGCCGAAGCCGCTGTTCATGTGCGGGATTGCGATCGACGCGATCGGGATCGTGTTGCTCGCGACCCCGCTTGCAGGTTTCGAGGCCGGGCGCGTGCTCGCGTTCGTCGCGATGGGGCTCGGCGCCAGCATGTGCACGAGCACGTCGCAAAGCGCGGCGTTTCTCGATGTCCCCGCCGCGCGAATGGGCGACGCGAGCGCGCTGTGGAACATCAACCGGCAACTGAGCTTCTGCCTCGGCGTCGCGGTGCTGGGCAGCGCGTTGAACTTCCTGTTGTCGATCCACGGGGACGATGGGCGGCTGCCGTACCAGCAATGTTTCGGCCTGGCGGCGCTGGCGACGCTGCTGCCGCTGCCGTTCGTCGCGCGCCTCGCCGCGCACCGTGCGCCCGCCGGGCGTGCGGCTTCTCAACGTTCGTGAGTTTCGAGATGAATTCGTCAAACCCGTTTTTCCAGGAAGTGGTCGACGCGCACGTCGACATCGAGCAATGGTTGTCCGGCAGCGCGGCGCGCGACGGGCTCGCGCCGCTGCTCGCGCGCTTTTCGCGGGACTTCTCGATGATCTCGCTGCATGGGCATGCGCTCGATTACGCGGATATCGACGTCCTGTTCTCGCGCGGCTTCGGCGCGCGGCCCGGCCTGCGGATCGCGATCGACGAACTGCACGAAGTGAGCACGTGGCAGGGCGGCTCGACGATCGCCTATCGCGAGACGCAGACCGACGCGGCAGGGCGGCGAACGGTGCGCCGTTCGACCGTCGTGTTCGAGCGCGACGCGGATGGCCGCATCGGCTGGCTGCGCTTGCACGAGACGCCGGTGACGGGCTGACCGTTACCCGCAACGCCTGACGCCGCCGCGCGGCGGCAGGCACATGCTCCTCCGAGCGGCATACCAACCAGAAACCTGAGAGATGACAATAAAAGCAATCGACATCGCGCGTCGCGAGGACGCGCGGCCGCATCGCGTCCGCAGTCGGGGGCGCGCATGACGGCACCATCGTTCACCGATGCGGTGGCTTCGCTCGTGCGCGATACCGAGGTGCACAAGGACCTCTATCTGTCGCCGCGCATCTTCGAGCTGGAGATGCGCCATCTGTTCTGGAACACGTGGGTCTATGTCGGCCATGTCAGCCAGATTCCGGCCACGGGCGACTATGTGACGACGACGATCGGCGCCGAGCCGGTCGTGATGGTGCGCCACGTCGACGGTTCGGTGCGGGTGCTGCACAACCGCTGTTCGCACAAGGGCACGCAGCTGGTGACGGATGCCTCCGGCAATACGGGCACATTCTTCCGCTGCCCGTACCACGCCTGGTCGTACCGGACCGACGGCAGCCTCTACGCGATTCCGCTGCGGCGCGGCTACGAAAACACGGGCTTCGAGACGTGCGAGGCGAGCAAGGGCATGCAGGCGGTCGGCGCGACCCATGAGCATCGCGGTTTCGTGTTCTGCCGCCTGAGTCAGTCCGGTGTCGATTTCCATGCGTACTTCGGCGATGCGCTGTCGTCGCTCGACAACCTCGTCGATCGTTCGCCGGAAGGGCGCGTGGAAGTCGCGGGCGGCGTGTTCCGCTACGTGCACGGCTGTAACTGGAAGATGCTGGTCGAGAATCAGACCGACACCTGCCATCCGATGGTCGCGCACGAGTCGTCGGCCGGCACGGCCGTGCGCGTGTGGGAGCGCGACGGCACGCAGCAGGCGAAGCCGATGGCGGTCGAGCTGCTGGAGCCGTTCATCCAGCCGCACGCGTTCTTCGAGCAGATGGGGTTGCGCGTGTGGCCCAACGGACATGGTCACACCGGCACCGCCGATTCGATTCACGCGCGCTACACGCCCATTCCCGGCTATCACGAGAAGATGACCGCGGCTTACGGCGAAGCGCGCGCCGCGCGGATTCTCGGCGAGGTGCGTCACAACACGGTGCTGTTTCCGAATGCGATGGTGAAAGGGCCGATCCAGATCCTGCGCGTGTTCAAGCCGCTGGCGGTCGACCGCACGCTGGTGGAGTCGTGGTCGTTTCGTCTCGTCGGTGCGCCCGATTCGCTGTTCGAGCGCACGCTCGCCTACAACCGCCTCATCAACGCGCCGACGTCGATCGTCGCGCACGACGATCTCGAAATGTACGAACGCGCCCAGCGCGGCCTCGCCACGCAGGCGCGCGACTGGGTGCATGTCGGGCGGCTGTTCGAGCCCGAGGAGTTCGCGCAGCCGACGTCGGAGACGAACGGCACCAGCGAACAGCAGATCCGCAACCAGTTCCGGGCATGGCTGCAGTTCATCGCGCCGGTATCGACGCAGGAGGCCGCCGATGCGCGTATTTCCGCACGATGAGCTCGTCGCGTTCGTGTATCGCGAGGCACGCCTGCTTGACGAGCGGCGCTACGAGGAATGGCTCGCACTTTATGCGGACGACGCGCGCTACTGGATGCCGCTGTCGCCGGACCAGCCCGACACCGGGCTGCACGGCGCGCTGATGGACGAGGACCGGCTCCTGCTGCGCATCCGCATCGAGCGGCTGGCCGGGCGCCGGACGTTCTCGCAGCAGCCGGCGAGTCGCGGTCATCATCTGCTCCAGCAGCCGCACGTCGATCGGGCCGACCACGAACGCGGCGCCTATGTGCTGCGCACGCCGTTTCATTACGTCGAAACGCGACGCGACGAGCAGACGCTGTTCGCCGGCTGGTACACGCATGAACTCGCGGTATGCGACGACACGTTGCGCATCCGCGTGAAGCGTGTCGATCTCGTCAACGCCGACGCGCCGCTCGGCAGCATCCATCTGCCTGTCTGATCGCGTGCGGCCAGCACGTCCCTTTTCGTTCCCGACCACATGAACGCTCCTGAATTCCTGCCGCGCACGTTGCCGTACATCGACACGCTGTACGACTACGGCGCCTTCCTGTCCCGCACCGGCGGGCATCTCGGCACGCTGCCGGCGCAGCGCGCACGCGACGCGCGGATCGCGATCGTCGGCGCGGGCGTCAGCGGCCTGGTCGCCGCCTGCGAGCTGCTGCGCGCGGGGGCACGGCAGGTCGTCGTGTTCGAGGCGAACCGCGCGCGCGTGGGCGGGCGCCTGCTGTCGCAGTCGATCAATCCGGACCATCCGCACCTGCTCGCCGAAATGGGCGCGATGCGTTTCCCGCCGTCGCAGGCCGCGCTTTACCACTATCTCGAGCGGTTCGGCGTCGACAGCACATCCGCGTTTCCCGATCCGGGCATCGTCGACACCGAGATCCACTACCAGGGCCATGCGTACCACTGGCGCGCGGGCGATGCGCCACCCGCGCTGTTCGACCGCGTCGACCGCGGCTGGCGCGCGTTCATTCGCGACGGCGTGCGGCTCGACGACGGCACGCAGCTGCCCGCACCGGCCGAACTGACGGCGCTGCTGCGCGCGCACCGCTACGACGATGCGCGGCATGGCTGGCAGCAGTACATCGACCGCTTCGGCGACGAGTCGTTCTACTCGGCGATCGTCAAGTTCTTCACGGGCGCGACGCCGCCGGGCGGCGCGCGCTGGCGCAAGGGCGAGGACCTGCGCCTGTTCGGCACGCTCGGCATCGGCTCGGGCGGCTTCCAGCCGGTCTATCGCGCATCGTTCCTCGAAATCCTGCGGATCGTGGTCAACGAGCTCGAAGTCGACCAGCGGTTGATCCCGGCCGGCATCTTCGCGCTCGCGCAGGGGCTGCTCGACGATGGCGGGGACGGTGCGCGAGTGCGCGATTGCATCGTCCACGCGGCCGTGCGGCACGTGGCGAAGCAGCCGGACGAGACCTTTGCGCTCACGCTCGACGACGGATCGACGCAGATATTCGACCGCGTGATCGTCGCGACCACGACGCGCGCGATGCAGGTCGGCATGGGCATCACCGGCATCGCGAACCTGTTCGCGCCGAACGTCGTTCGCGCGATCAACGAGACGCACATGGTCAGCTCGTCGAAGCTGTTCGTGCTGACCCGCGACAAGTTCTGGCTCAAGCACGGGCTGCCGCACAACATTCAGACGGACACGCTGGCGCGCGGCATCTACTGTCTCGACTACGCGCCCGACGATCCCGACGCACACGGCGTCGTGCTGATCAGCTACACGTGGGAGGACGATTCGCACAAGATCCTGTCGCTCACCGACAAGGTCGAGCGGTTCAAGCGTCTCGTGGCCGAGATCGGCATTGTTTCGCCGGCGTTCGCCGCGCACCTGCGTCCGCTCGACGACGATTACGCGCGCAACGTCACGAGCCACGACTGGTTGTCGGACCGCTACGCGCTCGGTGCATTCAAACTGAACTATCCGGGCGAGGACATTCACTCGCAGGCGTTGTTCTATCAGTTCCAGACGGCCGCCGATCCGTCGTCGGACCGTGGCATCTACCTGGCCGGCTGCTGCTGTTCGTTCACGGGCGGCTGGATCGAGGGCGCGGTGCAGACGGCAATTAACGCAGCGAGCGCGGTGATCCGCAGTCTCGGCGGGACGCTCGCCGACGGCAATCCGCTCGACGCGATGCGCAGCCGCTATCGCTACGGCGACTGACGCGGCGTGCGGCGCTACTTGTCCAGCTCCGGATAGTGCCGGAAGATCCCCATGTCGTTGAACGGGATGCGGCGCGCCGACTCCAGATAGCGCGCGACGGGCGGATGCCGTGCAACGCGGTCGTGCAGGCCGACGAGCCCCGCGACCTTGCGCTCCGCGCGCTTCATCGCCTTCGGGAACGCGTAGCGCAGCCCTTCGATCAGCTGAAACATCGACAGGTCCGCATAACTGAGCGCGCCGCCGGCGATATAGCCGCCTTTGTGCGGATTCTGCTCCAGCACGCGATCGAAGTAGCCGAGGAACTTCGGCAGGCGGTGCGCGAGGAAATCGGCCGCGCGCTCGGCGGCCTCGGCCTTCTGGTCCTCGTAGTACAGGCCGCTGCCGATCGGGTGATGCGTGTCGTGGATCTCGGTGACGAAATCGGCGACGGTCAGCTGGAGCTGATGCACCCACAGCCGTCCGGCTTCGTCGGCGGGCGCGAGACCGAGCCGTGCGCCGAGAAACAGCAGGATGTTCGCGGTCTGTCCGACGAGCACGTCGCCGGCCTTCAGGAACGGCGGTGCGAACGGCACGCATTCGGTCTTCGTGCTGTCCATCAGCCGCATCATTGCCTGTACACCCATGCCGCGCCCCGATTCGCGCGCGACGTCGACATAGTCGGCCTCGGCCGCCTCGAGCGCGAGCCGCACGTATTCGCCGCGACCCTGGATCTCGGGCCAGTAATAGAGTTCGTAACGCATGCCGTGCTCCTGTCCGGTCGATGCGCCGGGCGATGCGCGCATCGTGATGGCGGGGAGGGCGGCCGCGCCGCCCGTTGCGAATAGACAGTCTAGGAGATCATGCGGGAAGCGCGGTGCTTGGCGCGCGTCATGCACCGCGCGCGTCGCGCTCGCCGCCTTCGGGGCCGTAGAAGAACACCCAGGTCGAGAAGTCGTCGGAGAAGCCGACGAAACGGTGCGACGCGAATGCGGGGACGAACACCACGTCGCCCGCCGCGACGCCGCATTCGCGTCCGTCGACGACGAAACGGGACGTGCCGGTGGCGATCACGTAGACCTCGTCGCGCGTATGCGGCGTCTGCCGGTCCTCGCCGCGCGGCCGGTACAGCTCGACGTCGAGCGTGCCGTGGCGAAACAGTGTCGTGAACGGCGTGCCTTCATCGTCGAGGCGTGCGAGCGATTCGTTGATGCCGAGCTTCATCGTCGTGGGCTCCGGTTCCGGACCGTGGGGACAGGCAGACGTACGTCGTCCCATCGTATGCCGGAATCCGCCTCGAGGCGAACATCGCGAGCACGGGGCGTCGCGGTGTCCCGATGCTGCCGTTTGGCTGGTAATGCCGATACAGGTATTGGCACTACCAGCCAAACCACTGTTTTTAATGGGTTTTTTCGCGCCGGGCCTGCGCCGTGGCGCGTTCTGCGTGGCATAATCGACCGCATCCGCAAGGCTTGTAGTCACAACGACCCCGCATACCCATGGCACAGACTCTCTACGACAAACTGTGGAATACCCACGTCGTCCACACCGAGGACGACGGCACGGCATTGCTCTACATCGACCGTCAGCTGCTGCACGAAGTCACGAGCCCGCAGGCATTCGAAGGGCTGAACGTCGCGCACCGCCCGGTGTGGCGCATCAGCGCGAACCTGGCCGTGTCGGACCACAACGTCCCGACCACGGATCGCAGCCACGGCATTGCCGATCCGGTCTCGAAGCTGCAGGTCGACACGCTCGACGCGAACTGCGACGCGTTCGGCATCACGCAGTTCAAGATGAACGACGTGCGCCAGGGCATCGTGCACATCATCGGGCCGGAGCAGGGCGCAACGCTGCCGGGCATGACGATCGTCTGCGGCGATTCGCATACGTCCACGCACGGCGCGTTCGGCGCGCTCGCGCACGGCATCGGCACGTCGGAAGTCGAGCACGTGCTCGCGACGCAAACCTTGCTGCAGAAAAAGAGCAAGAACATGCTCGTGAAGGTCGAGGGCGCCCTGCCGCGCGGCTGTACCGCGAAGGACATCGTGCTCGCGATCATCGGCAAGATCGGCACGGCCGGCGGCACGGGCTACGCGATCGAATTCGGCGGCTCGACGATCCGCGCGCTGACGATGGAAGGCCGGATGACCGTCTGCAACATGGCGATCGAAGCCGGCGCGCGCGCGGGCATGGTCGCCGTCGACGACACGACGATCGATTACCTGAAGGGCCGTCCGTTCGTGCCGACCGGCGCGGAATGGGACCAGGCCGTCGAGTACTGGCGCGAATTCAGGTCCGACGAAGGCGCGCAGTTCGACCGCGTCGTCGAGCTGAACGCGGCCGAGATCGTCCCGCAGGTCACGTGGGGCACGTCGCCGGAAATGGTCACGTCGATCGACGGTCGCGTGCCCGATCCCGAGCGCGAGAAGGATCCGGTCAAGCGCGACGCGATGGAACGCGCGCTGGCCTACATGGCGCTCGAGCCGAACACGCCGATCGAGTCGATCAAGGTCGACAAGATCTTCATCGGTTCGTGCACGAACGCGCGCATCGAGGACATCCGCGCGGCCGCGTACGTCGTGAAGAAGCTGAATCGCCGCATCGCATCGAACGTGCGCCTCGCGATGGTCGTGCCGGGCTCGGGCCTCGTGAAGGCGCAGGCCGAGCGCGAAGGCCTCGACAAGGTATTCACGGACGCGGGCTTCGAATGGCGCGAGCCGGGCTGCTCGATGTGCCTCGCGATGAACGCCGACCGGCTCGATCCGGGCGAGCGCTGCGCATCGACGTCGAACCGCAACTTCGAAGGCCGGCAGGGCGCGGGCGGTCGCACGCACCTGGTGAGCCCCGCGATGGCGGCGGCGGCGGCGATCGAAGGCCATTTCGTCGACATTCGCAAGCTGGGGTAACGCGTGACGGCATCGAAGCTCATCGCGCGGCTGGTTGCCGCGCTGGCGCTCGCGGGGCTGGGCTTCGGCCTTGCGGGCTGCAATACCGTCCGAGGCTTCGGCCAGGACGTCAATGCCGCCGGCAACGCGCTGCAGCGCGCCGCGGAGTGACATCCGCCGAGAATTTGTCGATGTGCGCCGGCTGAATGCCGGCCCTTCAACCGGATAGACGGATCATGGAAAAATTCAATGTGCATACCGGCGT
Source organism: Burkholderia sp. BCC1638 (assembly GCF_902833195.1). Lineage (NCBI taxonomy): Bacteria > Pseudomonadati > Pseudomonadota > Betaproteobacteria > Burkholderiales > Burkholderiaceae > Burkholderia > Burkholderia sp. BCC1638. The sequence continues at coordinate 292,732 of NZ_CADFEC010000007.1, forward strand.
CGTGGCGCCGCTCGATCGCGAGAACGTCGACACCGACGCGATCATCCCGAAGCAGTTCCTGAAGTCGATCAAGCGCACGGGCTTCGGTCCGAACGCGTTCGACGAATGGCGTTACCTCGATCACGGCGAGCCGGGCCAGGACAACTCGAAGCGCCCGCTGAACCCGGACTTCGTGCTGAACCAGCCGCGCTATCAGGGCGCATCGGTGCTGCTCGCACGCAAGAACTTCGGCTGCGGCAGCTCGCGCGAGCACGCGCCGTGGGCGCTGCAGCAGTACGGCTTCCGCGCGATCATCGCGCCGAGCTTCGCCGACATCTTCTTCAACAACTGCTACAAGAACGGGCTGCTGCCGATCGTGCTGACCGAGCAGCAGGTCGATCACCTGTTCAATGACACGTACGCGTTCAACGGCTATCAGCTGACGATCGACCTCGACGCGCAGGTCGTGCGCACGGGCGACGGCCGCGAGTATGCGTTCGACATCACCGCGTTCCGCAAGTACTGCCTGCTGAACGGTTTCGACGACATCGGCCTGACGCTGCGTCACGCGGACAAGATCCGCCAGTTCGAAGCCGAGCGGCTCGCGAAGCAGCCGTGGCTCAACAACAAGCTGGTCGGCTGAGATTGCCTCCGGGCGGGCGCGCATGACGCGCGCTCGCCGACCTGCCACTCATACCTACCCAGTCAGGAATAACGCATGAAGATTGCAGTGCTGCCCGGCGACGGCATCGGTCCGGAAATCGTCAACGAAGCGGTCAAGGTGCTGAACGCCCTCGACGAGAAGTTCGAACTCGAACAGGCGCCGGTCGGCGGCGCGGGCTACGAGGCGAGCGGTCATCCGCTGCCGGACGCGACGCTGAAACTCGCGAAGGAAGCCGACGCGATCCTGTTCGGCGCGGTCGGTGACTGGAAGTACGACTCGCTCGAGCGCGCGCTGCGCCCCGAGCAGGCGATCCTCGGGCTGCGCAAGCATCTCGAGCTGTTCGCGAACTTCCGCCCGGCGATCTGCTATCCGCAACTCGTCGACGCGTCGCCGCTGAAGCCGGAGCTGGTCGCGGGCCTCGACATCCTGATCGTGCGCGAGCTGAACGGCGACATCTACTTCGGCCAGCCGCGCGGCGTGCGTGCCGCTCCCGACGGCCCGTTCGCCGGCGAGCGCGAAGGTTTCGACACGATGCGCTATTCGGAACCGGAAGTGCGCCGCATCGCGCACGTCGCGTTCCAGGCCGCGCGCAAGCGTGCGAAGAAGCTGCTGTCGGTCGACAAGTCGAACGTGCTCGAAACGTCGCAATTCTGGCGCGACATCATGATCGACGTGTCGAAGGAATACGCGGACGTCGAGTTGTCGCACATGTACGTCGACAACGCGGCGATGCAGCTCGCGAAGGCGCCGAAGCAGTTCGACGTGATCGTGACCGGCAACATGTTCGGCGACATCCTGTCGGATGAAGCGTCGATGCTGACGGGTTCGATCGGCATGCTGCCGTCGGCGTCGCTCGACAAGAACAACAAGGGCCTGTACGAGCCGTCGCACGGTTCGGCGCCGGACATCGCGGGCAAGGGCATCGCGAACCCGCTGGCGACGATCCTGTCGGCCGCGATGCTGCTGCGCTACTCGCTGAATCGCGCGGAGCAGGCCGATCGCATCGAGCGCGCGGTGAAAACGGTGCTCGAACAAGGCTATCGCACGGGCGACATCGCGACGCCGGGTTGCAAGCAGGTCGGTACGGCGGCGATGGGCGACGCGGTGGTCGCCGCGCTGTAATGCGGTAACGCAGTGAATTGTAGAAAGGGCGCGAACGGGCCGCGAAATCGGCCGGTTCGCGCGTGGTTGGCCGTTGTGCGGCCAACCGGCTTTGTGTAGACTCGAACGATGGCGCTGATTTCCCTGATCTCCCCGGTCCTGAAACTCCACGGCAACACTGCCCGTGCGGGTACGCGCGCCATCGTCATCACGAAAACCATTACCACGAAAACGATCATTAAACGCTGATCGTCCGTCGTGCCCGCCTGTTTCCCCGCGCGGTCACGCCGGGGGCGGAAATGGCGGGGAAGCTCCATTCAAAGGGTTAGTCATGAACGTAGGTCTCGTAGGTTGGCGTGGCATGGTCGGCAGCGTGCTGATGCAACGCATGCAGGAAGAAGGTGATTTCGACCTGATCGAACCGGTGTTTTTCAGCACCAGCAACACGGGCGGCAAGGCGCCGTCGTTCGCGAAAAACGAGACTACGCTCAAGGACGCGACCAACGTCGACGAGCTGAAGAAGTGCGACGTGATCATCACGTGCCAAGGCGGCGACTACACGAACGACGTGTTTCCGAAGCTGCGCGCGGCCGGCTGGAACGGCTACTGGATCGACGCGGCCTCGTCGCTGCGGATGCAGGACGACGCGGTCATCATCCTCGATCCGGTCAACCTCGACGTGATCAAGGACGCGCTCGTCAAGGGCACGAAGAACTTCGTCGGCGGCAACTGCACGGTCAGCCTGATGCTGATGGCGCTCGGCGGCCTGTTCCGCGAGAACCTCGTCGACTGGATGACGGCGATGACCTACCAGGCCGCATCGGGCGCGGGCGCGCAGAACATGCGTGAACTGCTGTCGCAGATGGGTGCGCTGCACGGTTCGGTGCAGGAACAGCTCGCCGATCCGGCTTCCGCGATTCTCGACATCGACCGCCGCGTGCTCGCGACGATGAACAGCGATGCAATGCCGACGAGCCAGTTCGGCGTGCCGCTCGCGGGTTCGCTGATTCCGTGGATCGACAAGGATCTCGGCAACGGGATGTCGAAGGAAGAGTGGAAGGGCGGCGCGGAAACCAACAAGATCCTCGGCAAGCCGGCCATGGGCGAGCCGGGTTCGATCCCGGTCGACGGGCTGTGCGTGCGGATCGGCGCGATGCGCTGCCATTCGCAGGCGCTGACGATCAAGCTGAAGAAGGACGTCCCGCTGGACGAAATCAACGGCATCCTCGCGTCGGCGAACGACTGGGTGAAGGTCGTGCCGAACGAGCGCGAAGCGTCGATGCGTGACCTGTCGCCGGCGAAGATCACCGGCACGCTGACGGTGCCGGTCGGTCGCCTGCGCAAGCTCGCGATGGGCGGCGAATACCTGTCGGCGTTCACGGTCGGCGACCAGCTGCTGTGGGGCGCGGCCGAGCCGCTGCGCCGCATGCTGCGCATCCTGCTCGACAAGTAAGGATCGGGCTGCGCTGCGCGCCCCGTCGGCGCGCGACGCGAAACGCCTGTCTACCCTTCGCGGGGCGGCAGGCGTTTTTTTATTGGTTGGCGCGCGGCATACGCGCGAAAACCCCGAGACGCTTGCGAGAGGGGCGCGACGCGAACGATACGGGCATGAATTCATTCCCGGGGCGATGCCGCCGCAACAATTGTCGTCGATTGATGATCCCTTTTTGATAAAACTGCCGTGCGCGATTGATGATGAGGATCAGCACGGCAGTCGCGCGATCCGCGCGCCGGCGGCGCGGTGCGAATAGCGGTTGCACCGATGTATCGGCATGGACAGCCGCATCCGCCGGCGACGAATTCGGCCGGAACCTGATCGCGTGAAGTAAACTATGCGGTTACGACGCGCAGAGTCGCCGAAAGCGTCGCGTTCTGCGCGACGCTTTTGCATTTCTGCGGCGACTTTATTGACGCTTCCCTACGCGAATCCGAGCCGCGCCCGCGCGCGGCGATAGAGCCTACGATGTCCCGAATTTCCTTGTTTCCGCGTCAGTCACGTCTGTCGCGCGCCGTGCGCGGCGCGCTGGCGATCCTGGCACTCGGCGCGGCCGCGTCGGCCTGGGCGGCCGGCACCGTCGAACTGCCGGCTTCCGCCGCAGGTGGCCCCGCGCCGCTCACCGTGACGGTCCAGCCCGGCCAGTCGCTGAACGATCTCGCGAAGGCGGCCACGCAGTCGCACGATCCGGGCGTGCTCGCGCGTGCCGGACGTGCGCTGTTCGACGCCAACCCGCAGGCATTCATGAAGCGCGATCCGAGCCGCCTGAAAGTCGGCGCGACGCTGACGGTGCCGGCGCTCGACGCGACGGGCGCGGCGCTCGCGGCGATCGGTGCGTCAGGTGCGTCAGGTGCATCGGTCGCGTCCGCGGTGGCCGCCGCGTCGGGTACGGCCGCGGCTGCGGCTGTGGCTACGCAGCATGGCGCGTCCGCGCCGCATCCGGGGTCGGCCGTGCAAACGGCGCCGGCTGCTCATGCGGCACCCGTCAGCGGCGCAAGTGTCGCTGCGGCGGCAGTCGTGGCAGGGGCATCGGCTTCGACCGGCGCGTCCGCCACGCATGGCGCGTCGACGGTCGAGCCCGTTCAGCCGGCCGCGCCTGCGGCCGGTGCAAGCGGGCCGCATGTGTGGAGCGGCGCGATTCAGTCCGCGACTCCGTCGTCCGCGAGCGAAGCCGCCATCCAGCCCGCGCAAGGCGGCCAGGCTCAAGGCATGCACGAACCATCCGCGGCGGCACCCGTCGCGGGCGCGTCGCAGCCGCGGCCGTCGAGCCTGCAGCAACTGCTCGCGCTGAAGAATCGCGTGCTGATGGAGCTGCAGAAACACGGAATCGGCAAGCCAGCCGCGACGAACAACGTTGCGCCCGCGCCGGCGCCTGCTGCCCCGCGTCCCGCCGCGAATGACGGCGCATCTGCTGCCGCGTCGTCGCCCGCCGCGAGCGAGGCGGCGTCCGGCGTGGCCGCCAGTGCGGCGCAGCCGGCATCGGCCCCCGTGCAGCCGGCCGTGCCCGTGACGGCGACGCCGTCCGCGCGTGTTTCCGAACAGATCGACTGGCGCCCGGCCGCGGCGGCTGGCGCGGCGGTGGTCGTTCTCGCAGCCGGCTTCGCATGGCGCAAGCGCCGGAAAGCGCGGCGCGCCGAGACCGTCGCCTCGGAATCCGGCGAGGCGGCTGCTTCGGATGCCGGCGCATCATCGTCGCCGGTCGAACCCGTGCCGCCGATTCTTCCCGAGACGCCGGTCGCACGCGACGCAGCCGCCGATGTGAATCTTGTTTCGGCCGCTGCGGTAGCGGCGGAGGTGGCCGAAACGCGCGATCTCGACGTGCCTTCGTCGCCGGAAGCGGCAACGCCGCAAGACGATCAAAAGGAAGCGCCGGCCGCGCCCGCCGCGTTGACGCCCGCCGCAGAGCCGGCACCGCACGACGCGAAGCCCGTCGCGGAGGCAACGCCCGGTCAGTCGATCGAAGCACCCGCCGCGCCGGCGACGAACGACGATCAGCACGCAGCACTGATGCAGAACGCGATCAGCGCGCTGAACAGCCTCGACATGCCGCTGCCGCCGCGTACGGCGGAAGAGCCGGCCGTTCGGGAAGGGCAAGCCGAACGCGAGCAAATCGCAACTAACGGTCAGTCCGCGTCGCACCCGCCCGTTGGTGCGAACGATCCGTTGCCGGAGCACCCGGCCGACCAGGACGACGAGTTCGACTGGGATCCGGATGCGGCAACGCCCGCGCCGCACGCGGGCGGTGCGTCTGCGCCGTCGTCGCTGCCGCCGCTCGGCGGCGCGCAGTTCGGCGCGTTGAAGCTGGATTTCGATCTCGACCTGCCGTCCGCGCCGGGCGCCGTGCTGCCCGCGCTGACACCGGAAGAGCTCGCGCGCATCGCACGCAACAAGCTGGATCTCGCGTCCGAGTACGTCGAGCTGGGCGACCTGTCCGGCGCGCGCACGCTGCTGCAGGAAGTCGTCGATGCGAACGACGCCGCGACGCGCGACGATGCGCGCGCGCTGCTCGCGAAACTGGCGGAAGAGGCGTGATGCGGATCGCGCTGGGGATTCAGTACGACGGCGCCGCGTTCTGCGGCTGGCAGGCGCAGCCGCACGGCAAGACCGTGCAGGACGCGCTCGAGCGCGCGCTCGGCGAATTCGCGTGCGTGCCGCTGCACACGACGGTCGCGGGACGGACCGACACGGGCGTGCACGGGCTCGGGCAGGTCGTGCACTTCGACACGGACCTCGACCGCGCGGATTTCTCGTGGGTGCGCGGCACCAACGCGTTTCTGCCGCCGACCGTTTCCGTGCAGTGGGCGAAGCCGATGCCGGACACGTTCCATGCGCGTTTCTCGGCGTTCGAACGCACCTACTACTACGCGCTGTACGTGCACCCCGTGCGCTCGCCGATGCTGGCCGGCCGGGCCGGCTGGATCCACACACCGCTCGACGACGACGCAATGCGCGTCGCCGCCGCGCACCTGATCGGCGAGCACGACTTCTCGTCGTTCCGGTCGTCGGAATGCCAGTCGAAGACGCCGGTCAAACACCTGTACCAGATCGACGTGCGGCGTGCGGGCCACTTCATTCATTTCCGCTTCCGCGCGAACGCGTTCCTTCACCACATGGTGCGCAACCTGATGGGCTGCCTCGTCGCGGTCGGACGCGGCCGCTACCCGGCGGACTGGCTCGCCGACGTGCTGGCCGGGCGCGACCGCAATCTCGCCGCGCCCACGTTCATGGCCGACGGGCTGTACCTCGCCCATGTCGGCTACCCGGCGGAATTCGCCGTCCCGCCCGCGCAGCTCGGCAGCGTGCCGTGGAGCAGCGTCTGGGCCGACCTGGACCCACAACCATGACGGATCACGCCGTGTCTTCTCCGACTCCCGCCGCGGCCGGCCTCGCGCCGCGCACGCGCATCAAGCTGTGCGGCCTGTCGCGCCCCGAGGACGTGCTGCACGCCGCCGCGCTCGGCGCCGACGCGATCGGCCTCGTGTTCTATCCGAAGAGCCCGCGCGCGGTGTCGATCGCGCAGGCGGCCGAGTTTGCACGCCTCGCGCCGCCGTTCGTGTCGGTGGTCGGGCTGTTCGTGAACGCGACCGAAGCCGAGATCGAGGCGGTCGTGCGCGACGTGCCGCTCACGGTGCTGCAATTCCACGGCGACGAGACGCCCGAGCAGTGCGACGCCCTCGGCCGCGCGGCACGTCTGCCGTGGTTGCGCGCGGTGCGCGTCGGCCCCTCGACGCAGCCGGCCGATTTGGTAGAATCGGCTCTTCATTATTCGAAAGCGCGCGGCCTCCTGTTCGACACCCTGGTGCCGGATTACGGCGGTAGCGGCAAGGTCTTCGATTGGTCACTTATTCCCGCAGAGCTCGCGCATCGGGCCGTTTTGAGTGGTGGCTTGAACGCGCAAAACGTCGGTGATGCGATCCGCCAGTTGCGCCCGTTTGCTGTCGATGTCTCGAGCGGCATCGAAGTGGAGGGCGCGAAGGGCGTGAAGGATCACGCCCGGATGGCGGCGTTCGTACGCGCGGTGCGCGAAGCGGACGCCGGGTGATGCAAGCCGGTGCGGCCCCGACAGCGGGGCGCGCCGACCGATCGAGAGTGACACCATGTACAACCTTCCTGATGATCACGGCCACTTCGGCCCGTATGGCGGCGTGTTCGTCGCCGAAACGCTGATTCACGCGCTGGACGAACTGCGCACGGCGTACGAAAAATTCCGCAATGACCCCGATTTCGTCGCCGAATACGAGCGCGAACTCAAGTATTTCGTCGGTCGTCCGTCGCCGATCTATCACGCGCAGCGCTGGAGCGAGATGCTCGGCGGCGCGCAGATCTACCTGAAGCGCGAGGACCTGAACCACACCGGCGCGCACAAGATCAACAACGTCATCGGCCAGGCGCTGCTCGCGAAGCGGATGGGCAAGAAGCGCGTGATCGCCGAAACCGGCGCCGGCCAGCACGGCGTCGCGACCGCGACGATCTGCGCGCGCTTCGGGATGGAGTGCATCGTCTACATGGGCGCCGAGGACGTGCGCCGCCAGGCCGCGAACGTCTACCGGATGAAGTTGCTCGGCGCGACGGTCGTGCCGGTCGAATCCGGTTCGCGCACGTTGAAGGACGCGCTGAACGAAGCGATGCGCGACTGGGTCACGAACATCGAAAGCACGTTCTACATCATCGGCACGGTCGCGGGCCCGCACCCGTATCCGGCGATGGTGCGCGACTTCCAGCGCGTGATCGGCGACGAGTGCAAGGTGCAGATGCCGGAACTCGCCGGCCGGCAGCCGGACGCGGTGATTGCGTGCGTCGGCGGCGGCTCGAACGCGATGGGCATCTTCTATCCGTACATCGACGACACGTCGGTGCAGCTGATCGGCGTCGAAGCGGCCGGCGACGGCCTCGACACCGGCCGTCACGCGGCGTCGCTGATCGCCGGCAGCCCCGGCGTGCTGCACGGCAACCGCACGTACCTGCTGCAGGACGACAACGGCCAGATCATCGAGACGCATTCGGTGTCGGCCGGGCTCGACTATCCGGGCGTCGGTCCCGAGCACGCATGGCTGAAGGACAGCGGCCGCGCGCAGTACGTGCCGATCACCGACGAAGAGGCGCTGAAGGCGTTCCACGACTGCTGCCGGATCGAGGGGATCATTCCCGCGCTCGAGTCGAGCCACGCGATCGCGTATGGCGTGAAGCTCGCGCCGACGTTGCCGAAGGACAAGATCCTGCTCGTCAACCTGTCGGGCCGCGGCGACAAGGACATGCACACGGTCGCCGAGCGATCGGGCATCGCGCTCTGACCCCGACCGATGCGTGACCTGATCGAACAACCGGGCGGCGGTGCCGCGAGCGAAGCGGAGGCGGTGCAGTCCGCCGTCGCCGTGCCGTGCGCGCTGCCGTCCGGGATCGAGCTGCACAACCGCGATTTCATGTCCGAAGCCGCGCGCCTGCCGGATGCGTCGATCGACTTGATCGTCGCCGATCCGCCGTACGGGCTCGGCAAGGACTACGGCAACGACTCGGACAAGCGCTCGGGCGACGACTTTCTCGCGTGGACGCGCGAGTGGCTCGAACTCGCGATCCCGAAGCTCAAGCCGAGCGGGTCGATGTACATCTTCTGCACGTGGCAGTACGCGCCGGAAATCTTCAGCTTCCTGAAGACGAAGCTCACGATGGTCAACGAGATCATCTGGGACCGGCGCGTGCCGAGCATGGGCGGCACGACGCGCCGTTTCACGTCGGTGCACGACAACATCGGCTTTTTCGCGGTTTCCAAGGCGTATTACTTCGATCTCGATCCGGTCCGCATCCCGTACGACGCCGACACGAAGAAGGCCCGCTCGCGCAAGCTGTTCGAAGGCAGCAAGTGGCTGGAGATGGGCTACAACCCGAAGGACGTCTGGTCGGTCTCGCGCCTGCACCGGCAGCACGCGGAGCGCGTCGATCATCCGACCCAGAAGCCGCTGGAAATCATCGAGCGGATGGTGCTCGCAAGCTGCCCGCCGGGCGGCCGCGTGCTCGATCCGTTCATGGGCAGCGGCACGACCGCGGTGGCCTGCGCACGGCAGGGGCGCGACTTCGTCGGCTACGAGATCAACGAAAGTTATTGCGCGATCGCGCACGAGCGCGTGAACGCGCTCGCCACGCCGGCGTGCGCGTGAGTCGCGCCGCCGCAGTGCCGATCGCATCAAGGAAAATTGCCATGTCCTCCCGTATCCAGCAGACCTTCGCCGCACTCGCCGAACAAGGCCGCAAGGGCCTGATCCCGTTCATCACGGCCGGCGATCCCGACCCTGCGAAGACCGTCGAGTTTATGCACGCGCTCGCCGAAGGCGGCGCCGACGTCATCGAGCTCGGCGTGCCGTTCTCGGACCCGATGGCCGACGGCCCGGTGATCCAGCGCTCGTCGGAGCGTGCGCTCGCGCGCGGCGTCACGCTGAAGAGCGTGCTCGCCGACGTGAAGCGCTTCCGCGAGACCGACCAGAAAACCCCCGTCGTGCTGATGGGTTATGCGAACCCGATCGAGCGGATGGGCGTCGACACGTTCGCGACCGAAGCGCAGGCGGCGGGCGTCGACGGCGTGCTCGTCGTCGACTATCCGCCCGAGGAAGCGGGCGTGTTCGCCGAGAAAATGCGTGCCGTGCAGATCGATCCGATCTTCCTGCTCGCGCCGACGTCGACCGACGAACGCATCGCCGACGTGGGCAAGATCGCGAGCGGCTACGTGTACTACGTGTCGCTCAAGGGTGTGACCGGCGCCGGAAATCTGGATGTTTCGAGCATTGCGGGTAAAATCCCGGCCATCAAGTCGCGCGTGCCGGTTCCGGTGGGCGTCGGCTTCGGCATCCGCGACGCCGAAACGGCGCGCGCGGTGGCCGAAGTGTCGGACGCCGTCGTGATCGGCAGCCGCCTGGTGCAGTTGCTCGAGAGCGCCGCGCCGGAAAGCGCCGCCGCCGCGCTGAAGACTTTCATCGCCGAGCTGCGCGCCGCCCTGGACGGCGCCGGCAAGACGGCGCGATAAACACAACACAGGAAGCGGGAACGGGCCGGTCGGCCCGCCCCGCCACGGAACAGGAAACCATACGATGAGCTGGCTCGACAAACTGTTGCCGCCGAAGATCAAGCAGACCGACCCGAAAAGCCGCAAGGGCATTCCGGAAGGCCTGTGGGTCAAGTGCCCGTCCTGCGAGGCCGTGCTGTACCGCAACGACGTGGACGCGAACCTGCACGTATGCCCGAAGTGCGATCACCACATGCGCATCGGTGCGCGCGAGCGTCTCGACGGGCTGCTCGATCCGGAAGGCCGCTATGAAATCGGCCAGGAAATCGTGCCGGTCGACTCGCTGAAGTTCAAAGACAGCCGCAAGTATCCCGATCGTCTGAAGGAAGCGATGGACGAAACGGGCGAGACCGACGCGATGGTCGTGATGGGTGGCGCGATCCACACGCTGCCCGTCGTCGCGGCCTGCTTCGAATTCTCGTTCATGGGCGGCTCGATGGGCTCGGTCGTGGGCGAGCGCTTCGCGCGCGGCGCGCAGAATGCGCTGGAGCAGCAGGTGCCGTTCATCTGCTTCACGGCGTCGGGCGGTGCGCGGATGCAGGAAAGCCTGCTGTCGCTGATGCAGATGGCCAAGACCACCGCGATGCTGACCAAGCTGGCCGAAGCCAAGCTGCCGTTCATCTCGGTGCTGACCGACCCGACGATGGGCGGCGTGTCGGCGAGCTTCGCGTTCCTCGGCGACGTCGTGATCGCCGAGCCGAAGGCGCTGATCGGCTTCGCCGGCCCGCGCGTGATCGAGCAGACGGTTCGCGAGAAACTTCCGGAAGGCTTCCAGCGCGCGGAATTCCTGCTGAAGACGGGCGCGATCGACATGATCGTCGACCGCCGCAAGATGCGCGACGAGATCGCGCAATTGCTCGCGCTGCTGCAGCGACAGCCGGCCGACGCGCTGGCCTGATTGGCGCGGCGTTGTGAACTGCGCGCGTCGCCCGGCTGAACCGCCGGGCGGCGCGTTTCGTTTTTTGGCGTAGTGGCGGTACCGATTCAGATTTGATCCGATGAGCACTTTTCCCACTCTCGACGCGTGGCTTTCGCATCTCGAACGCGCGCACCCCGTCGGCATCGACATGGGCCTCACCCGCATCGGGCAGGTCAAGGCGGCGTTGCAGCTCGAATTCGCGTGCCCCGTGATCACGGTCGGCGGCACGAACGGCAAGGGTTCGACCTGCGCGTTCCTCGAGGCGATCCTCGTTCATGCGGGCTACAAGGTCGGCTGCCATACGTCGCCGCACCTGCTCGAATTCGGCGAGCGCGCGCGCGTGAACGGGCAGCAGGTCAGCGACGCCGAACTATTGCCGCACTTCGAAGCCGTCGAGGCGGCGCGCACGTCGCTGCCCGAGCCGGTGTCGCTCACGTACTTCGAATTCACGACGCTCGCGATCCTGCACCTGTTCGCGTCGCGCGGGCTCGACGCGGTGATCCTCGAAGTCGGCCTCGGCGGCCGGCTCGATGCGGTCAACATCATCGATACCGATTGCGCGATCGTCACGAGCATCGACATCGACCACACCGAATACCTCGGCGACACGCGCGAGAAGATCGCATTCGAGAAGGCAGGGATCTTCCGCGCGGGCAAGCCGGCGATCTGCGGCGATCCCGCGGTGCCGAACACGCTGGTCGAGCATGCCGAAGCGATCGGCGCCGACCTGTGGCTGGTCGGTCGCGATTTCCGCTACGAAGCGCAGCCGGGCGCCGAGCGCCAGCAATGGAGCTACCTCGGCCGCGAGAAGCGCTATCCGGCGCTCGCGTATCCGGCGCTGCGCGGTGCGAATCAGCTGATCAATGCATCGGCCGCGCTGGCCGCGCTCGAGGCGCTGCGCCCGGTGCTGCCGGTTTCCGCGCAGGACATCCGGCTCGGGCTCGCCAACGTCGAACTGCCGGGGCGCTTCCAGGTGCTGCCCGGCAAGCCGGCGATCGTGCTGGACGTCGCGCACAACCCGCATGCGGCGGCCGTGCTCGAGCAGAATCTCGGCAACATGGGCTTCTTCCCGTACACGTACGCGGTGTTCGGCGCGATGCACGACAAGGACATCGATGGCGTGTTGCAGCATCTGAAGGGCGAGATCGACCACTGGTGCGTGACCGACCTGCCGCTGCCGCGCGCGGCGAGCGCGGAGCAGCTTGAAGCCGCGCTGCGCAAGGCCGGCGTGGAGGAGGGGGCCGATTCGAGCGTGACGCGGTTCGCGTCGCCCGCCGAAGCGTTTCGCGATGCACTAAAAAGAGCATCCGAGAATGATAGAATCGTGGTTTTCGGCAGTTTCCATACGGTGGCAGGTGTGATGGCCTACCGGAAATCGCAGCAACACTGACTGACGGGCAGTTTCGGACTCAGCCATTCATGGGAATTTTCTCGTTCGGCAAGAAAGACGACGACGCGCCCCCGCGGCGCGGCGGTCGTACCGGGGCCTCCCGGAACGTGCGCACGGAGCGCACTGAACGCGTCGAGCGACGCACGCGCCGCACCGAGCGTCCGGAATCGGACGCACTGCTCCTCGATCCGACCCTTCCAGAAAAGCAACGCGCCCGCCGGCGTCTCGTCGGCGCGATCGCGCTCGTCGTCGCCGCGGTGATCGTGCTGCCGATGGTGCTCGATTCGCACCCGAAGCCGGTGACGGACGACATCGCGATCGACATCCCGAACCGGCCCGCGCATCAGGCGGTGGCACCACGCGACGACGATGCGTCCGACGTGCAGGCGGGCGTCGCGCACGACGAACCGCCGGCATCCGATGTCGCCGTGGCGGCCGTGCCCGCGCCCACGGCCAAGGATGCAGCCAAGCCGGCCGCGAAGCCCGATACCACGACCCCGACGACCACGGCGAGCGTGACGCCGCCGAAGCCCGCTGCGAAGCCGGCCACGGCCGCACCCGCACCGAAGCCGGCCGCGCCGAAACCGGCGCCCGCGACGGTCGCGAACGCCGATGCCGCGGCCGACAGCGGCGACGCATCGTCGCCGGCGTCGCCGGCCGGTGCGCGCTTCGCGGTGCAGCTCGGTTCGTTCAAGGATGACGCAACGGCCCGTTCGTGGGCCACCAAGTTGAAATCGGCGGGGGTGCCCGCATATGTCGAGCATCGCAAGCAGGCGGATGGCAGCACGGCTACACTGCTGCGTGCCGGCCCGTTCGCGGATCGCGCGGCGGCGTCCGCCGCGATCGCGAAGGTGCGCGAAGCCGGACTCACGCAGTAACGTGCGATGCTGACGGCTTTCGACTACGCTGTATTGGCGGTGATCGCGTTGTCTGCGCTGCGTGGCGCATGGCGCGGTTTCGTCTCGGAGATTTTCGGGTTGATCGGCTGGATCGCGGCGATTGCGATCGCGGCCCGCTATGTCGGACTGGTCGTGCCGTATATCCCGGCGAACTGGCCGGGCGGTGCGCTGACACAGTGGGTGCTGGCGTTCGCGCTGATCGTGATCGGCGTGGTGTTCGTCGCGGGTGTCGCGAACGCGCTGTTGTCGCGAATCGCGCAGGCGACGGGCCTCGGCGGAGTCGATCGCTCGCTGGGCATGATGTTCGGGCTCGTCCGCGGCTGCGTGCTGGTGGTGCTGCTGGTCGCGGCGGCCGGGCTGACCGAATTGCCCAAACAGGATTTCTGGCGCAATGCGCTATTGCGTCCTTTCGCCGAACAGGGCGTGCACGAGCTGAAGCAGCTCCTGCCCGACGGCATGGCCCAGTATGTGCGCGTGTGACGACGCGGCCGGGCAGGACGGAACCGATTTTGTCATCTTGAAGGACATGCCATGTGCGGCATCGTAGGTGTTATCTCCCAATCCCCGGTCAATCAGCTGATCTATGACAGCCTGCTGCTGCTGCAGCATCGCGGTCAGGACGCAGCGGGCATCGCGACGGCGGACGGCAGCAATTTCCACATGTACAAGGCGAACGGCATGGTGCGCGACGTGTTCCGCACGCGCAACATGCGCAGCCTGCCCGGCACCTTCGGCATCGGCCAGGTCCGTTATCCGACGGCCGGCTCGGCGTCGAGCGAAGCCGAGGCGCAGCCGTTCTACGTGAACGCGCCGTTCGGGATCATCCTCGCGCACAACGGCAACCTGACGAACTGGGAACAGCTGAAGGACGAGATGTTCCGGATCGACCGCCGGCACATCAACACCAATTCCGACAGCGAAGTGCTGCTCAACGTGTTCGCGCACGAGCTGCAGCTGTCGACGACGGGCCTCGAGCTCGATCCGGCCGCGGTGTTCAAGGCGGTCGCGGGCGTGCATCGCCGCCTGCAGGGCTCGTACGCGATCGTGTCGCTGATCGCCGGCTACGGCCTGCTCGCGTTCCGCGATCCGTTCGGCATCCGCCCGCTCTGCATCGGCAAGCTCGAGACCGAACACGGCACCGAGTGGATGGTCGCGTCGGAGTCGGTGGCGGTCGAAGGCATCGGGTTCGAATTCGTGCGCGACGTGCAGCCGGGCGAAGCGATCTTCATCGACAAGGCCGGCAACTTCCACAGCCAGCAGTGCGCGGAGCACCCGACGCTGAATCCGTGCATGTTCGAATACGTGTATCTCGCGCGTCCGGATTCGTGCCTCGACGGCGTGCCCGTCTACAACGTGCGCCTGCGCATGGGCGATTACCTCGCCGAGAAGATCAAGCGCGAGCTGCCGAACGTGCCGATCGACGTCGTGATGCCGATTCCCGATTCGTCGCGTCCGGCCGCGATGCAGGTCGCCGCGAAGCTCGGCGTCGAGTATCGCGAAGGCTTCTTCAAGAACCGCTACGTCGGCCGCACCTTCATCATGCCGGGCCAGGCCGTGCGCAAGAAGTCGGTGCGCCAGAAGCTCAATGCGATGAGCATCGAGTTCAAGGACAAGAACGTGCTGATCGTCGACGACTCGATCGTGCGCGGCACGACCTCGCACGAGATCGTGCAGATGGCGCGCGATGCGGGCGCGAAGTCGGTGATCTTCGCGTCGGCGGCACCGCCCGTGAAGTTCCCGAACGTGTACGGCATTGACATGCCGACGCGCGGCGAGCTGGTTGCCCACGGCCGCACCGACGATGAAGTCGCGAAGATCATCGGCGCCGATTACCTGATCTATCAGGACGTCGACGACCTGCGCCGCGCGGTGCGCGACATCAACCCGAAGCTCGAGCGCTTCGAGGCGTCGTGCTTCGACGGCAACTACATCACCGGCGCCGTGACGCCCGAGTACCTCGATGCGATCGAGCGCGCGCGTCTCGCACCGGCGTCGCAGGCCGATCGCGACACGGCCGGCGATGCCGCGCGTTCGCAGATGAACCTGCAACTGTCGGTCGAGTGATGCCGGCGCACGCTTCCGACGAAGCGTGATAGGATGTCGCCTTGCGTCGATTTGATTCAGCTTGCGGACGCGGGGCGACTTCCCAAAACAGCTAAAGCGAAGGCCGGCGGCAGCCGGCCCGAGTCGATCGCTGTCGTACCGCACCGAAGCCCGCTGATGCCGACGCATAGCGGGCTTTTTGTTTTGGCCTGATTTTGTGGCTGGGTGCGCGCCCGATGCATGACCCGCGGCGCGACCCTCGAATACGGAAAACGGAACATGGACGACTCCCTCAACTTCGACACGCTCGCCGTGCGCGCGGGCACGCTGCGCAGCAACTTCAACGAGCATTCGGAAGCGCTGTTCCTCACGTCGAGCTTCTGCTTCACGAGCGCGGCCGAGGCGGCCGAGCGCTTCGCGAATTCGGAAGACTATTTCACCTATTCGCGCTTCACGAACCCGACCGTTACCATGTTCCAGGATCGTCTCGCCGCGCTCGAAGGCGGCGAGGCCTGCATCGCGACAGCGTCGGGCATGGCGGCGATCATGTCGGTCGTGATGTCCGCGCTGCAGGCGGGCGATCACCTCGTCAGCTCGCGCAGCCTGTTTGGCTCGACGCTCGGGATGTTCTCGCAGATCTTCAGCAAGTTCGGCATCACGACGACCTTCGTCGATCCGACCGACCTGAACGCATGGCAGGAAGCGGTGCGGCCCGAGACGAAGATGTTCTTCCTCGAAACGCCGTCGAACCCGCTGACCGAACTCGCCGACATCGAGGCGATCGGCAAGATCGCGAAGGCCGCGAACGCGCTGTTCGTCGTCGACAACTGTTTCTGCAGCCCGGTGCTGCAGCAGCCGCTGAAGCTCGGCGCGGACGTCGTGATGCACTCGGCGACGAAGTTCCTCGACGGGCAGGGCCGCGTGCTCGGCGGCGCGCTGGTCGGCTCGAAGGAATTCATCATGGGCAAGGTGTTCCCGTTCGTGCGCAGCGCGGGGCCGACGCTGTCGGCGTTCAATGCGTGGGTTCTGCTGAAGGGGATGGAGACGCTGTCGCTGCGCGTCGAGAAGCAGTCGGCGAACGCGCTCGAAATCGCGCGCTGGCTCGATTCGCATCCGGCCGTCGCGCGCGTGTTCTATCCGGGGCTCGAATCGCATCCGCAGCACGAACTCGCGAAGCGCCAGCAGAAGGCGGGCGGCGCGATCGTGTCGTTCGAGCTGAAGGGTGACACGCCGGAGCAGCAGCGCGCGAATGCGTGGCGCGTGATCGACGGCACCAAGCTGATCTCGATCACCGGCAACCTCGGCGACACGCGCACGACGATCACGCATCCGGCGACGACGACGCATGCTCGCGTCACGCCTGAAGCGCGTGCGGCCGCGGGGATCACCGAAGGGCTGATCCGCCTCGCGGTCGGTCTGGAAAACGCGGGCGACCTGCGCAACGATCTCGCGCGCGGCCTCGAGGGCTGAGCGCGGCGACAGGTTTCAGGGCCGACATGAGACGGGCCGCTCGATCAGATCGAGCGGCCCGTTTTCTTTTGGCCTGCGTCGCGCGCGTTGACGGAATCAGCCGACCTGCGCGGGCTGCGGCACGTCGCGCATCGCTTCCATCATCCAGCGCAGGGTGTCGTCGAGCGGCGTCACCGGCAGCTCGCCCACCGCGCGCCGCAGCTTGTCGCGCGACCCGCTCAGTCGCTTCACCTCGTTGTGCCGCACGAAACGCGGATCGATCGTCACGTCGATCACGTAACCGGCGATCCGCGACAGCATCGCCAGCACTTCCTTCAGCGAATACGCGCGCTCCGAGCAGACGTTGAACGTCTCGCCGGCCGGCGCGGCTTCGAGCAGCTTCAGATAGGCGGCCGTCACGTCGCGCACGTCGGAGAAATCGCGGCTCACGTCGAGATTGCCGAGCGAGATGCGCGGCGCATTGCGCGCATAGTGCGACACGAGTTTCGGCAGCAGATACGCATCGTCCTGGCCGACGCCGGTGTAGTTGAACGGCCGCGCGATCACGATCGGCAGGCGGTCGGCCCATAGCTTCGCCGCGTATTCCATCGCGAGCTTGCTGACCGCATAGTCGTTTGCAGGGGCGGGTGCGACGGTTTCGTCGAGCACGCCGGCCGTCGAATTGCCATAGATGTTCGCGCTGCTGGCGAGCAGCACCGCCGACGGACGACGGTCGAGGCCCGCGAGCGCGGCCAGCAGGTTGCGCGTGCCGACGATGTTGACCGCGTAAGTCTGCGACGGCTCGTCCTGCGCGACGTGCGCACGCGCAGCCAGATGCACGACCGCATCGGGGCGCGCATCGGCGGCCGCCGCGCGCATCGCGTGCGCGTCGAGCAGGTCGACCGGCAGCAGCGTGCAGTTCGCGAACGCCGGATCGTCCGGCCGCGCCGCGCCGGGCGCCACGGTGCCCCACACGTCGTAGCCGGCCGCCTCGAGGCGCTGCGCCATGTAGCGGCCGGTGAAGCCCGTCAGGCCCGTGACGAACGCACGGCGCGACGAGCGTCCGGCATCAGTACGTGTCATGGTGACGATTCCGCGTCAGGTCCGCTTCCACCATCATCTGGCAAAGCTGCTCGAGCGTCGTTTCCGGCGCCCAGCCGAGCTTGGATTTGGCCTTGTCCGCGCAGCCGATCAGCAGGTCGACTTCGGCAGGGCGGTAGAACTTCGGATTCACTTCGACGAGCACGTTGCCGTTCGATGCGTCGAGGCCGCGTTCCTGTTCGCCCTTGCCGGTCCATTCGATCTGATAGCCGGCGGCCGCGAACGCCATCTGCACGAAGTCGCGCACGGTCTCGGTGCGGTTGGTCGCGAGCACGTAGGTGTCGGGCTCGTCGACCTGCAGCATCCGCCACATCCCTTCGACGTATTCGAGCGCGAAGCCCCAGTCGCGCTTGGCGTCGAGGTTGCCGAGTTCGAGTTTGGTCGCCTTGCCGAGCTTGATCTTCGCGACGGTGTCGGTGATCTTGCGCGTGACGAACTCGCGGCCGCGCAGCGGCGATTCGTGGTTGAACAGGATGCCGCTGCAGCCGAACAGGTCGTAGGACTCGCGGTAGTTCACGGTCATCCAGTGCGCGTACAGCTTCGCGACGCCGTACGGGCTGCGCGGGTAGAACGCGGTCGTTTCCGTTTGCGGAATCGCCTGCACCTTGCCGAACATCTCGGACGTCGATGCCTGGTAGAAGCGCGTCTTCGGGCTCACCACGCGGATCGCCTCGAGCAGGTTCAGCGGGCCGATGCCGGTGACCTCGGCGGTCGTCGCCGGCTGATCGAACGACACACCGACGAAGCTCTGCGCGGCCAGGTTGTACAGCTCGTCGGGCTGCGTGCGTTCGAGCAGCCGCAGGCTGGAGCCGGCATCCGTCAGGTCGTGCTCGACGAGCGACAGGTTCGGGTGCGTGTCGACGCCGAGTTCGGCGATGCGCCAGAAGTTCACCGAGCTGGTGCGGCGGTAGGTGCCCGTGACCTCGTAGCCCTTGTCGAGCAGCAGCTTGGTCAGGTAGGCGCCGTCCTGCCCGGTGATCCCCGTGATGATGGCCTTCTTGCGAGTTTGGCTCATGGCAATGTCCTGGTCGAATCGATGGATTGAGAAATTCAGGCGGTCGTGCGCGCGGCGGCGGGCACCGTGGCGCGTGCGGGGCCGCGCGTCAGGCGCCGCTCGAAGCCGTACCAGCTCACGGTGGCGTACGCGAGCGTGATGGCGAGGGCGAGCGCGGCCGTGACGAAGCGGTTCAGGTGCAGCGGCCACAGCGCGTACAGCACGCTCAGGTGAATCAGGTAGACGGTGTAGCTGACGGTGCCGACGTACACGAGCAGCGGGTTCGTCAGCACGCGCTGGACGAAGCCGCGTCCGCGCAGCGCGATCACGACGATCGACGTGCACAGCAGCAGCGAGACGCTGTAGAGCGCGGCGTTCGACAGCGGCGTGTTCGCCGCGCGGAAACGCGGGAACGACAGGTGCAGCCAGCCGAGGATCGCGAGCGCCACGAGCGCGCCGACGATCGCGAGCGGATAGAACGGCTCCAGCGCGCGCCGGTCGCGGCGCAGCACGATCGCGAGCAGCGCACCGGCGGCGAGCAGGTCCATCCGGAACGGCGTCAGGTAGTAGATCGGCCAGAACGAATCGAACCACGGCGTCGCGATCGCGCGCAGCACGGGCGCCGCGACGATCAGCGCGGCGGCGATCCACAGCAGCGCGCGTTCCGAACACCACAGCACGACGAACGGCCAGAAGATGTAGAACTGCTCCTCGACGGCGAGCGACCACAGCACGTTCAGGCTGTCGTGACCGATGCTGCCGAGCGACAGCCCGATGTTGGTCGAGAAGAACG
This sequence comes from Burkholderia sp. BCC1638, assembly GCF_902833195.1. NCBI lineage: Bacteria > Pseudomonadati > Pseudomonadota > Betaproteobacteria > Burkholderiales > Burkholderiaceae > Burkholderia > Burkholderia sp. BCC1638. The sequence continues at coordinate 312,610 of NZ_CADFEC010000007.1, forward strand.
CGAACCACGGCCAGTGCGGCAGCCAGCTTGCGCCGAACAGCAGCGTCGACACGACCAGCAGCAGCACGTACGGCGGCAGGATCCGGCGCACGCGGCGCGCGTAGAAGTGGCTGAAGTACGACTGTCCGCGCGCCTTGCGATCGAGCAGGATGCCGGTGATCAGCAGGCCGCTCAGCACGAAGAACAGGTCGACGCCCATCCATAGCGGCGCCTTCAGCGCATGTTGCAGGAACACGGCGCCGACGGCGATCGCGCGCAGCCCGTCGAGCTGCACGATGCGGCCGTGTTGCGGCGGGGCGAGGTCGGCGGTGCGCGAGATGCCCGTCATCGCGCCGCTCCTTCGCGACGCGCGGCCGATGCCGTGGCGCGCCGCGCATCCGATGCGTGAACGTAATGCATGCGTTTAAATGAAATATTGAATCGAAATCGATTCTAGGGAAAAGAAATCGGCAAAAAAACGCATGTCATTTATCCGGCTGAAAAGATTCGAATGCCGATCGTTTCAATCGCGACATGAAAGGTTTGCAGGCTACGCGCCCCGGCGGGCGGGCCGGAACGGCATTTTCTACGGATTGCCGCATGAAAGGCGGTCGATATTTCCGCTTTGCCGGGCCAATTTATCGCTGTTCCGGCTCGATATTTCAGGTGGAAACATCCCCAAATATTTCCAAATTTCTTGTGATTATTTTTGCTTGTAACCTGCATCGCGACGTTTGAAACCTATTTAGCGACAGGGCATCGAGTGCAGGCAGCATGCCGCGCCGCCGGTCGCTTCCGCATCGAGTCTGGAGAGCGCATTGCGACGTCTGATTCTGGTTGGCATGACGGTATGCGCGGCGCTGTCCGCGAGCGCCGCATCGGCTGAAACCGTGTTGCCCGCGACCACGTCGTGGATCGGCAACACGTTCGGCTATGGCGACGGCAGCTGGACGCAGATCGACATTCGCGCGATCGCGGTAACGCCCGACGGCAAGGTGTATACGAACGCGCCGTGGGACGAGAGCGGCGCCGAGGCGAGCGTCTACCAGGACGGGAAGATGCTCGGCTTCGCCGGCGGCACGCACGGCTGGGGCAACCTCGGCGGCAACGCGGTCGCAGTGAACGGCAAGTATGCGTACGTCGCGATCGGCGTCGGCAACGAGCGCGGCCATCTGCAGTCGCCCGGCATCTGGCCGGACAAGGGCAAGCAGTGGTTCGGCATTTCGCGCCGCACGATCGGCGACATGAAGCAGCCGGCGCCGTTCCGCGCCGCGCCGCAGGTCGCGCCGGGCGGGCGCGCCGATGCCGGCCGCGCGCGCATGGCCGCCAGCTTCATGATGGTCAACGAGGTGCCGGCCCCGGCCCGGTCGGAAGTGGGCGAGGCGAAGGCGGAAGTCGGCGGCCTCGCGGCCGACGACAAGACGCTGTTCTCGACGAATCCGTCGCATGACGCGGTGGACGTGTACGACGCCGAGACGATGCAGAAGAAGGCCACCTGGAGCGCGCATGAGCCGGGCCGCATCGCGCTCGCCGGCGACGGCACGCTGTGGCTGCTCACCGATACGATCGGCGGGCCCGCGCGCCTCGTGCACGTGCGCGCGGACGGCCGCAAGCTCGACGACGCGCCAGCGCTGCCCGACGGCACCGAGGCGGTGGACGTGGCGGTCGACGCGAAAGGGCGCGTACTGGTCGCGGACAACGGGCCTCGGCAGCAGGTGCTGATCTTCTCGAAAGGCGGCAAGGGCTATGCACCGTCGGGCACGCTCGGCGAGCGAGGCGGAATCTTCGCTGGCCCGGTGCCGGGCCGTCCGGGGCCGCAGCGCTTCAACGGGCTGACGGGCGTGGGCGTCGATCGCGCGGGCAACGTGTATGTGTCGATGAACGGCATCGGGCCGCGTCACGACACGATCGGCGCGGGGCTCGGCGCGGTGCTCGAGAGCTATACGCCGGACGGCAAGCTGCGCTGGCAGGTGCAGGGGCTGCTGTTCGTCGACGGCGCGTGGCTCGACCCGGCGCGGCCGAACAGTGTGTATACGGGCAACAAGCGCTTCGAGCTCGATTTGTCGAAGCCGCCCGGCCAGGACTGGAAATACGCCGGCTTCCTGTCGAACCGCTTCAAGTATCCCGACGACCCCGTGTTCCACACGGACCAGTATCCCGGCATGCCGTTCGCGCGGCGCGTCGACGGCCGCACGTTCCTGTACCTGACCGACATGTACGCCGACCACCTGAAGATCTACCGCTTCGACGCGAAGCGCGACGGCGAGGTCGCGATTCCGTCGGGCTTGATCGCGGGCCGCGCGCGGCCGGTCGACAAGGTGCCGAACAAGCCGCCGGGCGGCGACTGGATCTGGCGCGACGCGAACGGCAACGGCCGGCTCGACGAGGACGAATTCACGACCAACACGACCGGCAAGGCAAAGGCGGGCGGCTGGGGCTGGTGGGTCGACACGAAGGGCGACATCTGGCGCACGAGCGACGTGCGCGGAATTCATCGCTTCGCCTACGGCGGCGTCGACAAGGCCGGCAACCCGATCTACTCGTACGACAAGGTCACGACCTATCCGATGCCGCAGCCGTTCACGCAGCTGCGTCGCGCGATCTACGAGCCGCAGACGGACACGCTGTACGTGACGGGCTACACGGCCGACGCGCCGCCGCAGCCGGGCATCAACAAGGAAGTCGGCCGCGTGCTGGTGCGCTTCGACAAGTGGTCGACCGGCTCGCCGGTGGTGCGCTACACGGTCGCGCTGCCGTGGCAGCTCGACGCGAAGCCGATCCTCGACCTGATCGGCATCACGGTCGAAGGCCGCTACATCTTCACGGTGGAGCCGGTCGGCAAGATCCACGTGTACGACAAGGAAACCGGCAAGGAAGTCGGCGTGATGAGCCCGGGCGCGGAGGTCGGCAAGGCGTCGGGCTGGGTCGACGTGCCGTTCGGCATCAGCGCGTTCCGGCGCGAGAACGGCGAATACCTGGTGTTCGTCGAGGAAGACGCGCGCGGCAAGGTGCTGATGTATCGCTGGAAACCGTGACGGGCGGCGCGCCGTCGTCGTTGGCGTCACACAAGGCAGAAGCATGGACAAAGGCATACTCAAGAACGTTTCGATCAACTTCATCGGGCTGATCCTGCCGACCTTCGTGTCGCTGGTGACGGTGCCCGCGTACATCCACGCGCTGGGCGTCGAACGCTACGGCGTCGTCAGCCTCGTGTGGACGCTGATCGGTTATTTCGGGATCCTCGATCTCGGGATGAGCATGGCCGCGCAGAACCACATCTCGAAGGCGCTCGCGAGCGGCAACGCGGACGAAAGCGCGCGGGTCTTCTGGAGCGCGTTCTGGCTGAACCTCGGCACCGGCATCGTCGGCGGCCTGCTGATCTATTTCGGCGCGTTCGTCTATACCGCGTATTTCACGAAGGTGTCGGCGGCGATGCAGCATGAGGTGTATCTCGCGTTGCCGTGGCTCGCGCTCGCGATTCCGCTCGCGAACGTGTCGTGGGTGTTCGCCGGCGCGATCAACGGGGCCGAACGGTTCGGCGTGTTCAACACGAACCAGACGATCGGCACGTTCCTGTTCCAGCTGCTGCCGCTCGGCGCCGCATGGTGGATCGCGCCGAACCTGCAGACGGTGCTGGCCGCGGCCGTCCTCGCGCGGCTGATCGCGGCGGTGATGCTCGGTCACGCAAGCATCAAGGTGCTCGGGATCCGGCGCATCGACCCGCCGCAGTGGGGCACCGCGAAAGGACTGTTCAACTTCGGCGGCTGGATGCTGATCGCGAGCACGACGAGCATGGTCGCCGACACGCTCGACCGCGTGATGCTCGGCGCCGGCATGGGCGCGAAGTTCGTCACCTATTACACGGTTCCGCAGAACCTCGTCACGCGGCTGAACATGCTGCCGAACGCGCTGGTGCGCACGCTGTTTCCGCGCCTGTCGGCGGTCGGTCGCGAGCATGCCGACACGCTCGCGCGCCAGTCGCTCGAATTCCTGAACGGCGTGTTCACGCCGGTCGGCATCGTCGCGATCTTCGCGCTCGCACCGTTCCTCACATTGTGGGTCGGCGCCGATCTCGCCGCGCATTCGGCGCCGGTCGGGCGCGTGCTGGTGATCAGCGTCTGGCTCGTCGGCCAGGCGAGCGTCACGCGAATCCTGATCCAGTCGCAGGTCAATCCGGCCCGGGCGGCGTTCGCCGGGCTCGTCGAGATGCCGTTCTTCGTCGGCGGCCTGTGGTTCGGCATTCATCACTTCGGGCTGATCGGCGCGGCGGTGGTCGTCGCGACCCGCGCGCTGGTCGATTACGGCGTGCTGCTTTACCTGTCGGCGATCCGGATGCGCGCGATCGTGCTCGACATGCTCGCGCATCTCGCCTTCCTGCTCGCGAGCCTGTTTCTGGCGCAGGCGTGGTCGGGGCTCGGCGAGTCGATCGGCCTCTGCGCGGTCGTGCTGGTGCTGAACCTTGCGTGGTCGCTCACGATGACGCCGGCCCTGCGCGCGCTGGTGCGCGACCTGTTCGTCCGTCTCAATGCGAGGAAAACCGTATGAATCGCGATCTGGCGGAACACGCCATCCTGAACCTCGCCACGGCCGATGCCGCCGTGGCCGAAGCCGGCGACGCCGCCGCGCTGCGCCGGACCGAACCGGCCGGGCAGGCGGGCGCACGCGATGCGTCGCGCCCGCTGCGCGTGGCGATCGTCCACGACTGGCTCGTCACGTACGCCGGCGCCGAGCGCGTGCTCGAACAGATCGTCGCGTGCTTCCCCGATGCCGACCTGTTCAGCCTCGTCGATTTTCTCGACGATCGCGCGTTCGTGCGCGGCAAGCGGGTGACGACCTCGTTCATCCAGAAACTGCCGTTCGCGCGCACCAAGTACCGCAGCTATCTGCCGCTGATGCCGCTCGCGATCGAGCAGCTCGACGTGTCGGACTACGATCTCGTGATCTCCAGCAGCCATGCGGTCGCGAAGGGCGTGCTGACCGGGCCGGACCAGATGCACATCAGCTACGTGCATTCGCCGATCCGCTACGCGTGGGACCTGCAGCACCAGTATCTGGAACAGTCGAACCTCACGCACGGGCCGAAGTCGCTGCTCGCGCGGATGATCCTGCATTACATCCGCAACTGGGACACGCGCACCGCGAATGCGGTCGACGGCTTCGTCGCGAACTCCGCGTTCATCGCGCGACGCATCCGCAAGGTGTATCACCGCGACGCGGCGGTGATCTTCCCGCCGGTCGACGTCGACGGCTTCTCGCTGAACGAGGCGAAGGACGATTTCTACCTGACCGCGTCGCGGATGGTGCCGTACAAGAAGATCGACCTGATCGTCGAAGCGTTCTCGCGCACGCCGGAGCGCAAGCTCGTGGTGATCGGCGACGGCCCCGAGATGCAGAAGATCCGCGCGAAGGCCGGCCCGAACGTCGAGATCATGGGTTATCAACCGTTCGCGGTGCTGCACGACCGGATGCGGCGCGCGAAGGCGTTCGTGTTCGCGGCCGAGGAGGATTTCGGGATCTCGGTGGTCGAGGCGCAGGCGTGCGGCACGCCCGTGATCGCTTACGGCAAGGGCGGTGCGCTCGAGACCGTGCTCGAACCGCGCGCGCACGCGAATCCGACCGGGCTGTTCTTCGACGAACAGACGCCGCACGCGATCGTCGCGGCGGTCGACGATTTCGAGCGCGCGCCGCAGCGCTTCACGCCGCACGCGTGCCGCGCGAATGCAGAGCGCTTCTCCGCCGACACGTTCCGGCGGCGCTTCCTCGACTACGTGGAGGCGGCGCTGCCCGGCTCGACCGCGCAGCGCGGCACGGCCGTCGCGCCGATGCCGCCCGCGCGCGGCCCGGCGACGCTCGTGCTGGACCAGAGCGGCGTGCTCGGCGGCGCGGAGCTGTCGCTGCTGGAGATCATGAAGCACATGCGCGCGAACGCCGACGTGGTGCTGTTCGATGATGGCCCGTTCCGCGCGGCGCTCGACGAGATCGGCGCGCGCGTCGACGTGCTCGACCAGGGCGCGCTCGCCGGGGTGCGCAAGCAGGGCGGCGTGTCGGCCGGCGCGTTGAAGCAGCTTTACACGCTCGTGCGGGACGTCGCGCGGCGCGCACGCCGCGCCGAGGTGATCTACGCGAACACGCAGCGCGCGATGGTGGTCGCGGCGCTGGCCGGGCGGCTCGCGCGCAAGCCGGTGGTCTGGCACCTGCGCGACATCGTCAGCGGCGACCATTTCGGCAGCAAGCAACTGATGGCGATCAAGTACTGCGCGCGGTTCGGCGTCACGCGCGTGATCGCGAACTCCGACGCGTCCGCGCAGGCGTTCCGTGCGCTGACGGGCTTCACGCCGCAGCACGTCGACGTCGTGTTCAACGGCATTTCGGCGGAACCGTTCGACGCGCTGGACACGGCCAGCCAGGCCGCGCTGCGCGCGCGCTTCGGGCTGCCCGAGCATGCATGGCTGGTCGGCTCGTTCAGCCGCCTCGCGCACTGGAAGGGGCAGCACCTGCTGCTGGAGGCCGCGGCTCGCCATCCGGACATGCACGTGGTGCTGGTCGGCGCGCCGCTGTTCGGCGAGGACGAATACGCGGCGCAGCTGCACGAGATCGTCGCGCGTCACGGGATGGACGATCGCGTGCACTTCCTCGGCTTCCAGCGCGACGTGGCCGCGTGCATGAAGGCGGTCGACGTGGTCGCGCATACGTCGATCACGCCGGAGCCGTTCGGGCGCGTGATCGTCGAGGGCATGCTCGCACGGCGACCGGTTGTCGCGGCCCGCGCGGGCGGAGTCGTCGAGATCATCGAGGACGGCGAAAACGGGCTGCTGTGCGAGCCGGGCAACGCGACCGCACTGGCCGATGCGCTGGGCAGGCTGCAGCACGACGCCGCGCTGCGCGAGCGGCTCGTCGCGAGCGGGCGGGCGACCGCGGTGCGCCGGTTCGGCACCGCGACCTATGTGGAACGGGTCGAGAAGATCCTCGCGGATACGGCGAAGGCCGCGAAGGCGAAGAAGCGGTAGGTGCGGCGCGCCGGCGCGAATCGACGCCATGCGCCGGGAAACGGGCCCTCATGCGGCGGTGTGCTGCATGAGGGTTCTGCTTTTTGGGCGGGCGATGCGACGGTAGTGCAGCAGCCCACGCGGCGCGTGACGCCGCGTCACGCCCATGAAAATGCCCCCGCACGACTTGAGGTCGCGCGGGGGCCGGGAGCGCCGTAACGGCGCAATCAGACAGCCCGTTCGGGTGCCGGTGCGACGACGCGGGCGGTGCGTGTCGGCTTCAGGCTGGCCGACCACATCATCGCGGGGCGTTCGAACAGCCGGTAGAACACGTAGGCGACCGGAATCGCGGCGGCCATGAACGCGATCGACGGCCAGATCGACAGTTGCAGTTCGGAGTGGAACAGCACCGAGCCAAGGCAGACGAACAGCGGCAGATGGATCAGGTACAGCGAGTAGCTGAAGTCGCCGAACCAGCCGAGCACGCGCAACAGCGGCGTCGGGCGCGGCGGGCAGGCGAGCGCGCGGTACAGGAAGCACGCGAAGCCGGCCGCCCACAGCTGGAACGCGCCGTACTGGCCGAAATGGAACGCGCCGCAGCCCGCGGCCAGCAGCGCGGCGGCCGCGAGATACCACGTGCGCGACGGCACGGCGGCCGTGCCGCGCGACGGCTGAGCGCGCACGTCGGCGATCCACGCGCCGACCGTCCAGGACAGCCAGTACGACGTGAAGAACTGCAGGTCGTGCCGTTCGAGCAGCCACGCCGACGCGACGTTGACGAGCGCGACGGCCGCCACGATGGCCGGCATGCCGATGCGCCGGCGCAGCGCGAACAGCAGTGGGTAGATCGCATAGAACTGCACTTCGAGCGACAGCGTCCACAGCGCGCCGTTCGACCCGTACGTGTAGCCGGCGACGCCCTGCAGCGAGAACAGGTTCACGAGGAACGCGGTGAGGCCGACGTCGCGGATCTTGTGGCTGACCGGCGCGATCTGCAGGCTGACCGCGTCCATCGCGAGCGTGAACAGCAGCGCGGCGAGCAGCACCGGGTAGATGCGCGCGAAGCGGCGCGCCCAGAAGTTCGGCGCATCGAGCCGGTATGCGGGGTTGGCCGCGAGCTTGAGCGCCGCGTTGCGGTGGATGCAGTAGCCGCTGATCACGAAGAAGATCGGCACGCCGGCGGAGCCCCACGCGAACGGGAAGGTCAGGTAGCCGGCGATCACGCTCGGGTTCAGCGCATGACCGTAAGCGTGATGGAAGCTCTGCATGCCGACCCAGACGACCTGGCGGCAGTGGAAATAGGCGACGAGCAGCGCCGCGAACCCGCGCATCGCGTCGATCACGTGTTCCTTGTGGTCGGCGACGGGCGGCGCGGTCAAAGACGATCCGCTGAAAGCTTGCATGCGATTCGATTCCTTGCGACGGATGAAGGGGATGGTCCAATCGTAATGCGCAAGAATTCGATCGAATGAATAAAAAAATCTCGCCGGGAAATGATGATGTTTCAGATGGTGGTTTTATTCCGGTCTGAAAGCGGTTTCGCCGCCGCCACAATTATTTGCCGATTTTTTTCTGATAGCTTGAAGCTCCAGTTGATTGATGCAAGGAGCGGCAAGATGGACATGCATTGGATCGCGAGCGCGGCAGTACTGCTGGTCATGGCCGTGCTGTCGGCGTACCGCGAAGCGCTGAAGAACGAGCCGATTCGCCCGGGCCTCGAGCGGGGCGGCGTCCCGTATATCGAGGAATTCGAATCGTAAGAATTTGTATCCGGAAAATCGGTAATTTGTTTATGTGTCGGCGCCGGGTTCGGCAATATCGACCGGATTCGCGGATTATCTATTTTCTTGAAACATGGGCAATAGGTCCATATCGAAAATGAGCGGAGTGGAATTGGCCGTGCCGCCGGTTCTCGATATGCCGTTCGAAAAACAATTGCGCCGGGTCGCCCAGCGACGCGGCGCTGTCAACGCAATCAGGATGCGAACATGTTGAAAGTCACCAAGGCCGTGTTCCCCGTCGCCGGTCTCGGCACGCGGTTCCTCCCGGCAACGAAGGCGAGCCCGAAGGAAATGCTGCCCGTCGTCGACAAGCCGCTGATCCAGTACGCGGTCGAGGAAGCGATCAACGCCGGTATCACCGAGATGATCTTCGTGACCGGGCGCAGCAAGCGCGCGATCGAGGATCACTTCGACAAGTCGTACGAGATCGAGGCCGAACTCGAGGCGCGCGGCAAGGAAAAGCTGCTCGAACTCGTGCGCGGCATCAAGCCGAGCCACGTGAACTGCTTCTACGTGCGCCAGCCGGAAGCGCTCGGTCTCGGCCACGCGGTGCTGTGCGCGGAAAAGCTCGTGCACGGCGAGCCGTTCGCGGTGATTCTCGCCGACGACCTGCTGCACGGCGAACAGCCGGTGCTCAAGCAGCTCGTCGACGTGTTCGACCACTATCACAGCTCGGTGATCGGCGTCGAGACGATTCCGCGCGAGGACAGCCGCTCGTACGGCGTCGTCGAAGGCCGCGAGTGGGAAGAGGACATCATCAAGCTGTCGGGCATCATCGAGAAGCCGGCGCCGGAAGACGCGCCGTCGAACCTCGGCGTGGTCGGCCGCTACGTGTTCATGCCGACGATCTTCGATCATCTGCGCAAGCTCAAGCCGGGCGCCGGCGGCGAGTTGCAGCTGACCGACGCGGTCCAGACGCTGCTCGCGAACGAACAGGTGCTCGCGTATCGCTACTACGGCACGCGTTTCGATTGCGGCAGCAAGATCGGCTACCTCAAGGCGACCGTCGAGCTCGCGCTCCAGCATCCGGAAGTGAGCCGCGAATTCGAGGCGTACCTGCGTACCTGTCTGCCCGCGCTGGCTGCTGTCGCATAAGCAGCTGCGCTGCTCCGTTGTTTCAGGTGGTGGTTGTTCCGTTGGCCCCGGCTGCCTCGTGCGTCGGGGCTTTTTTGCGTGTGGACGAAGTGCGCGCGTGCGGCGGCGGGTGACCGGCGATGCGGATTTCGGGCGGATTCGAGCGGGTGCGTACGCGACGATTCTGGTATGCCGCCGGACGGTGATGCCGGTTCGAGCGCGCGTTGCGCGGTGCGCCGTGCGCCGGACACCGCGGCGTTGAAACCGGTGCCGGCGCGTCGGCCGCTTGCGCGCTGATGAACGACGGTTGCGTACAGGCTGCGTCGCGTCCGCGCCGGTCTCGCGCTCAGCGCGGCGACGTGCTCGGCCGCGCGACGAAGTACCGGGCCAGCATCGCGGCGATCGGCTTCTTGAAGTCGAGCAGGCGCCGTTCCAGATAGCGCCACGACAGATGTGCGAGCAGCACGGCAAGCGCGAACTGCAGCAGTTCGGGCAGCACGTCCCGGACGATTCCGGGTATCGGCACGCGCGCGAACAGCGCGGGCATCTCCCCGAAACGTGCCGGGATCAGGTTGTGGAACAGGTAGAAGCCGTAGCTGATCGTGCCGAGATAGACGAGCGGCGCCCAGTCGAGCAGTGCCACGGCCGGATGGTCGGGTTCGGTGACGATCCACAGCATCAGCGCGCCGAGCGACGCGGACAGGCCGAGATCCGCGAGCCCCGTGACGACGTCCGGCAGCATCGTGAACGCGGGCAGCGCGAGGAAGAACACGACGCCGGCGGCGGCGAGCCAGCCGGGCGGAATGCGGCGGACGACGTCCTGGCCGCGATCGGCGAGCGCCATCGCACCGACGCCGCCCAGCGCGATCAGCGCGAAATTCCACGGGGAAAACGCGTAGATCAGCACCGGCGATGCGTCGACCGCGTAGAGCGCGAGATGCGCGAGCGCGCACAGCGCGATGGCCGCGACGCCGAGCACGACGTGGCGCGCGGCCGGCACCGCGAGCAGCGTGAGCGGCGCAATCAGATAGAACTGCTGCTCAACCGCGAGGCTCCAGAAGTGCGACGTGGAGCCCGGCCAGCCGTCCTTGACGACGCCGATCCAGTAATTCGACAGGAACGTGGCGTGCCAAACGAGTCCGAGATCGACGCCGCGCTGGTAGAACAGCGCGTGCGCGATCGCGAGCGCGGCGAGCAGCAGGTAGTAGACGGGAAAGATCCGCAGCGCGCGCTTCGCGAGAAACAGCGCCAGCGCATGGCGGCGCGTCATCGCGCCGCACTCGATCGCCTGACGATTGCGATGCAGTTCGCCGACGATCAGGAATCCGCTGATGAAGAAGAACGTCCACACACCGAGCTTGCCCACGTCGACAGCGAGGACGTGGCCCTTGTGGGACAGGAAAACGAGGATGACGGCGATGGCTCGCAGGCCGTCGAGTCCTTTGACGTATCTGACTTCGCGCATGAAGGCATCCGGGGCACTGAGCGAGGTCAGTATAGGTGCGCAAATATCGAACGTAATTCGCGATCGGACGCGTTTGGACGTATACGTGAAGGCGTTTTTCGATGCTGGAGCGCCGTCGAAGTCGGTCGCGCGCAACAAAACCTGCGGGAAACCCCGCGAAAACGCATAAAAGTACTCCACGAAGCGTCAAGGCGCTTGTAGAATCCGGCGTTGAAGCGCGCGCGTTGCACGCTTCGTGTATCCAACGACCACACCTGGTAGGAGAAACATGGCGACTTCCGCAAAAAAGGTGGCCAAGAAGGCTGCCGCACCGGCCACCAAGAAAGTGGCTGCCAAAAAGGCTGCGCCCGCGAAGAAAGTAGTGGCCAAGAAGGCTGTCGCGAAGGCAGCACCGGCTGCTCCGACGCCGCTGAAGGACAAGTTCACGAAGGCATCGCTCGCAACGCACATCGCTGAGCGCGCAGCTGTCGAAGTGAAGGCGGTCAAGGCAGTGCTCGTCGCACTCGAGAACGTCGTGCTGGGCTCGGTTCACAAGAAGGGCGCAGGCGAGTTCACGCTGCCGGGTCTGCTGAAGATCACGGCGCAAGTCGTGCCGGCGAAGAAGAAGCGCTTCGGCAAGGATCCGTTCACGGGCGAAGAGCGCTGGTTCCCGGCAAAGCCGGCCAGCGTGCGCGTGAAGGCACGTGCGCTGAAGAAGCTGAAGGACGCGGCTGCGTAATGCCGCGTAACGGTCGCCGAATGCATGTCGGCGGCCGTTGCGATGTCCGACGATCCCCGTACGCGAAAGCGTACGGGGATTTTTATTGCGCCGCGCAAATCGAACGGCCGTGTCGGTATCGCACGGCGCGGATACGGCATGACGTGACGCGCATCCGGTGTGGCGGGCCGCTTGCGCGGATGGCCGGATCGTCGTGTTCGTGCCGGCGCGCGGCTGTGCATCGCCGCGCGTTGCGCGTGCGTCGCGCGGGGCTTGCGCGATGAACGCGACGATCGTTCCCGCCGAGATCGCCGAGCAGGTGACGGTCGCGTGCGCCGCGATCGAACGGCATCTCGGCGCGACGCTGCAGGCGATGCATCTGTTCGGTTCGGCGCTCGACGGCGGGCTGAAACCGCGCAGCGACATCGACCTGCTGGTGACGGTTGCCGCATCGCCGGGCGAAGCGGTGCGGCGCGCACTGATGCTCGACTTGCTCGACGTGTCTGCGCCGCCGCGGAGCGAGTCGCTCAGGCGCGCGCTGGAAGTAACCGTGGTCGTGCGCGGCGACGTGGTGCCGTGGCGTCATCCCGCCCGGCGCGAACTGCAGTTCGGCGAATGGCTGCGCCGCGATCTGCGCGCGGGTATCGTCGAACCGGCATGCGTCGATCACGATCTGGCGATTCTGTTGACGAAGGTGCGGCAGCACGACGTTGCGCTGCGCGGGCCGCGCGCGGCCGCGTGGTTCGACGCGGTGCCCGCACGCGATTTCGTCGGCGCGCTCCTCGCCACGGTTGCACAGTGGAATGCCGAGCCCGACTGGCGCGGCGACGAATGCAACGTCGTGCTCGCGCTCGCACGCATCTGGTACAGCGCCGCGACCGGCAGGATCGCGCCGAAGGATGTCGCCGCGGCGTGGGCGCTGGAGCGCCTGCCCGACACGTACCGCCCCGTTCTGTCGGCCGCGCGTACCGTCTATGTGCGCGGTGACGGCGACGGTGCCGACGCGCTGTTGTCGGGCCAACCGGTCGCCGCATTCGTGCGTTACGTGCGACGGATCGTCGAAGCCATGTTGTCGGCGTAGTCGCGCGCGAACGGCCGCTGCCCGCGATTGCGTCGCGGCGCGATGCAATCCCGTCGACGGCCGCGGTCAGGCGCGTATCGCGCGCGCTGCGGGCGTGCCGATGCCCGCGCGAAGGAGGCCGCGGCGCCCGTGCTTCGTCAGCCCGCCGTGCCGGCGTAGGCGGCCTTCAGCGCGGCGACGTCGAACTTCGTCATCTGCATCATGGCCGCGGCCACGCGCGCCGCCTTGACCTCGTCACGGTCGGCCATCATCGGGATCAGCGCGTCGGGCACGATCTGCCATGAGACGCCGAAGCGGTCACGCAGCCAGCCGCAGCCGTCGGCCGTGCCGCCGTTGTCGAGCAACGCGCTCCAGTAGCGGTCGAGTTCCGCCTGGTCGGCGCAACTGATCATCAGCGAGATCGCGTGGTTGAACGTCTCGGTGCGCGGGTGGCTCATCGCGATGAACGGCTGGCCGAACAGCTCGAATTCGACCATCCGGGTGCCGCTGGTGCCGGGTATCGCCGTGACGCGCACGACGCGCGAGTTCGGGAAAATGCCCGCGTAGAAGGCCGCGGCTTCTTCGGCTTCCGTCGCATACCAGAGGAACGGCGTGATCTTCTGAATCGTCATGGAGCGTCTCCTGTCGGATGTCGGTGAAGGATGGGGCAATCTGCGTGCCGCCATCGATACGACGGATGAAGGCCGTCGAAATCGACAAGTCGAAGCATAGTGCTTCGCGTCGCTGTATCGAAATCGGCAGGGTGGGCGCGCAAGCGTCCGTTGCGATGGCGGTTCCGTCGTCGCGCGTCAGGGGGATATGGCGAGGTTCGCGCGGCGGCGTGCGCCTGACCGGCCGTATGCGGCCGTCGGACAGCAAGGGGTGTCCGGATGCCTCAGGACAGGCTTCCAGCGCGCGACAGGCGGCCCAGGAGGCGCTCCCGGCCGGTTGCCGTACCCAAGTGTCGACCACGGCCATCGCCCGCCACGGCGCCGCCGGCAACGGACGAAAAAAAACCAGCCACGGCCGAAACCGGTGACTGGTTTTGCAGTTCGGCGACATGGCGTCGGAGACGCCATGCACACCGGAAACGTACTTCTTAGAACTTGTGGCGAATGCCGACCGCGACCAGCTCGGCCGAGCTCTTGCCAGCGAAGCCGTACGAAGCGATCGACGCTTGCGCGCTTTGCTGCACGCCGTCGACGAGCTGCGTGCCGCTTGCGTGCTGGTATGCGCCAACCAGGTAGACGTCCGTGCGCTTCGACAGCGAGTAGTCCGCGCCGACACCGACTTGGTGGTACTTAGCCGACGTGTCGCCGCTAGCCTTCGTGTACGAGTAGCCGAGGCCCAGCAGCAGCGGCGGCGTGACCTGGTACGTTGCGAAGCCGCGGATCGTGTTGTACTTCTCGGTCGAGCCGAAGCCCGAGAACGCATCCGGCTTGTACTGTGCGTTGCTGTAGCCGACGCCGAACGTCACCGGGCCGAGGGCATACTGGCCTGCGACTTGCGCGATGGCGATCGACTTCGCCGTTGCGTAACCCGAGTTGATCGGGCCGTCGAAGATCGCGTCGGACGTCGTCGAACCCCAGCCTGCGCGGCCGACAGCCGTCGTCGGCGACGGGTTGGCTGCGTAGAAGTAGCCTGCTGCAACGCCGACCGGGCCGTTGTTGTAGGCAGCCGCGACCGACCACGTCTGGCCCGAACCCGTCTTGCCTGCAACGCCGCCGAGAGCGTACATGCCTTCGACCTGGAAGCCTGCCCAGACCGGCGACGTGTACTTGATTGCGTTGCTGACGCGCAGCGAGTTGTCGTTGTTGTCGACGTCGCCCGGCGTTGCCATCACGCTGCCGAAGTAGTTGTCAGCCGTGACTGCCTGGACCAGATCGACCAGCGGGTCATACTGGCGGCCGAGCGTCAGCGTACCGTACTGGGCGCTCTCGAGGCCGACGTATGCCTGACGACCGAACATGCGACCGCCCTGGTTCAGGTGGCCGGTGCCCGGATCAAAACCGTTTTCCAACTGGAAGATCGCCTTCAGGCCACCGCCGAGGTCTTCAGCGCCTTTCAGGCCCCAACGGCTGCCTTGCAGGTTGCCCGACAGCATTTGCCACGAGTTGTTGGCTTGGCCGTTGTTGCCGTGAACCCATGCGATCGACGTATCGATCACGCCGTACAGCGTGACGCTCGACTGAGCGTGAGCAGCGCCAGCGGCGCCCAGCAGGGCGAGCGAGAGGGTCGAGAGTGCGAGTTTCTTCATCGTTGAGTATCTCCACGCAAATGAATCGTCATTCGTTATTTGTTGCGGATTGGAGAATAGCTCAGTGCCATACGTGCAAGAAAGCTTAAAAAATAAAGTGTCTCGAAAAGGTAACAGCGGAAAAAAATCCATATATATCAAGGACATCAACGACTGTTCCTCTTTTTGAAATAGTTGACATTTGGTGCGCTGCGATTGTTGCAACTGTTGATGCGTTCGGCAGGAGAAGGGCGGATTTCGCCGGTTCGTGCGCGGAAATCGAGGCATGCAAACGTTTGCCGTTGCAGCACGCATCGCCTGCCGACGCAAAGAACGCGTCAACGTGCGCGAATGCGCGGCGGGCGGGGCGGTTGCGGAAAGGGAGGCGGTCGCGTAGGGCGGCGATACGACGCGCGCGGCGCGACCGCGGGAAGCAATACGTGGGGAATCAGTCGCCGCTTGCGCGATCGGTCGGCGCGGACGCGGCCGCGGCGTTGCCGGTGCGGCGATGCGCATCGCCGCGCGCGGCCGCGAATTCCGCGCCGAGCAGCAGCACGGCCGCCGAGAAGTACAGCCACATCAGCAGGACCGCGAACGATCCGGCCGCGCCGAACGCGCTGGCCGTGCCCGCGCGCGCGAGGTACAGCGCGAACAGCTTCTTGCCGCCCGAGAACAGGATCGCGGACACGATTCCGCCGATCGTCGCGTCGCGCCATGCGACGCGCGCATCGGGCAGGAACTTCATCAGCGCGGCGAACGCGCCCGCGAGCACCGCGATGCCGACGAAGAACTGCAGCAGATTGGTGATCACGACGTACGGCGAATCACCGAGCAGCCAGGTGCCGACGAACGTGATCGCGGTATCGAGCACCAGCGACACGATCAACAGGAACGCGACGCCGAGCACGAGCCCGAACGAAACCAGCCGCACGCGCACGAGCCCGAGCATGCTCGACCAGCGGCTTTCCGTGCTGGGCCAGATCACGCTCAGTGCGGTGTTCAGCGACGCGAACGTCGCCGACGCGCCGACCGCGAGCGCGGCGAACGAGATCAGCGTCGCGATTCCGCCGCGCTCGCCCGCGCGATGCGCGTTCTGCACGATCGTCTGGATGCTGGCCGCCGCGTCGTCGCCGATCAACTGATGCGCCTGCTCGAACACCTGGCCGCGTGCGGCGTCGTCACCGTAGAACCAGCCGGCCACGGCGATCACCATCACGAGCGTCGGCGCGAGCGAGAACGCGGAGAAGAACGCGATGCTCGCGGCCATCGCCGAGCAGCGGTCGGACGAGAAGCGCTTGAACGCATTGAGTGCCCAGTTGGCCTGCTGTTGCGCGAGACGGGTGGCTTCGGACGTGATCGGTCGTTTCATGACGGTTCGGTTGGGCGTTGTACGCAAGGACATCGGCGGATCAGACAAATTGGTATTGATCCGAGGATTCGATCATAGTTGCCTGAACTGTCTATAATTCCTTTCAGTTTCACCTCACCCCACAAAAACGCCGAGACCATCATGCTACAAATGTCCCGGCGCCAGTTCCTGAAGGTGACGGCCACGTCGCTTGCCGGATCGAGTCTTGCCCTGATGGGCTTTTCTCCGACGGAAGCGCTCGCCGAGGTCCGACAGTACAAGCTGGCGCGCACAGTCGAAACGCGCAACACCTGCCCTTATTGCTCGGTGGGTTGCGGCATCCTGATGTATAGCCTCGGTGACGGCGCGAAGAACGCACAGCCGAGCATCATCCATATCGAAGGCGATCCCGACCATCCCGTCAATCGCGGCACGCTGTGCCCGAAGGGCGCGAGCCTGATCGATTTCATCCACAGCCCGAACCGACTGACGCATCCCGAATACCGCGCGCCCGGCTCGGACAAGTGGGAACCGATCTCGTGGAACGACGCGCTCGACCGGATCGCGAAGCTGATGAAAGCGGACCGCGACGCGAACTTCGTCGAGACGGCCGAAGACGGCGCGAAGGTCAACCGCTGGCTGACCACCGGCATGTTGGCCGCGTCGGCGGGCAGCAACGAAGTCGGCTACCTGACCCACAAGACTATCCGTAGTCTGGGGATGCTCGCATTCGACAATCAGGCGCGTGTCTGACATGGCCCGACGGTGGCAGGTCTTGCCCCGACGTTTGGCCGTGGAGCGATGACGAACCATTGGGTCGACATCAAGAACGCGGACGTGATTCTCGTGATGGGCGGCAATGCAGCCGAGGCCCATCCGTGCGGTTTCAAGTGGGTAACGGAGGCGAAGGCGCACCGCAAGGCGCGGCTGATCGTCGTCGACCCGCGCTTCACGCGTACGGCCTCGGTGGCCGACTACTACGCGCCGATCCGCACCGGCACCGACATCGTCTTCCTGGGCGGTGTGATCAACTATCTGCTGACGAACGACAAGATCCAGCATGAGTACGTGAAGAACTACACGGACTTCTCGTTCATCGTGCGCGAGGATTTCGCGTTCAACGACGGCATCTATTCCGGCTACGACGCGGAGAAGCACGCGTACCCGGACAAATCGAGCTGGGACTACGAACGCGGCGACGACGGCTTCGTGAAGGTCGACCCGACGCTGCAACATCCGCGCTGCGTGTACAACCTGCTGAAGCAGCACTACGCACGCTATACGCCGGACATGGTGCAGCAGACGTGCGGCACGCCGAAGGAGAAATTCCTGAAGGTGTGCGAAATGCTCGCGACGACGGCCGTTCCCGGCCGCGCCGGCACGGTGCTGTACGCGCTCGGCTGGACCCACCATTCGATCGGCGCGCAGATCATCCGCACCGGTGCGATGGTGCAGTTGCTGCTCGGCAACATCGGCATCGCCGGCGGCGGCATGAACGCGCTGCGCGGCCACTCGAACATCCAGGGGTTGACCGACCTCGGGCTGATGTCGAACCTGCTGCCCGGCTACATGACGCTGCCGATGCAGGCCGAGCAGGATTTCGACGGCTACATCAAGAAGCGCACACAGCTGCCGCTGCGACCGAACCAGCTGAGTTACTGGAAGAACTACAAGGCCTTCCACGTCAGCTTCATGAAGTCGTGGTGGGGCGATGCGGCGACCGCCGAGAACAACTGGGCCTACGACTACCTGCCGAAGCTGGACAAGCAGTACGACCTGCTGCAGGCGATCGAGCTGATGAATGCCGGCAAGATGAACGGCTACATCTGCCAGGGCTTCAACCCGCTCGCGGCGGCGCCGTCGAAGGTGAAGACGGCGGCAGGCCTCGCGAAGCTGAAGTGGCTCGTGATCATGGATCCGCTCGCAACCGAGACGTCCGAGTTCTGGAAGCATCACGGCGACTACAACGACGTCGATGCGTCGAAGATCCAGACCGAGGTGTTCCGTCTGCCGACCACGTGCTTCGCGGAGGAAAACGGTTCGCTCGTCAGTTCGAGCCGCGTGCTGCAATGGCACTGGAAGGGCGCGGAGCCGCCGGGCCAGGCGCGCAGCGACCTCGAGATCATGTCGGGGCTGTTCCTGCGCATGCGCAAGATGTACCAGGCGGACGGCGGCAAGTATCCGGATCCGATCGTGAACCTGACCTGGCCGTACGCGAACCCGGAAAGCCCGACGCCCGAAGAGCTCGCGATGGAGTTCAACGGCCGTGCGCTTGCCGACTTGCCCGACCCGAAGGATCCGGCCAAGACGCTCGTGAAGAAGGGCGAGCAGCTCGCCGCGTTCGCGCAGCTGAAGGACGACGGCACGACCGCGAGCGGCTGCTGGATCTTCTGCGGTGCCTGGACGCAGGCCGGCAACCAGATGGGGCGGCGCGACAACTCGGACCCGACCGGCATCGGCCAGACGCTGAACTGGGCGTGGGCCTGGCCGGCCAACCGGCGGATCCTGTACAACCGCGCGTCGTGCGACGTGAGCGGCAAGCCGTTCGACCCGACCCGCAAGCTGATCGGCTGGAACGGCAGCGCGTGGAAGGGCGCCGACGTGCCGGACTTCAAGGCCGACGAATCGCCCGAGAACGGGATGGGTCCGTTCATCATGAACCCGGAAGGCGTCGCGCGCTTTTTCGCCCGCGCGGGGATGAACGAAGGTCCGTTCCCCGAGCACTACGAGCCGTTCGAGACGCCGCTCGCGGCGAATCCGCTGCACCCCGACAACCCGCAGGCGCTGAATAACCCGGCCGCCCGCGTGTTCCCGGACGACCGCGCGTCGTTCGGCAAGGTGTCGGAGTTCCCGCACGTCGCGACGACTTACCGGCTGACTGAGCATTTCCACTACTGGACCAAGCATGCACGGCTGAACGCGATCATCCAGCCCGAGCAATTCGTCGAGATCGGCGAAGATCTCGCGAAGGAAGTCGGCGTCGCGCACGGCGATCGCGTGAAGGTGTCGTCCAAGCGCGGCTACATTGTCGCGGTGGCGCTCGTCACGAAGCGGATCAAGCCGCTGACGATCGAGGGCAAGAAGGTCCAGACGGTCGGCGTCCCGTTGCACTGGGGCTTCAAGGGTCTGACGAAGCCCGGCTATCTCGCCAATACCCTGACTCCGTCCGTAGGCGACGGCAACTCGTACACACCGGAATTCAAGTCGTTCCTGGTGAAGGTCGAAAAGGCGTAAGGGGGAAGAGATGGCATTGCAATCGCTGGATATCAAGCGCGTCTCGGCCACCACGACGCCACCGCCCACAGTGCGCGAACCGGTGACCGGGAGCGTCGCGAAGCTGATCGACGTATCGAAGTGCATCGGCTGCAAGGCATGCCAGACGGCATGCATGGAGTGGAACGACCTGCGCGACGAAGTCGGCACCAACGTCGGCGTGTACGACAATCCGTCCGACCTGTCCGAGCACTCGTGGACGGTGATGCGGTTCTCCGAATACGAGAACCCGGCAGGCGACCTCGAGTGGCTGATCCGCAAGGACGGCTGCATGCATTGCGAGGATCCGGGCTGCCTGAAGGCGTGTCCGTCGCCGGGTGCGATCGTGCAGTACAACAACGGGATCGTCGATTTCCACGAGGAGAACTGCATCGGTTGCGGCTATTGCGTGACCGGCTGCCCGTTCAACGTTCCGCGGATCTCGAAGAAGGATCATCGCGCATACAAATGCACGCTCTGTTCCGACCGTGTCGCGGTCGGCCAGGAACCGGCTTGCGTGAAGACCTGCCCGACGGGCGCGATCGTGTTCGGTACCAAGGAGGACATGAAGCAGCACGCGGCCGAGCGGATCGAGGACCTGAAGGAACGCGGCTTCGAGCATGCGGGGCTGTACGACCCGCAGGGCGTCGGCGGCACGCACGTGATGTACGTGCTGCACCACGCGGACAAGCCGTCGCTGTACCACGGGCTGCCCGACAATCCGTCGATCAGCCCGATGGTGAAGCTGTGGAAGGGCATCGCGAAGCCGCTCGCGGTCGCCGGGCTCGCGCTGACCGCGCTGGCCGGGTTCTTCCACTACACCCGGGTCGGTCCGAACGAGGTCAGCGAGGACGAGGAAGCCGCCGCCCGCGACGAGGCGCGACGCATCAAGGAGGACGCAAAATGAAGCACGACGACCCCAACCTGATCGTCCGCTACACGCCGAACGAGCGCACGAACCACTGGATCACCGCGATCACGTTCGTGTTGCTCGCGCTGTCCGGGCTCGCGCTGTTCCATCCGTCGATGTTCTGGCTCACCGCGCTGTTCGGCGGCGGCCAGTGGACTCGGATCCTGCATCCGTTCGTCGGTCTCGTGATGTTCGTGTCGTTCGCGATTCTCGTGGTGCGCTTCTGGCACCACAACGTGCTCGACGCGGATGACCGGCAATGGCTGAAGCAGATCGATGACGTGCTGACCAACCAGGAAGACAAGCTGCCGCCCGTCGGGCGCTATAACGCCGGACAGAAGCTGCTATTCTTCACGTTGGTGGCGTGCCTGCTGTTGCTCCTGCTGTCGGGGATCGTGATCTGGCGACGCTACTTCTCGTTCTACTTCCCGATCGGGATGATCCGCGCGGCGGCCGTCGTGCATGCCGTGGCGGCCTTCGTGCTGATCGCGAGCATCATCGTGCACATTTACGCGGCGTTGTGGGTGAAGGGCTCGATCGGGGCGATGGTGCGCGGCACCGTCACGCTGGGCTGGGCCCGCAAGCATCACCCGAAGTGGTTCCGTGAAAGCGTGAAATAACGCACGGGAGCGGGGCGGTACGCCGATTGCGGCGCGCCGTCCCGCCTGCCGCCGGGACTGCCTGAAGAGCGCCGATCCGTCGGCGCTTGTTTTTTTGGATGACATTTTCGTGACACAACGCATTCTCGAACCGACCGAGATCTCGACGCTCGATCATTCGGCCATTCCGCGCTTTCGCCTGCCGGAGCGCGACACCGTGTTTGCCGCGCGTGCCGCACGGCTGCGCAAGCTCGCCGACCTGAACCCGATCAGCGGCTACCTGCGGCTGATGGCGACCGTCGCCGATGCGCAGCACGCGACGCTGCAGGCGCTGAACCTGCCGATGCCGTCGCCCGAAGCGATCGCGCGTGCGCAGCAGCATTCGATGCCGCTCGTGCCGGCGCTCGACGGCGAGCGCAACCCGCAGTGGCGGGCCGTGCTGTACGAACTGCTCGACCGCGTCGAAAGCGCCGGGCTCGTCAATCCGTCGCTCGCGAAGCTGCTCGACCGGCTGCGCCTGATGGCGCCCGCCGAACTCGACGCACAGGCCGACGCGATCCTCGCGCTGCGCTTCGCCGAAGTCGATCCGGCCACCGCGCCGTTCCTGATGGCCGCGTTGCAGGTCGTCTGGACCGATCTCGCGAGCCGCGTCGCACCGGCCGACATCCCGTATCTCGACCAGCCGGGGCTGTGCCCCGTGTGCGGCTCGCATCCGGTCGCGAGCGTCGTGCGCGTCGGCGGCCAGTTCCAGGGCTACCGTTTCCTTCAGTGTGGGCTGTGCACGACCGAGTGGCACATGGTGCGCACGAAATGTTCGCACTGCGACTCGACCAAGGGCATCGCCTACCACGGGATCGAGGGCGGCAGCGAAGCCGTCAAGGCCGAGTCGTGCGACGAATGCAAGACCTATCGCAAGATCGGCTACCAGGAGAAGGACTACGAGTTCGAGCCGCTGGCGGACGATCTCGCGAGCCTCACGCTCGATCTGCTGATGAACGAAGCCGGCTACCAGCGCAGTTCGCCGAACCCGCTGCTGTGGCCGGACATGTCGCGCGAAGCGGAGTGACGGCAGGCAGCCGGGGCGGGCGCGCGAGCGCCGGTGCCGGCTGCCCTGCCGCGCATGGAAATGGAGCCACTATTACGTGACCGAACCGGGTTTGAATGAATTGAATGCCGTCCTCGCGCGCGTGCCGTCGGTAGAGCGCGTGCTGTCGTCGGCGCCGCTGCAACCGCTGCTCGCCGACTATGGCCGCACCCGCGTGCTGAACGCGGTGCGTGCCGAACTCGAACGCTGGCGCACCGCCGCTCAGCAAGATCCGTCGGCGGCCGAGCCGCTCGACGAGCCGCGCATCGCCGCGGCCGTCGCCAGCACGCTGGCCGCACAGAATGCGGGCACCGTGCGCCCGGTGTTCAATCTGACGGGCACCGTGCTGCACACCAATCTCGGGCGCGCGTTGTTGCCCGACGACGCGGTGCGTGCGGTGGTCGACGCGCTCACCCAGCCCGTCAACCTCGAATTCGATCTCGCCACCGGCCGCCGCGGCGATCGCGACGACCTGATCGACGATCTGCTGTGCGAACTGACCGGCGCGGAAGCCGCGACCGTCGTCAACAACAATGCCGCGGCCGTGTTGCTGACGCTGTCCGCGCTTGCGCCGAAACGCGAAGTGATCGTGTCGCGCGGCGAGCTGGTCGAGATCGGCGGTGCATTTCGCATTCCCGACATCATGAGCCGCGCGGGCGCGAAGCTGCGCGAGGTCGGCACGACCAACCGCACCCATCTGCGCGACTACGCGGATGCGATCGGCCCGCGCACGGCGATTCTGATGAAGGTGCACTGCAGCAACTACGCGATCAGCGGCTTCACGAAGGAAGTGACGCTGGCCGAACTCGCGCCGCTCGCGCGCGAGCACGGGCTGCCGGTCGCCGTCGATCTCGGCAGCGGCACGCTCGCCGACCTGACGCAGTGGGGCCTGCCGCACGAAACGACCGTGCAGGAAACCGTCGCCGCCGGCGCGAACGTGGTCACGTTCAGCGGCGACAAGCTGCTCGGTGGGCCGCAGGCCGGCCTGATCGTCGGCGATCGCGCGCTCGTCGCGAAGATCAAGAAACATCCGCTCAAGCGCGCGCTGCGCGTCGGCAAGCTGACGCTCGCCGCGCTCGAACCCGTGCTGCGGCTCTACCGCGCGCCGGAATTCCTGCGCGAGCGGCTCACCACGTTGCGCTTGCTGACGCGGCCGCAGCGCGATATCGCCGAGGCCGCCGAGCGCGTGCGCCCGGCGTTGCAGGCCGCGCTCGGCAGCGGTTTCGACGTGACGGTCGAGCCGATGTTCAGCCAGATCGGCAGCGGTGCGCTGCCGATCGATCAGTTGCCGAGCGCCGGACTCGTCGTGCGCACGCCGGACGGCAAGCGCGGCGGCCGCGCGCTCGCGCAACTCGAGAAGAAACTGCGCGAATGGCCGCGTCCGGTGATCGGCCGCATCGCCGACAACGCGCTGCGGCTCGACCTGCGTTGCCTCGAAGCGGCAGACGAAGCGGCATTCGTCGCGCAATGCGTGCAGGTCGCGGGGCCGGCTGCATGATCGTCGGTACCGCGGGGCACATCGACCACGGCAAGACCACGCTGGTGCGCGCGCTGACGGGCGTCGATACCGACCGCTTGAAGGAAGAGAAGGCGCGCGGTATTTCGATCGAACTCGGCTATGCATATACGCCGCTCGAGAACGGCGACGTGCTCGGCCTGATCGACGTACCGGGCCACGAGAAGCTGATTCATACGATGGCGGCCGGCGCGTGCGGAATCGACTTCGCGCTGCTCGTGGTCGCCGCCGACGACGGCGTGATGCCGCAGACCCGTGAGCATCTCGCGATCCTGCAACTGCTCGGCGTCACGCATGGCGCGGTCGCGCTGACGAAGTGCGATCGCGTCGACACCGCACGCCTGTCGGCGGTGCGCGACGAGATCGCCGCGTGGCTGCACGGCACGACGCTCGATGGCGCGCCGATCTTCGAAACCTGCGCGACGCGCGAGGACGATCCGGGCGTCGCCGCATTGAAGCGTCATCTCGCCGATGCGGCGCTGGCGTGGCGCGCACGTCGCGACGACGGCCTGTTCCGGCTCGCTGTCGATCGCGTGTTCACGCTCGCCGGGCAGGGCACCGTCGTGACGGGTACCGCGTTCGCCGGCCGCGTGGCGACCGGCGACACGCTCGCGGTCGTGCGCACTGGCGCCGCCGCGCGCGTGCGCAGCATCCATGCGCAGAACCGGCCGGTCGGCGCGGGCCGCGCGGGCGAGCGCTGCGCGCTGAACCTGGCCGGCGTCGACAAGGCGGACGTCGAGCGTGGCGATACCGTCGCGGACGCGCGGCTCGTCGCGACGTCGCCGCGTCTCGACGTCGACCTGACACTGCTGGCCGATGCGGGGCTCACGCTGACGCACTGGGCGCCGCTGCACGTGCATCTCGGCACGCTGCATCGCGTCGCGCACGTCGCGCTGCTCGACGGCGATACGCTCGCGGCCGGCCAAAAGATGCGCGTGCAACTGGTGTTCGACGAACCCGTGTTCGCGCTGCCGGGCGATCGCTTCATCGTCCGCAATCCGCAGGCGACGCGCACCGTCGGCGGCGGCCGCGTGCTCGACCCGTTCGGTCCCGCGCGCAAGCGCCGCACGCCCGCGCGTCGCGCATGGCTCGACGCACTCGCGGCATGGCTCGACGAAGGGCGGCTCGATGCGCTGCTTGCGCAGGCGCCGCTCGGTATCGCACGCACGATGCTCACGCACCTGACGGGCTTCGCGCCCGACGCGCTCGCGTTGCCGGACGACGCCCTGGCGATCGGCCAGCGCGAGCGTGCGTCGAACGACGGCACGGTGATCGCGCGAGCGCACTGGCATGCGCTGCAAGCGCGGGCGATCGACACGCTGCGCGCGTATCACGAGCGCGTGCCGGACGAGCAGGGACTCGATGCGGCACGCCTGCGACGGATGGCGGCGCCGCTCGTCGGCGATGTGCCGTGGCGCGCGTTGGTCGATGCGCTGGTGGATGGCGGGGAGGTCGCGCGAAGCGGGCCGTGGTTGCATCTGCCGTCGCATGCGGTGAGTTTCGATGCGCGCGAGGAAGCGCTGGCGCAGCAACTGCTGCCGCTGATTCATGCGGGGCGCTTCGATCCGCCGTGGGTCCGCGATCTGGCGCGCGACACGGGTGCGGCCGAGGATGCCGTGCGCACGCTGCTGCGCAAGCTCGCGCGGCGCGGCGACGTGCATCAGGTCGTGCGCGACCTGTTCTATCACGCGGATGTCGTGCGCGAACTGGCCGGGCTGGTTGCCAATCTCGCGCCGACGCGCGGCGGCGGGCTCGATGCGGCGACGTTCCGCGACGCGACCGGGCTCGGCCGCAAGCGTGCGATCCAGATTCTCGAATTCTTCGATCGGGTTGGGTATACTCGCTTCCACCGCGATCTTCACTTCCTGCGGCCTGACAGCGGTTGGGTGGGTGTACAGGCGTAGGCGCTCGTCGTTCTTTTGGTTTTTTCCCACGGAAGGCATTCGTATCCGGTGGTACGGCCGGGCTTCAAACCCGGTTGGGGGTGTCAGACACTCCCGGGTCAGTTCGACTCTGGCTGCCTTCCGCCACAAGGGTTTTCGGCGATCCAGGCGCTCCATCTGTGGAATTAACCTGCCGATGTCGTTTACGACAGGAATTGGTTGTACGCGCTAAGGATGCCAGTCCATTCACGGACTGCTCCGGTACGGAGTCTCGATGTAGACTGCGATCATTTGCGACTCTGTTTCTAACCGTACTTTCATTTTGTACTTCCTGTGCTTGCCAAATCTTGGACCTTTTTATTACGCGACTAAGTAGATCGTAGCTGAACGTTTTTTGAGTCCTGGTGTTGATTTCCACCGAGTCTTAACCCACCGATTTCATCTAAATCTGACCCACCCCGAGACAGCGTAGTACATCTATTCCGGTGTGGATAACTCTTCGTTACCTGCTGGTTTTGCCGCTCTTTTTCTTGTTGTCTTTGCCTTGGCAGAACTGGTCCTGAAGCGCCACGATTCATTGCCCGTTTCGACGATGTGGCAGTGATGGGTGACGCGGTCCAGCAGCGCCGTCGTCATCTTTGCGTCCCCGAACACGCTCGCCCACTCGCCGAAGCTGAGATTGGTCGTGATCGCGACGCTCGTGTGCTCGTATAGCTTTGAGAGCAGATGGAACAGCAATGCACCGCCGGTCTGGCTGAACGGCAGATAGCCCAGTTCGTCGAGGATCACCAGGTCGACGTACATCAGCTTGTGGGCGATCTGGCCTTGTTTGCCGATGGACTTCTCCTGCTCCAGGGCGTTGGTCAGCTCGACGGTCGAGA